>NZ_JCAFRH010000003.1:0-479256 GCF_059367875.1 Stenotrophomonas sp. YJH_SMC_16 | reverse complement strand
ATCGACGTTCGTGTGCGGGATGGGGATCGCTCGACTCGTCTGTCGGCTGGTATCCGCAGATGCATGCTTGACGGTCCCTCCACCCTGGCTCCTACATACCGCGTAGGAGCCGGGAGGAACATACAAGCCATGCTCGACTGCCGTTCGTTTTTCTGTAGCGCCGAGCCATGCTCGGCTGCGTCTCGGCAAGAGCAGTCGAGCATGGCTCGACTCTACAAAGGCGTGCCCGCTACCGGCAGCGGGTGCTCACCTGCAGCACTGCCGCACGCAGCATGTCGCGGTCGGCTTCTTCGACGGCGTTCTGGAAATAGTCCATGTCCTGCTTGCCCAGCTCGCACGGGTCGACGATGTACCCCGGTGGCCACAACCCCAGCAGCTGCGCCACGCCATGCACGATCTGCTCGGGGGTCATCTGCCGACGGATCCGGAAGTAATTGCGGCGCGGCCCGAACGCGGGATGGACCTCGCGCCGACCGATCAGGCGTGGCGCCACGCCCGCCGCGCTGATACCGTCACCGCCATCGATGCTGCCCGCAGGCAGGTCCAGCATCAGTGGCGCCGGTGCAGGCGGTTCCTCGGACGCGGGTGCAATGGCATCCGTGGGTGCAGCCGGGGTCGGGCGTGGCGCTGTCGAGGGGGCCGGACGCGTTGCCTCTGCGGTGGGGTGTGCCGGGCGTTGTTGCGTCGGCACGGGTTGCTCCGGAGGTATCCAGCGCAATGAAATCCTGGAACCTTCCTCGCTGCGCAGCGTCATCCTGCCACTGCCCAGCAGCCACACTGCCATCAACCCATGCACCAGCAGCACCACCAGCCATGCCGCCATGCGCGGCAGCTTCGGCGAATCGGACCACGACAGCGCGACTGCAGTCATTGGCAAAGCATCCATGCAGGGACCGGTGGCGCAGCCTAGCGGGCGGCAGGAAAAAATTCGTTGGCATCGGTGTCGGCTGAAACCATCGCCCCGTGTGGCCATCGGCCCGTGGCAGAATCGGACGATCCGCCGTTACCCGTGTTGCCGATGTCGACGATCACCGCTGCCGCGCCGCCCGTGAATTCCCCCAGTCGAGTTCTGCTGGCCAGCCTGATCGGCACCACCATCGAGTTCTTCGATTTCTACATCTACGCCACGGCTGCAGTGCTGGTGTTCCCGCACCTGTTCTTCCCGGACAGCAGTGAACAGGCGGCGCTGCTGCAGTCACTGGCAACGTTTGCGGTCGCGTTCATCGCGCGCCCGGTGGGCTCGGCGGTGTTCGGCCACTTCGGTGACCGCATCGGCCGCAAGGCCACACTGGTGGCCGCGCTGCTGACCATGGGCCTGTCCACGGTGCTGATCGGCCTGCTGCCCACCCATGCCCATATCGGCCTGTGGGCCCCGGCGCTGCTGGCGCTGTGCCGCTTCGGCCAGGGTCTGGGCCTGGGCGGGGAATGGGGCGGGGCGGTGCTGCTGGCCACCGAGAACGCACCGCCGGGCAAGCGCGCCTGGTACGGCATGTTCCCGCAGCTGGGCGCACCGCTCGGCTTTCTGCTGTCGGCCGGCATCTTCCTCGTGCTTGGCCGCTGCCTGAGCCAGGACGACTTCCTGCAATGGGGCTGGCGTATTCCGTTCGTGGCCAGCGCGCTGCTGGTCGGCCTTGGCCTGTGGGTGCGCCTGAACATCCACGAGACACCCGATTTCAAGAAGGCACTGGAGCGCAAGGCGCCGGTGCGGCTGCCGATGTGGACCGTGCTGCGTGATCATCCGGTGCCGATGCTGCTGGGCACCCTGGGCGCGTTCGCCACCTTCGTGCTGTTCTACCTGATGACGGTGTTCAGTCTCGGCCATGGCACTGCGGTGCTGGGCTACAGCCGCGAGCAGTTCCTGCTGATGCAGATGGCCGGCATGCTGTTCTTCGCACTGGGCATCCCGCTGTCGGCGCGCTATGGCGACCGGTGGGGCACGCGGCGCACGATGATCGTCGCCAGCGTACTGATCGTCGGCTTCGGTGTGCTGTTCGCGCCGCTGTTCCAGCCGCACAGCCCGTGGCTGGTCACCGGCTTTCTGTGCCTGGGCCTGTTCCTGATGGGCTTGACCTACGGCCCCTGCGGCACCTTCCTGGCCGAGATCTACCCGGTGGAGGTGCGCTATACCGGCGCGTCGCTGTCATTCAACCTGGCCGGCATCCTCGGTGCGGCGCCAGCGCCGTACCTGGCCACCTGGCTGGCCGAACGCTTCGGCCTGGTCGCGGTGGGCTACTACCTGTGCCTGACCGCGGTGGCGACCCTGTGCGCGCTGGTGGCACTGCACCGGCGCGCGCTGCAGCTCAACCAAAGAAGCGCTTGAGCGTGCGCCCCAGCCAACCGCCGCCCTGGTGTTCGCGGGCGAACTGGTTCAGGTGCGCCTTGACCTGTTCGGCATAGGCCTGGTCATCACCGCGGATGTGGTTGAACAGCCAGCGCGAGAGCATGGTCCGCAGTTCATCGCTGATGTCCTCGCCGGCCTGGAAGCGCATGCGGTATTCCGATACCCGCTTGATGAAGACCTCATGCACGCGCTTGTGCGCGGCACAGAACGGATAGCCCGCTTCCTCCATCAGCTCTTCCTCGAACGCGAAGTGCGACATGGTGTAGTCCACCACCTCATCGATCACTTCACCCACCGCCGCACGCTGCATGCTGGCCTGGGCCACGTGCAGGTGGTTGAGCATCTCGATGATGCGGCGGTGTTGTTGGTCGATCACATCGATGCCGATGTTCAGATCGTCCTGCCAGACCAGTAGTGCCATCCCCGGCTCCCCTTCATGCGTATGTCGGGGCCGACTGTAGAACTGCCGCGCGGGTGCGGCGTTGATCTGGATCAAAGCGGGCCGTTCAGGGCAGGGCAGGCTCGCGCGGGCGCAGCGGGCTGGCCACCGTGGTGCAGCTGACCCGGTTGCGGCCACCGGCCTTGGCCAGGTACAGCTGGCGGTCGGCTTCGGAAATCAACCGGTGCAGCGCATCGCGCTGCGGGCGCAGGCAACACAGGCCGATGCTGACCGTCATGCGCAGGGTGGCGGTGCCGATGTCCACTTCCAGCGCGGCGATGCGCTGGCGCAGTTCCTCGAAGTACAGCAGCGCCTCGTCCTGTTCCATGTCCGGCACCAGCAGGCAGAACTCCTCGCCACCGAAACGTGCGATCAGGTCCTGGCTGCGCGCATGTGCGGCCACCGCGCCGGCCACCGCACGCAGTGCATCGTCGCCGGCTTCATGGCCATGGGTGTCATTGATGTGCTTGAAGTGGTCGATGTCGATCATCGCCACCGCCACGCACTGGCCATGCAGCTGCAGCTGCGGCAGCTGGCGCTGGCTCTGCTCCAGGAAGCAGCGGCGGTTGGGCAGGCCGGTCAGGAAGTCGCGGGTGGCCAGATCCTGCAGGGTGCCGATCAGTTCCAGCTGGTCCACGTTCTGCGAGACGCGGCAGAAGAATTCCTCGCGCGAAAAGGGTTTTCGCAGGAAATCGTTGGCGCCGTTCTTCAGGAAGCGCGGGATCAGCGAGGCATCGGTATTGCCGGAGATGCCAATCACCGCCACCTTGTCGCGCGAGCGCAGGGTGCGCAGGCGACGGGTGAACTCCACGCCCTGCATGCCGGGCATTTCCTGGTCGACCACCGCCAGGCGGATCGCCGGGTGCGCCTCGATCGCAGCCAGGCCCTCGTTGCCGTCGGCGGCTTCATGCACCTCATGGCCGTACATGCGCAGCAGGGCCGCAGCATAGCCACGCGCGGACGGCGAATCGTCCACCACCAGCGCGGCGATGCGGCGGTTGCGTTCCAGCCGCTGCACCAGCCACACCAGGTAGTCGATGCTGCCGGGGGTGTTCTTCAGCACGTAGTCGATGATCTGCTGCTGCAGCACGCGCTTGCGCAGGTCCTCGTCGTACACGCCGCTGACCACCACCGTTGGCAGGTCGCGCTTCAGGAAGAACTCGACCACCGCATCACGGTCGCCGTCGGCCAGCACCAGCCCGGTCAGCACCAGGAACCAGCCGCCACCTTCGCCGAGCAGGCGATCGGCCTCGGCGAGGGTGGAAGCGATCACCACCGGCAGTTCCAGACGCTGTTCGATGGCTTCGCGCAGCATGCCGGTGAACGCACGGGAATTTTCGACCAGCAGGATCCGCTGTGGCAGGGGATCGGCCAGGTCGCCATCGACGGCGGCCTGCGGCAGGACGGGCATGATGCGGTGGCTCACGAAGGAGGGCTCGGCACGGATAGCGGCGGTTTCGGGTGTAACTTTAGCGGCGAACGTTGCGCGCTGGGCCAGATTCCGTGTCAGGCCGCCGCTGGCGCCGCGAGGCTGATCGATTCATGCAGGACCAGTCGCAGCCGATTGCCCCGGCAGTTGACCTTGCCGCCGTAAGCAAGCATTCGACCGGCCAGGCGCTCGACGGCCTGGTCGGTGGTGCGTGCCGACAGCGTGCAACCACGGTCGAGCAGGCTCACGACAGCAACGATGCCGCGACGTCCGCCCGCCCGGCCACTTCGGGCACGCACGCAGACCTGCCCGGTCTCCAGCTCCAGCAGCAGTGACACCGCCTCGATCAAGGAGCGATAGATGGCCAGTTGCAGATCTACAGTCAGCAGACAAGGGTTACCCGCCAGCCTGGGCGGAATGACGCGATGCGTGTTGTTCCAGATCTCGCATGCGCCGCCTGCTTGCAGCGCGATGTACAACCCGACCTGCTCCAGCCCGGTGGGGTAGACCATGCTGGCCTGCTCGCGGAACAGACGTGAGTGCACGGATGACGCGTGTTGCAGGCTGTTCGCCACGGCATGATGACCCTGATCCTTCAGCCAGCTGACCATCTCGCTGAGCGAACTGTCCATGCCCTCGCCTAGATGCTTCAGATGGGCCGCGCGTTCACGCAGCTCACGCTCGCTGGTCTGGTGGGAACTGCGTGCCAGACGCAGGGCGTTCCGTTCAGCCTGCCAACGGGCCTGTGCGCGTTGATGGTGATAGCTGATGCTGGATCCGAGTGCGAGCAATGCGACGCTGATCACAGCCATGTTCTGTTGGGTGGCGAACGTACCGAGGTCGAAAGAGGAGGGCAGGCCGGTACTGGGCGTAGCGCCGTGAAGTGGGAGATTCAACAGCGGAATCGCGATGGCAGCGCCACGCCAGCCATGCATGAAGGTCAGGGCGATGGCAGGCAGAGCCGCCAGCAGGACAAGGTGTGTGCGGGTGGTATGGGCGCTGCTGTCTGTCAGTTGCATGCCCAACCCCAGTATCAGCATCGCCAGGATCGCCGCAGCTGTAGGCGCGACAAAGCGGGTGCTCCAACTGGGATCCACGTGCCGCTGCGCCCAAAGAAAGGCCAGTGGGAGCAGGGTAATGATGGCCGCGAAGTGGCCAAAGATCGTTCGGTCGACCGCGTCCAGCAGGTTGCTCGGCGGAGGATTCGACCAGAGGACATATGAAATGCTCAGGTTGAGAGCCGGGACGAACAGTGCCGTGCAGATCGACAACGACAGCAGCCAGAGGCCGGTGGCTGCCTCGGACGGCATTCTCCTTCGATGCAGGTAGACCACCAGCATCGCCATCGGCATCAGCAGTGTCGAAGCCAGAATGACCCAATCCAGGCCATAGGAGTCGATCATAGGAATGCGCAGCGTTGCGAAGTACGCATACTCGCCCAGCAGCAGGTAGGGCCACAGACGGGTCGGGACGATCAGCAGCGCCGCTGCCCGGATACCTGCGGGCAGGAAGAACTGATCCAGCGAGAACTGACGCGATATGAGGCAGCTGGCAGCATAGGTGGCGGCCAGCACAAGACCGACCGGACGGATCCGGAAACTCAGTTCAATTGCCTTCTTGAATCGGTCCAAGTCCGAACCTCTCGTCTCCCGGCCAATAATGGCTGGCTACTTCCGCAGACACTATCGACAGTTGGAGATAGGTGCAATCGAGGTGTCTGGCCCCCCTCTGCGCTGCCATCGGCCGCTTCTCATACATCGTGACCGTACACGCGCAGTAGCGTGGCGGCTTGGCCACGTGCGGACGGTGAATCATCCACAACCAATGTGGCGACGCTCTGATCGCGTTCCAGCCGCTATACCAACCATGCTTGGCGGTTGATGTTGTTCGGCGTGTTATCGTCGCGAGCAGCATGCCTGCGAACGCACCCGGATGTTCACCGGCACGGGGCACCGTGGTCGCCATCGATAGCGACCTACAGCAAGGCAGGCTTGGGGCGCTGGCTCGATTGCAAATTTTTTTGGACAGGTATCGGCGGTTTCGGGCGCAACGTCAGCGGGGAATGGGTTTGAATGGCCCCAGCGGATTATGTCCGACAGACGCTACGGAGTGCGCCCCGGCATATGCTAATGGAATTGGGTAGCATCCTTCATGATGCAAATTGCATCCAACCTGGAGGTCAGTGTGAGAAATTCACGAATTCATGCATTTGCTGGTGCGTTGATGTTGGTGCCGTTGTCTGTGTTTGCTTTAGCCCCGGGTGATGACCATGGAGTCAAGATGGCTGCCCGAGGGCTCGGTCAGTCGGTTCCGCTGGCGGAAAACCTGAGCGTGGATCCCGGTTGGCTGGTCTACGGGTTCGAGCGCGATGGCATGGATTATTTCCAGGTGAATGATCTCGCGGGGCGCGTGCACATTGTGATCGGCAATGCTGCTGGAACGTTCTGGGTACTGCCTGCAGGTGATCCATCCGCAAAGGTATCGTTGCCGGAACAGCGCCTGCCTGTTCCCAGTAAGGGCACCAGAACGGTTATCTATCGGGCTGCTTCATTCACGCTTGTCAGATATGCGAGCGGAGCTGATACGTTGTGGGCGGTAGAGGCACCTTAATAGGGCCTGCTGCCGGGATATCGGCGAGCCTCAGCATCGGATTGCATGGGCGCCCGGTGCTCGCCGGGTGCCCGTGACATCCTGGAACAGGGTGGTGTGGGACATGCTGATGCCATTTCACTGCTTTGGCTCGATCCGGTCGCTTGATTGTGAAATGCACTACTGCAGCGCAGAAGGTGCGGGACAGCTGTACGGCGATGGATTGCCGGGCGCGGTCTCAAGATTGGTTTCGCGGTCGAGGAACAGAATCCTGACCCGGTTGCGATAGCAGTCAACGGTCCCGTCATAGGCGAGGGTTCGCCCGGTCAGTCGCTCGAACGCGGTCATGGTTGTCTGCTGGGAAAGGCGCCCATGCGGATCCAGCAGTGACACGACCATGAGGATTCCGCGCCTTGAGCCCATTCTGCCGCATCTGGCACGAATGCGAATTTGACCACCTTCATGCTTGAGAAGAATGGAGACCGCATCAATGAGTGTCCGGTAGGCAGCCAACTGCAGTTCCACGCTCAGGTTACAGGGGTCACCTTTCAGATCCGGGCGAAGAACGCGCTCCGTCAGCTTCCATGACTCACGGATGCCACCAGCCTGCAAGGCCACGTAAAGCCCAAGGTGCTCCAAGCCCGAGGGATAGACCATGCTTGTCTGTTCGCGAAACAGCCGCGAATGGACATTTGAGGTATGCAAAAGGCTGCTGGCCACTGCGTGATGTCCATGAGCCATGAGCCAGTTGGCCAGTTCAACCAGCGAAGTATCGATGCCGTCGCCGAGCTTGCGAAGATGCAGGGCGCGTTCACGCAGCTCCATCTCGCTGGCTAATTGCGAGCTCCTGGCAAGATGGATAGCGTCCCTTTCCCCCATCTCTCGCAGTCTGTAGCGGTGGTAGAAGTGGGTAATGCGTGACCCGAGCAGTAGCAATGCGATGCCGCTGATCGCCATGATCTGCTGAGTGATGAAGGCCGCTGGATCGAATGCGGTTGGATGGGTGTTGGGCGTGGTCAGACCGATAACCATGTTGAGTGTCGGAACTGCAAGGGCAGCGCCCTTCCAGCCGTACAGGCAGGTAAGCGTGGTCGCTGGGAGTGCCAACAGCAGCAGGAACGTTGCCTTCAATGCAATCCACTCTGTGGGCAGTTGAGTCGCAGCTATCCCGATCAGCAGCATCAATGAAAGTGATGCCAGCATCGGGACTTTTCTTAGCGCGCTCCACTGCTGCTCCACGTCCTGTCGCGCCCACAGCATGGCGATGGGGGCTACCGTCAGAATGCCGATGAAGTCACCCACACTGTAGCGAGCCGCATTGGTCAGGAAGGGCGTGGATGGGGGTGTCGGCCAAAGTAGATGGGAAAAGCTCAGGTTGAGCAGAGTGATAACGACACTGGAAGCGGCGGCAATCAGCAAAAGGCCGATCGTCTGCGATTCTGCCATCAGCCGCCGTTGCAGCTTCACAATCAGCATCACCGCTGGCATGAGAAACGCGGAGGCAACGATGACCCACGTCAGGCCGTACTTCTCGATCATCGGCACGCGGGATTGTGCAAAGTACGCATATTCGCCCAACAGCAGATAGGGCCAAAGGCGTGGCGGGCACAACAACACGGCTGCCACCCGGATGCCGGCTGGTAAATAGAACTGATCAAGCGACAACTGTCGGGTTGCCCAATAAGCAACTGCATAAAGCAAGGCCAGCATCAGGCCAGCCGGTCGAATGCGCACCTTCAGCAACAATCCTTCTTTCCACCAGTCCAATCGCACGTCCCCCTCTCCTACGTGTCCCCTGTCAGCATCCATTCGCCGCGGGGCCCGGTTTTCAGGACGGTATCGGTCTGCGAACGATTATGCAATTGCGCAGCTGCGCATTTAGGAATCTGACGAGCCGTCCATCACAGATGTTGCGTGAAAATCTGTGACGCGTGCGGCACGATGAGCGCTCCGATGTGTTCTTCAGAACGTTCCATACACGCGTAAATGCAGGATGTTCACCACAACGCATCCCGCAGCTTGTACCACGACATCGCCGCCACCAGCAGCGGCGTGCGCAGCAGCCGGCCGCCAGGGAAGGGGGCATGCCGCAGGCGCTGGAACACGTCCAGGCGCTCACTCTGGCCTGCAATGGCGGCGGCGATCACCTCGCCGGCCAGCCCGGCGGCGGCCACCCCATGGCCGGAGAACCCCTGCGCGAAGTACAGATTGCCGTCCAGCCGGCCCCAATGCGGGGCGCGGTTGCGGGTAATGTCCACATAACCGCCCCAGACCTGCTCCAGTGGCACGTCGGCCAGCTGCGGGAACACCTGGTGCATGCGCCGCTGCATCACCCCGCGCAGGCCGGGTGGGGGCAGTGCTGAATAGCTGGCACGGCCACCAAACAGCAGGCGATGGTCGTGGCTGAGACGGAAGTAATCCAGTGCCCAGGCGGTGTCGGCCACGGCCATGTTGTTGCCGATCAGGGCACGGGCGCGCTCGGCACCCAGCGGCGCGCTGGCGCCGATATAGGTGCCGACGGGCATGATCCGCCGTTCCAGCTCGGGCAGCAGGCCCTGCAACCAGGCGTTGCCGGCCACCACCAGTTGCGCAGCGCGCACGCTTCCCTGCGCGGTATGCAGGGTGGGCTGCGGTCCGCGCTGCACGCGGGTCACTGCGGAGTTCTCATGGATCACCACGCCGGCCGCACGCGCCGCATCGGCCAGTCCGCGGGCATAGGCCAGGGGCTGCAGATGCGCGCTGAGCGGATCGAACATCGCGGCGCGGTAGCGTGGGCTGTCCAGCTGTGCGCGCAAGGCATCACGGTCCCACCACTGCATGGGGTAGTGGTAGTGGCGTTGCAGATGCTCGCAGTTGGCCTGCAGGTCGCGCTCATGGCGTTCGCGGATGGCGACGCTGGCGTGGCCTTCCACCCAATGGCAGTCGATGCCGTGGCGATCGATGCGTGTGCGCATTGCCTGCACCGCGTCGCGTGACCAGTCGAACAGGTGGCGCGCATCATCACGACCGAGCTGACGCTCCAGCTCGTCCACCTCGCAGCCATAGCCGACCAGCGCCTGGCCACCGTTGCGACCGGACGCGCCCCAGCCGATCCGCTGCGCGTCCAGTACCACCACGCGCTGGCCACGGGTAGCCAGTTCAAGTGCGGCGGTCAGGCCGGTATAACCCGCGCCGAGCACTGCGACATCGGCCTGAACCTCACCCTGCAGCGAGGGCAGTGCGGGCGGTTCTGGCAGGCTGGCGGCGTACCAGCTGGGCGGGAAGGCGGCGCTCACCGCGGGCCTCGCGGGCGCAGTGCGGGAGGGGGGAGCGGGGGAGGACGATCAGCATTCACCCGAGTAGTTTCGCCGATGCGTGACAGCCATGGTGTGACGGCGACGACTTGCCGCCTTCGCCGGGCGACGGGTAACGTGTCGGCACGTCAAGGAGTTTTTCCATGCGCCGCCTGCCCTGGGTGGGCCTGCCCACCGACAGTACCGTGCTCGGCCATCACCGCTTCGCGGTGGCCGGCGAGAAGTACGTGCGCGCGCTGGCCGAGTCCGCCGAAGTGACCCCGGTGGTACTGCCGAGCCTGCAGCCTCCTTTGCCGGCTGGCGACTGGCTGCAGGGGCTTGATGGCCTGCTGTTGACCGGCGCGGTCAGCAACATCGAACCGCAGCACTACGAGGGCGGTCGCAGCTGGCCGGGCAATCCGCATGACCCGGCCCGTGATGCCAATGCGTTCGCGTTGCTGCGTGAGGCTTTGGCGCAGGATGTTCCGGTACTGGCGATCTGCCGCGGCTTCCAGGAACTGAACGTCGCGCTGGGTGGCAGCCTGCATCCGCAGGTGCATGCGGTGCCGGGCCTGTCCGATCATCGCGAAGACCCGCAGGCGCCGGTGGAGGTGCAGTACGGACCGGCCCACGCGGTTACCCTGGTTGCCGATGGCTGGCTGGCGCAGTGGCACGGCAGTGACCGGGCGCAGGTCAATTCGGTGCACGGGCAGGGCATTGCCCGCCTCGCGCAGGGTCTGCAGGTCGAGGCCGTGGCTGATGATGGACTGGTCGAGGCGGCGCGCAGCCTGCACCATCGTTTCGTGCTCGGCGTACAGTGGCACCCGGAGTGGCGTGTCATGCAGGCGCCGTTCTATCACGCTATTTTCCGTGCGTTCGGCCAAGCTTGCCGGCAGCACCAACAGAACCGACTGGATTCCCGATGAGTTCCCGAACGCGCCCGCGCAAGACGGCCACGCCCCCCGCACCGCAGGAAAGCAGCCTGCTGCGCTGGCTGAAGGAGCGGCGCATCACCGAGGTCGAATGCCTGGTGCCGGACATCACCGGCAACGCGCGCGGCAAGATCATTCCCGCCGACAAGTTCTCGCACGACTACGGCACGCGGCTGCCCGAAGGCATCTTCGCCACCACCGTCACCGGCGAGTTCCCTGATGACTACTACGAGCTGACCTCGCCGTCGGACTCGGACATGATGCTGCGCCCCGATCCGGACACGGTGCGCATGGTGCCGTGGGCGGCCGATGCCACCGCGCAGGTCATCCACGATTGCTACACCAAGAACGGTGAGCCCCACGAACTGGCACCGCGCAATGTGCTGCGCCGGGTGCTGGCAGCCTACGCCGAGCTGGGCCTGCGCCCGGTGGTGGCGCCGGAGCTGGAGTTCTTCCTGGTGCAGAAGAACACCGACCCGGACTTCCCACTGCTGCCACCGGCCGGCCGCTCCGGGCGCCCGGAAACCGCGCGGCAGTCGTACTCGATCGACGCGGTCAACGAATTCGACCCGATCCTCGACCTGATGTACGACTACGCCGACGCGATGAAGCTGGACGTGGACACGCTGATCCACGAATCCGGCGCAGCGCAGCTGGAGGTGAACTTCACCCACGCCGATGCGATGGACCTGGCCGACCAGGTGTTCCTGTTCAAGCGCACCATGCGCGAGGCAGCGATGCGCCACGGGGTGTATGCCACCTTCCTGGCCAAGCCGATGGAGAACGAGCCGGGCAGCGCCATGCACATCCACCAGAGCCTGGTGCGGGTGAGCGATGGCAGCAATGTGTTCGCCGGCGAGACCCATGCCGAAGGCGAGTTCAGCCCGGTGTTCGGCCACTACCTGGGCGGCCTGCAGAAGTACGTGCCGCAGGCAATGGCGTTCTTCGCGCCGAATGTGAATTCCTATCGGCGACTGGTGTTCGGCGAGGTCTCGCCGAGCAACGTGCACTGGGGCTATGACAACCGCACCTGCGGGCTGCGCGTGCCGCTGGACACGCCTGAGAACATGCGCGTGGAAAGCCGCTTCGCCGGCTCCGACGCCAACCCCTACCTGGCGATGGCCGCGACCCTGGCCTGCGGCCTGCTGGGCATCCGTGAGCGGCTGGCACCGGACGCACCGGTCACCGGCAGTGCCAAGGAACTGGGCTACAACCTGCCGCGCTCGCTGGGCGAAGCGCTGGACGGGCTGGAGCAGTGCAGCGAGCTGCAGGCGCTGCTGGGCGAGCGCTTCTGCCGCGCCTACATCTCGGTCAAGCGCAAGGAATACGAGACCTTCTTCCGCGTCATCAGCTCGTGGGAGCGCGAGTTCCTGCTGCTGAACGTCTGAGCATCTGGAATAGAAAAATCCGCCGCCGGGGGGTAGGCTGGCACCCGTTGCCGGCCCCGCCGGCCCCCCTTTCCGCATTCTGGAGCACCCGATGAAGCTGCGTATCCTCACGCTCGGCCTGGCCTCCGCCATGCTCGCCGCCTGCAGCGGTGGCAACGGCGGCGCGCAGGACAGCCAGGTCCTGAACGTCTACAACTACAGCGATTACATCGCCGAGGACACCATCCCGACCTTCGAGAAGGAGAGCGGCATCAAGGTGACCTACGATGTGTTCGACAGTGATGAGATGGTCGAGACCAAGCTGCTGGCCGGCAACAGTGGCTACGACGTGGTGGTGCCGACGCTGAACTTCTTCGGCCGCCAGATCCAGGCCGGCGTGTTCCTGCCGCTGGACAAGAGCAAGATCCCGAACCTGGCCAACCTCGATCCGGCGGTGATGAAGCGCATCGCCACCCAGGACCCGGGCAACCAGTACGGCGTGCCGTACATGATCGGTACGACCGGCATCGGCTACAACGTGGATATGCTGAAGCAGCGCTTCGGCGGCAGCACCGATATCGCCAACAGCTGGGATCTGGTGTTCAAGCCGGAGAACATCAGCAAGATGAAGGACTGCGGCGTGACCATCCTGGACACGCCGGCGGACATGATCCCGATCGCGCTGCATTACCTGGGCCTGGACCCGCACAGCGGTGACCCGGCCGAGCTGCAGAAGGCGGCCGACCTGCTGAAGTCGATCCGCCCGTACGTGCAGAATTTCCACTCCTCGCAGTACGTGGGTTCGCTGGCCAACGGTGGAACCTGCCTGGTGGTCGGCTGGTCGGGTGACATCATCCAGGCCCGCGACCGCGCCGAGGAAGCCAGCAACGGCGTGCACGTGGCCTATTCGATCCCGAAGGAAGGCGCCCCGCAGTGGTTCGACATGCTGGCGATCCCGAAGGATGCCAAGCACCCGGAAGCCGCGTACGCGTTCATCAACTATCTGCTGCAGCCGAAGGTTGCCGCGGCCAACACCAACTTCATCCACTACGCCAACCCGGTGCCGACTGCGACCCCGCTGGTGGATGAGGCGATCCGTACCGACCCGACCATCTACCCGCCGGCCGATGTGGCCGAGAAGATGTTCACGTACTCGATCAACACGCCGGAGACCGACAAGCTCTACACCCGGTTGTGGACCGAGGTGAAGACCGGCCGTTAAGCCGGTCTGGCGCCGCCGGGTCATGCCCGGCGGCTCCCTTGCCCTGCGCCGGAACCGGTACTCCCGCTTCGGCCCAGGTGCCGCAGGATGGCCGGCAGCAGGTCGCGTGCATCACGGCCGCCGTTGCACAGGAACGACGAACTCATCCGCTGCAGGTTGTGCATGCCGATGAAGAACAGCCCCGGCTGCGGGGAAACGCCGAAGTCGCCAAGCGGATAGCCCTGTGCATCCAGCGCGCCCTGCACGTCGAGCCAGGGCCATTCGGCGACGAAGCCGGTGGCCAGCACCACCGAACGAATGCCTGCGGCCTGCAGATCCAGCGCGCATGGCGACGGTTCCGGCTCCCAGTGCAGATAGACCTCTTCGGGAATGTAACGGGCATCGTCGGTGCGCGGTTCGGGCCGCGTGGCGTAGTACGCGCTGGCCAGCGAATCGAGATAGGCATACTCGGCCCGAGTGGCCTCGATCGCGGTGCGCAGCTGCGGGCGGACATCGGCAAAGCGGGCGGTGTTTCCACTGAATTCCTGCAACCGGCCCAGCAACCTGATGCCTGCGCGGTGCATCGCCAGCAGGCTGATCGAGCTGCCCCGGCCGCCGCTTCCCTTGCCCGAGATCAGCGGAAACTCCGCGGTGCGGGCCCTGCGCAGCGCATCCGGTTCTCCGGCCAGTACGGCGGCCGCTTCACTCACATGCTGGTGGATGCGCCCGGCCATGTCCCACCAGGTCATCGAGTCCTTGCCGCGCAGCCGGCGGGTGTGCGAGTGACGCTGGGCCAGTGACCAGTACACGCTGCGACCGCTGTCGCGCAGGTCCTGGGCGATCTGCGCGCCGGACTGGCCGCCGCCGATGACCAACACCGCGCCCTCGGGTAGCAGGCCGGGACTGCGGTAGTCGCTGGAGTGCAGCACGGTGAGGCCTGGTGCGGGCGCGAATGGGACCCGGGGCATCCGCGCGCGACGGTATTCACCGGTGGCGACCACCACCGTCTGGGCATGGATCGGCCCCTCGCTGCTGTCGATGGCATAGCCACCGGACTCGGGCCCGACCCGGTGGACCACGCACCCCTCGCTGATCGGCAGGGAACGCTCGTGGGCATACTCGCGGAGGTGCCGGATCACCTCCGGGGCGCCCATGAAGCCTTCCGGGTCATCGCCGGCATAGGCATGACCGTGCAGGGCCATCGTCGCGTTGGCGGTGTTGGTCTGGAACGACTCCCAGCGCCGTTGCCAGCTGGCGCCCACGGTTTCGGCCTCCAGCACGCGATGCTCGACGCCGGCCTCCTGCAGGAGCGCGCTGAGCGACAACCCGGCCTGGCCGGCGCCGATGATGACCAGTGGCAGCCTTGCAGGCAGGGAGCCCGGCAGGCGGGGCGGGAAGGGGGAGGGGCTGTCCGCGGAAATCACCAGTGTGGGTCCATGCAAGGCCTTGATCCGGGGCATTGCGCGGGGAATGTCCCGGGCCTTCAACACATCCGGTTCTGAAAATCGTTGCAGATCGGGCCAACGCCCGTGGCGCCTGGCCGGGATGGCCGTAGGGTCGTCCAGGGGAGCCCAGGCCTTGGAGCGGACAGGCCACCATGGCGGGGGAAAACCGACACCCCTCGGGACCCCGAGGCCGGCCAGCGGCCGCTGCCACCTGCCTCCGTCATATCCCCTGCGGCCCCCGGCCGTTAGAATGGCGGCCGCTGTCCACCGCCCGCTCCCGGAGCCCCCATGCCCGTTGAAGCCCAGCCGGTAGCCGCCGTCGTCGACACGACCGGTGCGCCCGGCTATCTCTCCATTCGTGATTTGCGCAAGGAATTCGACGGTTTCGTCGCCGTCGACGACGTCAATCTGGACGTGCGCAAGGGCGAGATCTTTGCCCTGCTCGGTGGCTCCGGCAGTGGCAAATCGACCCTGCTGCGCTGCCTGGGCGGCTTCGAGACGCCCACCAAGGGCAGCATCACCCTCGATGGCCAGCGCCTGGACGCGCTGCCGCCGTACCAGCGGCCGGTCAACATGATGTTCCAGTCCTATGCCCTGTTCCCGCACATGACGGTCGAGCAGAACATCGCCTTCGGCCTGAAGCAGGATGGCCTGGGCAAGGACGCGATCAGCAAGCGCGTCGGCGAGATGCTCGACCTGGTGCAGATGGGCCATCTGGGCAAGCGCAAGCCGCACCAGCTGTCCGGCGGCCAGCAGCAGCGCGTGGCGCTGGCGCGGTCGCTGGCCAAGGGGCCGAAGCTGCTGCTGCTGGACGAGCCGATGGGCGCGCTGGACAAGAAGCTGCGCTCGCAGATGCAGCTGGAACTGGTCAGCATCATCGAATCGTCGGGCGTGACCTGCGTGATGGTCACCCACGACCAGGAAGAAGCGATGACCATGGCCACCCGCATCGCGGTGATGGATGCCGGCTGGATCCAGCAGGTCGGCAAGCCGGACGAGGTCTACGAGCAGCCGGCCAACCGCTTTGTCGCCGAGTTCATCGGTTCGGTCAACCTGTTCGACGGGGTGATCGACGAGGACCTGCCGGAGTATGTGACCGTGCGCTCGCCGCTGTTCCCGGCGCCGATCTACATCGCCCATGGCATCACCGGCTATGAAGGGCAGCCGGTCGCGTTCGCGCTGCGCCCCGAGAAGGTGATGATCGGCAAGGATGAGCCGGAAGGCCACACCAACAAGGCGCAGGGCGTGATCGAGGACATCGCCTACTTCGGCAGCCACTCGGTCTACCACGTGCGCTTGCCCAGCGGCGCCAAGGTGCTGGCCAACTTCGCCAACTCGCAGCGCTGGGCCAGTGATGGCCTCACCTGGGGCGACGAGGTGTGGGTGCACTGGCGCGACAACGACGGCGTGGTGCTGACCTCATGAGCACGGCCGGCCTGAAGCGCTGGCTGCCGGGGCTGCGTGCCACGGTGATCAGCATCCCGTACCTGTGGCTGCTGCTGTTCTTCGCAGTGCCGTTCCTGATCGTGCTGATGATCAGCTTCTCGCTCAGCCGGGTCGGCTCGCCGCCGTACACCTGGCTGCTGCAGTACGCCGACGGCGGCTTCTCGCTGAAGCTGAACCTGGAAAACTACCTGGCGCTGTTCCGCGATTCGATCTATGCGCAGGCCTTCCTGAGCTCGATCAAGATCGCAGCGATCTCGACCTTCCTGACCCTGCTGATCGGCTACCCGATGGCCTATGCCATCGCCCGCCTGTCACCGGCCGCGCGCAACGTGGCGATGATGCTGGTGGTGCTGCCGTCGTGGACCTCGTTCCTGATCCGCGTGTATGCGTGGAAGGCGATCCTGGACCGCAACGGCCTGCTCGACCAGTTCCTGCAGTTCACCGGCCTGCAATCGCTGATGACCAGCCTGGGCCTGCCCAAGCTGCAGCTGATCGATACGCCGACCGCCGCCTACATCGGCATCGTCTACTGCTACCTGCCGTTCATGGTGCTGCCGCTGTACGCCAACCTGGTCAAGCACGACCACCGCCTGCTGGAAGCGGCCTACGACCTCGGTGCCAAGCCGTGGCAGGCGTTCCTGCGCATCACCCTGCCGTTGTCGAAGGCGGGCATCATCGCCGGCTGCATGCTGGTGATGATTCCGGCCATCGGTGAATTCGTGATCCCGGAAATGCTGGGTGGCTCGGAGACGCTGATGGTGGGCCGCCAGCTGTGGAACGAGTTCTTCAACAACCGTAACTGGCCGGGCGCCTCGGCGATGGCGGTGGCGATGATCCTGCTGCTGCTGGTGCCGATCCTGCTGTTCAACCGTTCCCAGCAGCGCCTGCTGGAAGGGAAGCAGGCATGAGCCCGCGTAGCGCAAAGGGCCTGGGGCTGGGCGTGCTGCTGCTCGGCTTCGCCTTCCTGTACCTGCCGATCCTGCTGTTGATGTTCTATTCGTTCAACAGCTCGCGGCTGGCGATGGTCTGGGCCGGGTTCTCCACCCGCGCCTACAGCGACCTGTTCGCCGACCGCGCGCTGATGGATGCGATGTGGACCAGCCTGGTGGTCGCGTTCTGGACCGCCTGCACGGCTACCGTGCTCGGCACGCTGGCGGCGATGGTGATGACCCGCTTCAAGCGCTTCCGTGGCAAGCCACTGTTCGGTGCACTGGTGACCGCACCGCTGGTGATGCCGGATGTGATCCTGGGCTTCTCGCTGATGGCGCTGCTGGCCTCGATGGGTGCGATTCCCGGGTTCCCGGCGCGTGGCCTGACCACGATCTGGATCGCGCACGTCACCTTCACCCTGTGCTTTGTCACCGTGGTGGTGTCCTCGCGCCTGCAGGAAATGGACCTGTCGCTGGAAGAAGCGGCGATGGATCTGGGCGCAAGCCGATTGACCGTGTTCGGCCGCATCACCCTGCCGATCATCGCGCCGGCGCTGGTGGCGGGCTGGCTGCTGGCCTTCACCCTGTCGCTGGATGACGTGGTCGTGGCCAGCTTCGTCGCCACGCCGGGCTCGACCACGCTGCCGATGAAGGTGTTCGCTTCGGTGCGCATGGGCATCAGCCCGAAGATCAACGCACTGGCCACGCTGCTGGTGTCGGCGGTGTCGATCGCCGCGGTGATCGGCTGGTACATCAATGCGCGTGCGGAGAAGCGGCGCCAGCGCGATCTGCAGCTGGCGCGGCAGGACAACGGCTGATCCGGCAACACCCGGCTCACGGCCGGCGGCGCACAATGGGAGTCTTCCAGATGGAGATCCCCCATGACCGTCGAGATCATCAACCCGGCCACCGGCCAGGTGACCTACCGCCATGAACTGATGGGTGCAGCCGACATCGAGCAGCGCCTGCAGGCCGCTGCCGATGCCTTCCCCGGCTGGGCTGATCACTCGCTCCAGGACCGCGGCGCCATCCTCCGCCAGATTGCCGCGCAGCTGCGCGCCCGTCGCGATGACCTGCAGCAGGCGATGACCCACGAGATGGGCAAGCTCAAGGCCGAGGCGCTTGCCGAGGTCGACAAGTGCGCTGCCGCCTGCGAGTACTACGCCGACCACGCGGCAGACTATCTCAAGCCGCAGTTGATCGACACCGAAGCCCAGCGCAGCTACGTGCGCTACGAGCCGATCGGCTGCGTGTTCGCGGTGATGCCGTGGAATTTCCCGATCTGGCAGGTGTTCCGTTTCCTGGCCCCGGCGTTCATGGCTGGCAACGTGGCCCTGCTCAAGCACGCCAGCAACGTGCCGCAGTGCGCCGACCTGATCCTGGCGGTGTGCCGTGACGGCGGCCTGCCCGATGGCGTGTTCGATGTACTGCACATCGACAACGACCAGGCCGCCGAGGTGCTGCGCGACGCGCGGGTGAAGGCGGTGACGCTGACCGGCAGCGAGCGGGCAGGGCGCTCGATCGCTTCCAATGCCGGCAGCCAGCTGAAGAAGTCGGTGATGGAGCTCGGCGGCAGCGATGCCTTCGTGGTGCTCGATGATGCCGACCTCGACAAGACCGTGGCCGCGGCAGTGAAGTCACGCTTCGACAACAGCGGCCAGACCTGCATCGCGGCCAAGCGCTTCATCGTGGTCGATGCGGTGGCCGATGAATTCACCCGTCGCTTCGTGGAAGCGGCGGGCGAGCGCCAGTATGGCGACCCTGACGAGCGCGGCACCACGCTGGCGCCGATGGCGCGCGCCGACCTGCGCGACGAACTGCACAAGCAGGTGCAGGCCAGCGTCGCCAAGGGCGCGCGCGTGCTGATCGGTGGCGAGCCGATTGCCGGCACGCATGCCGGCTATCCGGCCACCGTGCTCGACCAGGTGGGTCCTGGCATGCCGGCATACGATGAGGAACTGTTCGGGCCGGTGGCGGCGGTGATCCGGGTCAAGGATGAAGCTGAGGCGCTGCGCGTTGCCAACGACACCCGTTTCGGCCTGGGCGGCAGCGTGTGGACGCGCGACGCGGTGCGCGGCGAAGGCTTTGCCCAGCGGATGGAATGCGGTGCGGCGTTCGTCAACGCCATCGTCAAGAGCGACGCGCGGTTGCCGTTCGGTGGCAGCAAGCAGTCCGGTTTCGGTCGCGAACTGGCCGACCATGGCATCCATGAGTTCATGAACATCAAGACTGTCTACGTGGCTTGATGGACCATCCAATGCGCCACGACCAACGGTCGTGGCCTACCGGCCTGATGGGTATCGACCGTTGGTCGATACGATCTACAACCACTTCGCGCGCTTGAACAGCCGGTACAAGCCCACGCACACACTGCCCACGCCAACGATCATCAGCGGGTACGACCACGGTTCACTCAGCTCGGGCATGTGGCTGAAGTTCATGCCGTACCAGCTGGTGATCAGCGTCGGCGCTGCCAGCAGCGCCGCCCACGCACCCAGCCGCTTGACCGTCTCGCCCTGCGCCAGCGTCACCAGTGACAGGTTCACGCTCAGTGCGGTGCCCAGCATCTCGCGCAGGGTGTCGATCACATCGCTGATGCGTACCGCGTGGTCGTGCACGTCGCGGATGTACAGCTTCACCTCGTCGGGGATCAGTTCGCCCTGATAGCGACGCAGCTGTGCCAGCACGTCCTGCAGCGGCGCCACCGCCATGCGCATCTTGTTCAGTTCGCGCTTGAGCTCGTACAGCCGCACCACGGTGCTGCGCTTGTAGGTGTCGGCGAAGATGTCCTTTTCGAGCAGGTCCAGGGTGTCGCGGAAGCGGTGCACGATGGGCAGGTAGTTGTCGACCACGAAGTCGGTCACCGCATACAGGCAGTACGACGGGCCCATTTTCAGCAGCTGGGGCTCGCGCTCGACCCGCGCGCGTACCGGGGCGTAGGACAGCGAAGCGCCATGGCGCACCGTCACCAGAAAGCGTGGGCCGAGGAAGGCGTGGGTTTCGCCGTACTGGATGCGCTCGTCGACCATCTGCGCGGTCGTCACCACCACGAACATCGAATTGCCGTAGGTCTCGACCTTGGGCCGCTGGTGCGCATTGCGCGCATCCTCGATGGCCAGGTCGTGCAGGCAGAACTCTTCCTGCAATTTCAACAGCACATCGTCATTGGGGTCGTAGAGGCCGACCCAGACGAAGCCATTGCCACCGGCAATGACATCGCTGATGGCGTCCAGGGTGATGTCGTGGCGCTTGCCCTCGTCATCGTAGTGGACGCAGTTGATGACGCAGGCGGGGTTGGCCGAGGCGGGCGCGGCAGCGGAGGCGGGCAATGACATGCCCGCCATCGTGCGTCAGGGCTGTGTTTTGGACAAGTGAGGAGTACGCCCCAGCACCCATGCCAGCGCGACGTGGACGGGCAGCAGCAGCACGATCCACTGCACGTTGTACTGCGCCTGCAGGCTCAGCCAGTGCAGCACCAGCGCGGCCACCGCCTGTACCGCCAGCAGCCACAGTACGATCCTGAACATGCGGCCCGGCACGCGCCGGCGCAGCAGGCTGATCGCCCCGGGCAGCAGCAGCACCGCCAGCGGCGAAAGCAACAGCAGGTTGCGATTGGCCCACGCGGCGTAGTGGATGCTGAAGCTCCACAGGAACACCAGCACGCCGCCGAACAGGGCACACAGCAGCCAGAACGGCAGCGCCAGCCCGGCCAGCAGGCGCGGACGGCGGCGCAGCGCCAGCACGCCGCCGGCCACGATCAGCCCGAGCAGCAGCCACGGCCACCAGCGGCGCGCGGATTCCTTCGGCTCCGGATCGATACGGTGCGGCAGCAGTTCCTGTTCGGACTGAACCAGCGGACGGCCATCGCTGTTACGTGCCTGGCGCAGCGCATCGGCCAGGCGCATCGGTACGAAGGCTTCCTGCCAGCGCGACAGCGGCTGGTCGGCGAACGGCCCCAGGCCTACATCGAAGCCCAGCCACATCCAGGGTGCCGGCGAGGCCAGGCGCACCGATTCACTGCGGTAGGTGTTGCCGCGCGAGCGCCCCGACAGCTGCGACTGCAGGCCGCCGCCGAGTGCCTTGTCCACCGTGTCGCGCACCATCGTGGCGCAGTTGGCGGTGTAGTAGTCGTAGTGGTAACGCGCGTTTTCCGGCTTGGCCCGTTCGGCCAGATCGGCAGCGAGCGCACGTGCCTGGTCGGGGCGCAGGTCCAGCCACTGCACGCTGGCGCCACGGCCGGTCTCGTCGTAGTAGGACAGATCCTGCTGCAGCGGTAGCGCCACCAGGTAATACATCATGTCGCCGCGTGCGAAGCGGCTGATGAAATCGTCCTCGGACGGGTCGAAGTAGCCGAAGTTGTACGAGGTCGCCTCACCGCTGACTGGATCAAGCACCACGATGGCGTCATGGCCGAAGCGTTCGAAGAACACCGTGCCCGGCTGCATGGTGACCACGCCGATGCGCGGGGCGGGGGCTTCAGTACTGGCGGGCGCCGTAGCGGCAGGCGGGGCCGCCGCCGGCTGCGCGAACGCGGCCAGCGGCAGGGCCATGGCCAGCACGCACAGTGCCAGCCACACCATGAGGATCAGGCCGCGGCGCTTCAAGCGTCGTCCTGCGCGTCCGGCGGCAGCACGGTCACGTGGAAGGCCTGTACCCGGCGCGCGTCGGCGCGGGCCACGCGGAACATGAAACGGTCCAGCGCCAGCTCGTCACCGACTTCCGGCAGATGGCCCACTGCCTCGGTGACCAGGCCACCGATGGTGTCGTAGTCCTCGTCGGAGAACGTCGCGCCGAATCGCTCGTTGAAGTCGCCGATCGGGGTCAGCGCGTCGACCACGTACTGGCCGTCGGACTGGATCGCGATCTGCGCCGAGGGATCCTCGGCCTCGTCATGCTCGTCGTCGATCTCGCCGACGATCTGTTCCAGCACGTCCTCGATGGTGACCAGGCCGGCGACACCGCCGTACTCGTCCACCACGATGGCCATGTGGTTGCGCGACAGGCGGAATTCCTTCAGCAGCACATTGAGCTTCTTCGCCTCCGGGATCAGCACCGCCGGGCGCAGCAGTTCGCGCACGTTGGCCGGGCCGTTGTCGGCAACCACGCCGCGCAGCAGGTCCTTGGCCAGCAGGATGCCAAGGATGTCGTCCTTGTTTTCGCCGTGCACCGGGAAGCGCGAATGGCCGGATTCGACCACCTGCTTCATCAGTTCCAGGAAGGGCGCTTCGACCGGCAGCGAGACCATCTGCGAGCGCGAAATCATCACGTCGCCCACGGTCAGCTCGGCGACCGAAATGGCGCCTTCCATCATCTTCAGGGTATCGGCGGCGATCAGACCCTCTTCCTGCGCGGTGTGCAGGACAGCGACCAGCTCGTCGCGGGTATGGGGTTCGCCGGAGAAGGCGGAGGTCAGGCGTTCAAGCCAGCCGCGCTTCTTTTCACTGTGCTCCGCAGGGGAGCTACTACTGTCGTCTTCTGACATCTCTGGAAAAAAGGCACCCGGCAGGCCGGGCGTTGGCCCAAGTCTAGCAGGATGTGACGGCCTGTCAGTGACTGCCGGTGGCCGGGGCAGGGGCGGCCGGGGCCGGCTCCTCCTCGGGCAGGTCCAGGCTGTAGGTGCAGCCGGCCAGGGTCTTGCCCGGGTGGGAGGCCACGGTGGAGACGCTGAGGATGATCGACTCGATCTGGGCCTCGCCGGTTTTCGGGTCGGTCACGTCGCGGCTGACCAGCTCGCGGCCGGCCATGAACTTGCCGTCCTGGTCGTAGCCGGTCTCCAGCGCCAGGCGCTTGGCCAGCGGGCGTGGGTCGGCCTGGTCGAGCACCGCCATGATGCTGGCGCCGGCCACGGCCACCCGCTCGGTGCTCATGCCGAACACGCTGATCGGTTGGGCCAGGCGGAACTCACTCATGAACTGGTTGCCCTGTGGCAGCGGCTGCAGGCCCTGGGCCACGGCCTTCAGCGGGTCGGCCAGCAACGGCGCCAGCGCGGCCTGATCGGCCACGCCCTGGCGGCATTCTATCAGCGCCGGCAGGTCCAGGCTGGAAGCGAAGGCGGCTGGGACCGCAAGGGCACACAGCAAAGGCAGGCAGCAGCGCAGTGACACGGGCGGTTTCCGCAGGCGAAGGGCCGCCATCATAGCTCCGGTGAGCGCCTGAACAGCCCGGTGAGAAGGCGCAGGAATCCGGTCATCGCCCGCCGCGCGACCATCAGTGAGAGGGTCAGCACGACCGCAAGCATGGCGATCTGCATCGATTGCCCCGCGATGCGCGCCACTGCCGGCCACAGGCCCGGGCTGGTGAGCCAGGGCATCAGTTCCGATGCGGCTGTCCTGGCCACTTTCATGTAGATCACGGCCAGCACGAACAGCACCAGCAACGAGGTGCGGCTGGCATGGAAGAACGGGAGTGCGTTGACCGGCCTGCCAAGCCGCTGCTGCAGCAGCGTTCGCCACAGCACCGGCAGGGTCAGGGCACCGACCAGTATCAGCACCATCGACGTTTCCCACAGACCGGGCAGGTGGGCGGGTTCCGCTCTACCCGTGAGGTGCGGGCCGATCATGCCCGTCGCCAGCCCAGCCAGCAGGCACAAAGGCGAGAGCAGGGCGAGGCTGCGCAGCAGCCAGTGCCTGCCGGCGGGTTCACGAGCGCTGAGGCGACGCACGGTGTACGCGCCCAGCATCAGCAGGCCGGCGAACAGGCCCGCGCTCATCGCAAACGGCGTGAAGCTGTTTCCCGGAGTCATCCTTGATCCCCTTGTAGTCGTGGCGACGGGCGATGGCCCGCTCAGCGCTCGCCCGCGTATGGGTCGTCGATGCCCAGCTCGGCCAGGATCTCCCGTTCCAGCTGCTCCATCGCCTCGGCTTCCTTGTCGTCCTCGTGGTCCCAGCCGAGCAGGTGCAGCACGCCGTGCACGGTCAGGTGCGCGTAGTGGGCATTGAGCGCCTTGCCCTGTTCGTCGGCCTCGCGTGCCACGACCGGTGCACAGATCACCAGGTCACCGAGCAGCGGGAACTTGACGCCCTTGGGCAGGCCTTCGGGTACTTCGGCCGGGAAGCTGAGCACGTTGGTGGCGTAGTCCTTGCCGCGGTAGTGGCGGTTCAACGACTGTCCTTCCTTGGCATCGACCACGCGGATGGCCAGATCGGCCTCGCGGATGCGACCCTTCAACGCGGCGGCCACCCACTTGCGGAAGCTCACTGCCGCCGGCAGGCCGGCACGCGGCAGGGCATAACTGACGGCGACGTCCAGTCGCACGGGACCACGGGTCATGGAGTTGCTCCAGGTTGGATCTGATGCAGGTCGCGGCGGTCGTAGGCGCTGACGATGCGTGCGACCAGCGGGTGGCGGACCACGTCACGGGATTCGAAGAAGGTGAAGCTCACGCCCTCGACCTCACGCAGCACGTCGATGGCGTCGCGCAGGCCGGACTTCACATGCTTGGGCAGGTCGGTCTGGGTCAGGTCACCGGTGACCACCGCAGTGGAGCCGTAACCCAGGCGGGTCAGGAACATCTTCATCTGCTCGATGGTGGTGTTCTGTGCTTCGTCCAGGATCACGAACGCATCGTTGAGCGTGCGGCCGCGCATGTAGGCCAGCGGTGCGATCTCGATGACGTTCTTCTCCAGCAGCTTGACCACCTTCTCCACGCCCATCATCTCGTACAGGGCGTCGTACAGCGGTCGCAGGTAGGGGTCGACCTTCTGGCTCAGGTCGCCGGGCAGGAAGCCCAGCTTCTCGCCGGCCTCCACCGCCGGGCGCACCAGGATCAGGCGCTGCACCCGCGATTCGTTCAGTGCTTCGACCGCGCTGGCCACGGCCAGGAAGGTCTTGCCGGTACCGGCCGGACCGATGCCGAAGTTGATGTCATGCGTGGCGATCTGGTGCAGGTAGCGGCCCTGGTTGGCACCGCGACCGCGCACCGTACCGCGCTTGACCTTGATCGCCACCTCCTGCGCTTCGTAGGAGCGTTCGGCGATCTGCTCGACGTTGGCCTGCGCCAGGCGCAGGTGGATGGCGTGGTTGTCGAAGGTGGTTTCGCCGGCTTCGGCGTACAGCGCTTCAACCAGTTTCTGCGCCTCGACGATGGCTTCGTTCGGCCCGCTGATGCGGAACACGAAGCCACGATTTGCGATCTCCACGCCGAGCTTCAGCTCGATCTGGCGCAGGTGCCCGTCGAAGGGGCCGCACAGGTTGGCCAGTCGCTCGTTGTCTTCCGGCGACAGGGTGAAGTCTCGATGATCGATGCTTTTCATTGCTTGGGGTGGGGCCGACGCCTTCCACCGCAGTGTATTCAGGGAGGACAAGGGTAGCGCGCGTGCGGGGCACACGGCCAGCAGACGGTCGATACAGCGTTTTCCACACCCGGTGTGGACGGGGCACGCGGAAACCTGTGGATAGACCTCTGCGATGCTTGTGCCACAAGGCCCATGAGGTCCTGGTGAAAAAAGCGTCATGGCCGTTCGTCGCTGCGGCAGCACTGCCACGGGTGGCCTGTACGGGGTCATTCATCGTGATGGCAGTGCAGGTTTCGTTGCCGGGCGAGCAACAAAGCCACCTCCCTGCGGATTTCCACAGCGGTTGTGGAATGATGCCGAATCAACCTGTGGATAGGTGGTGCGGAGCCTTGCAGCAAAAGGCTTGCCCACGTGTGGTGAAAAAACCGTCAGGGCTGATCGGAATCATTGAGGGTGCACGGGGCACATGGCACCGTGTCGCCGTCGCAGGAGGGGATGGCATGGGCATCGGCAACGGGATGCGTGGAATCGGATTGGCGGGCATCGGCCTGCTGGCGGGGTGTGGGCAGTCAACGCCGACTGCACTGGGCACGCTGGAATGGGACCGGATCACGGTGCCGGCGCCGGCGGCCGAAGTCATCGCCACGGTGGAGGTGCGCGAGGGACAGCAGGTCAAGGCCGGGGCCGTGCTGATGCGCCTGGACCCGGCGCGGGGAGACGCGCAGTTCGCCGCGGCTCAGGCTGATGCGGCGCGTGCGCAGGCCCAGCTGGAAGAACTGCAGATCGGTCCACGCCAGGAGCAGATCGCGCAGGCCCAGGCGCAACTGGCCGCGTTGCGCGCACAGGCTGCCGAAGCAACTGCCTATTACCGACGTGTCCAGCCGTTGGCACGGCAGCGCCTGATTGCCGCCGCTGAACTGGATCGTGCACGCGCCGCTGCCGGCAATGCCGAGGCCAGCGCGCGTGCTGCCGAGCAGGCCTGGCTGGAGCGGGTGCACGGCAGCCGTGTGCAGGATATCGCCCAGGGCCAGGCGGCCGCGGATGCCGCACAGGCACAGCAGGTGGTGCAGGGCGTCAACCTGCAGAAGCTGCAGCTGCGCGCACCGCGCGACGGCGTGGTCGATGCCTTGCCTTACCGGCAGGGGGACCAGGCGCCGGTCGGCGCGCCGCTGGCGGTGATGCTGGTCGGCGAGCGCCCCTATGCACGCGTCTACCTGCCGCAACCGCTGCGCCTGCAGGTCAAGGTCGGACAGGCCGCGCAGATACAGCTGGAGGGAGGCAGCACGGTGCTGACGGGGCACGTGCGTGCGATCCGCAGTGAGCCGTCGTTCACGCCGTACTACGCACTGACCGGTGATGACGTCGAGCGCCTGAGCTATCTGGCCGAGATCGAAGTGGACGGGAACAGCGACATGCAGAAGCTGCCAGCGGGCCTTCCGGTACAGGTGCGCTTCTGAACACCGGTGCGGACATCGCGGTGCACGCGCAGGGCCTGACCCGCCGCTTCGGCGATCTGCTGGCCGTGGACAATGTCGACCTGACCGTGCCGCGTGGCCAGGTCTATGGCTTCCTGGGGCCGAACGGGTCGGGCAAGTCGACCACCATCCGCATGCTGTGCGGCCTGCTGGAACCGAGTGCCGGGCAGATCGAGGTGCTGGGCCTGGCGGTTCCCGAGCAGGCCGAAGCACTGCGCCGGCGCATCGGCTACATGACCCAGCGCTTCTCGTTGTATGAAGATCTTTCGGTACGCGAGAACCTGGAATTCCTCGCCGCCATCCAGGATCTGCCACGCGCGCAGGCCCGGCAGCGGGTCGACGAACTGCTGCAGCAGTATCGTCTTCTGGACAGGCAGCCGCAGCTGGCCGGCACCCTCAGTGGTGGCCAGAAGCAACGCCTGGCGTTGGCCGGTGCCGTCGTGCACGCTCCGGAGCTGCTGTTCCTGGACGAGCCGACCAGCGCAGTCGATCCGGAATCGCGCCGCGATTTCTGGGAGGCCCTGTTCGAACTGGCCGATGCGGGCACCACCGTGCTGGTCTCGACCCACTACATGGACGAGGCCGAGCGCTGCCACCGCCTGGCGATCCTTGATCGTGGCGCGCTGGTGGCCGACGGCACGCCGGCCGAACTGTGCGCACGGCTGGAAGGGCGCACGCTGCAGGTCACCGCGTCGCAGCCGCGCCTGGCCAGCCGCGCACTGGCCGATCTGCCCGGCGTGCTCAGCGTGGCGCAGATCGGCACCCATCTGCGCGTGCTGTGCAATGAGGGAGCGGCGGACATTGCAGTGCTGGGCCGTGCGCTGGCCAGTGCTGACCCGCAGGCCAGCATCGAGAAGGTGGCACCGAACCTGGAAGACGTGTTCGTGGCCGCCACCCGTGGTCGTGGCCGGGAGCCGGCGGAATGAACCTGCGCCGGCTGTGGGCGATCATGCTCAAGGAACTGCGGCAGCTACGGCGCGACCGCATCACGCTGGCGATGATCGTCGGCATTCCGGTGATGCAGCTGCTGCTGTTCGGCTATGCGATCAATCTCAACCTGCGTCACCTCGACGCCGGTGTCGCCGATCAGGCCAACAGTGCCGCCTCGCGCGCGCTGGTGCAGGACATGGTCGCCACCGGCGTGATCACGCCGCGCAGCGAGGCGTACACGCCCGACCAGCTGATGCAGGCGCTGCGCCGTGGCGAGATCAGTGTCGGCATCGTGGTGCCGGCCGACTTCGAGCGTCGCCGCTTCGACGGTCGCGAAGCAGTGCAGGTGCTGGTCGATGGCAGCGACACCGTGGTGCAGAGCGCAGCGATCCAGCTGGCGCAGGTGCCGCTGGACACGCTTCCGACCAGCAACACGCGTCCCCTGCGCGAAGGCAGCATCGCCAGTGGTCCTATCAGCGTGACCAGCTTCTACAACCCGCAGCGGCGCTCGGCGGTGAACATCGTGCCGGGCCTGATCGGGGTGATCCTGACCATGACCCTGGTGATGTTCACGGCCGTGGCGGTGGTGCGCGAACGCGAGCGCGGCAACATGGAGCTGCTGATCGCCACGCCGGTGTCGCGCAGCGAACTGATGGTGGGCAAGGTGCTGCCTTATGCAGCGATTGGCCTGCTGCAGACCACGCTGGTGCTGATGCTGGGCACCTGGCTGTTCCAGGTGCCGATCCGCGGCAGCCTGCTGGACATCTACCTGGCCGCAGTACTGCTGGTGCTGGCCAACCTCGCACTGGGCCTGCTGATTTCCACGCGCGCGCGCTCGCAGTTCCAGGCGATGCAGATGACGTTGTTCCTGTTCCTGCCGTCGATCCTGCTGTCGGGCTTCATGTTCCCGTTTGCGGGCATGCCGCGGCCGGTGCAATGGCTGGCGGAAGTGCTGCCGCTGACCCACTTCCTGCGGCTGGTGCGCGGCATCATGCTGCGCGGCGCCTCGCTGTGGGAGCTGTGGCACGACGCGCTGGCGCTGCTGGCCTTCATCGTGGTGATGATGACGCTGGCGATCCTGCGCTTCCGCAAGCGATTGGATTAAGGCCTGTCATTCGGTAGTGCCGGCCGCTGGCCGGCATCATTTCCGGTGGGTGCCGACCGTTGGTCGGCACACCCAGACCTTACTCCGCCACCACCCGCGCGCGCAGCGAATTGGTCAGCGCTTCGGTGATCACCACATCCACGAACTGGCCGATCAGCCGTGCCGGCGCCGGGAAGTTCACCGAGCGCATGTTCTCGGTCTTGCCGGTCAGCTCGTTCGGATTCTTGCGCGACGGACCTTCCACCAGCACGGTCTGCACCGTGCCCACCATCTTCTGGGAGATGCTGGCCGCGTGCGCATTGATGCGCTCCTGCAGGCGCGACAGGCGCGCGTGCTTTTCGGCATCGCTGATCGTGTCCTCCAGGTCGGCCGCTGGCGTGCCCGGGCGGCGCGAATAGATGAAGGAGAAGCTGTGGTCGAAGCCGATGTCTTCGATCAGCTTCATGGTCTTCTCGAAATCGGCATCGGTCTCGCCGGGGAAGCCGACGATGAAGTCCGAGCTGATCGAGATGTCCGGGCGCACCGCGCGCAGCTTGCGGATCTTCGACTTGAATTCCAGTGCGGTGTAGCCGCGCTTCATCGCCGACAGCACGCGGTCGCTGCCGGCCTGCACCGGCAGGTGCAGGAAGTTGGCCAGCTGCGGTACGTCGCGGAACGCATCGACCAGCGAATCGCTGAACTCCAGTGGGTGCGAGGTGGTGAAGCGGATGCGGCCAACGCCATCGATCTCGGCGATGGTGCGGATCAGTAGGCCCAGGTCGGCGAACTCACCATCGCCATACGGGCCACGGTAGGCGTTGACGTTCTGGCCGAGCAGGTTGATCTCGCGCACGCCCTGCGCGGCCAGCTGGGCCACTTCCACCACCACGTCCTCGAACGGGCGGCTGACCTCCGTGCCGCGGGTGTAGGGCACCACGCAGAACGAGCAGTACTTCGAGCAGCCTTCCATGATCGACACGAACGCCGAGGCGCCATCGGCACGCGGCTCCGGCAGGCGGTCGAACTTCTCGATCTCGGGGAAGCTGATGTCCACCTGCGGGCGCTTCTGTTCGCGCCGCGCGCGGATCAGTTCCGGCAGGCGGTGCAGGGTCTGCGGTCCGAACACCAGGTCGACGAACGGCGCGCGCTTGATGATCGCTTCGCCTTCCTGCGAGGCGACGCAGCCGCCGACGCCGATGATGACCTCGCGGCCCTTGTTCTTCAGGCCCTTCCACACGCCCAGCTGGCTGAATACCTTCTCCTGCGCCTTCTCGCGGATGGAGCAGGTGTTGACCAGGATGACGTCAGCGTCGTCCGGGGTATCGGTCAGTTCCAGGCCATCGCTGGCGGCAAGCACGTCGGCCATCTTGGCCGAGTCGTACTCGTTCATCTGGCAACCGTGGGTCTTGATGTACAGCTTGCCCTTGACCTGGTCGGGCTTGCGCGGACCAGCGGGCAGGGCAACGAGCGGGGTACCGCCCGGCGTGGCGGGCGGAAAGACGTCTGGCGTCCCGGTCATGGCGCTTAATCCATTCGGGTGGCGGGAAAGCGGGCAATTCTACCCGCATCCCGCGCCAGCCGCCGCGTTCATGCGGCCAAGCCCAAGCCCGGCGTGGTCATCACTGTAGAGCCGAGCCCACGCTCGGCTGCCTTGTGCAAGGCGGAGGAGCAGCCGAGCGTGGGCTCGGCTCTACAAGGGGGCGCTGATTACGCCGCCACCAGCTCCGCATCGATCCGCCGCGACCGGTCGAAGGCGGTCATCGCGCTCATCCGGGCGATGTAGTCGGCTGTTGCCGGCGCCGGCTGTACGAGGCCAAAGGCGGTGGTCCAGGCCAGCGCATTGCCCCACAGCACATCGGCGGCGCTCATCGTCTCGCCGAGCAGGTACGGGCCCTGCGCCAGCTGGGCCTCGACCACCTGCAGCACGGTCTCGGCGTCGTTGTACGGCGACATCAGGCGCGGCGGCGGCTCGCGATGCATCGCCTTGTCGATCATCGCCGGCTCGAAACAGGCGCCATAGAAGGCCATCCAGCGCAGGTAGGGCCCGCGCAGGGCGTCGCCGATCGGCGGGGCCAGCCCGGCTTCCGGATACAGGTCGGCCAGGTACAGATAAATGGCCACCTGTTCGGTTACCAGTGCGCCGTTGTGGACGATGGCCGGCACCTTGCCCATCGGGTTGATGGCCAGGTAGGCCGGGGCCAGGTTGGCGCCGGCCTTCAGGTCCAGCACCTGCATGCGGTAGTCGGCACCCAGCGCTTCGAGCAGGGCCACGGCGCCGCTCGAGCGGGAACGGGCGGCGTGGTACAGGGTGATCCGGCGTGAATTCATGGCATTGCTCCTTGCGGTGGGTGGTGAACTGGAGGCCATCCTGGGGCACTATTGCGGACGACTTCTGTCCTCGATCCTTCATGCGCCATACCGCCCACCGACTGCTGCGCCTGATCGCCCTGTTGCAGGCCCGCCGCCAGTGGTCCGGGGCCGAGCTCGCCGAGCGCATGGGTGTGGACCGGCGCAGCATCCGCCGCGATATCGAGCGCCTGCGCGAGCTGGGCTACCCGGTGCAGGCCTCGGCCGGGGTCGGCGGCGGCTATCAGCTGGGGGCCGGGGCACCGGTACTGCCGATGCTGCTGGACGAGGAGGAGGCAACCACCCTGGCCATCGCCCTGCGCGCGGCCTCGGCCACCGTCGCCGGCATCGACGACACCGCGCGTGGCCTGCTGTCCAAGCTCGACCCGCTGGTGCCGACCCGTCGCCGCCAGCAGGCCAGCGAGGTGCATGCAGCGACGGCCACCCTGTCCGATCTTCCGTCCACCGACGCACGCCTGCTCGGACGGCTGGCCCAGTACTGCCGGCAGGCGTCACGGCTGGCCTTCGAATACCGCAGCGCGCAGGAGGCTGTTACCCAGCGCGAAGTCGAGGCACAGCACCTGGTCAATTACGGCCGGCGCTGGTACCTGTTGGCCTGGGATCTGGGCCGGCAGGACTGGCGCACCCTGCGTGTGGACCGGATGGGCGCGGTGCGCGAATGCACCGAGCCCGGCCTGCATCGGCGCACGCCGGCACCCCCGGACGTGATGGTGCGGCAGGCGGTCAGCCAGGCCCCGTTCGCGCTGCAGGCCATCGTCCGCCTGGCCGGCAGCCGCGCCGAGCTGGAAGGCCGCATTCCTCCCTGGTGCGGGGTGCTGGAGGCGGATGGTGCCGAGCACTGTCTGCTGCGCATGGGGGCCGAGAGCCGGGGCATGATGCTGGCGCAGATCCTCAGCCTGGACCGCGTGCCGGTGGCGCTGTGGACCACGCCGCCGGGCCTGCGCGACGAACTGGCCCAGCGCCTGGCCGGGCTGGGCCAGGTGCTGGCCGTGCCGCCGGTCACAGGCTGAGCCACATCGCTTGGCAAGCTCCGGCGAAGCTGGGACACTCGCCGCCATGAAGGGGATACTGGGGACAACGGCGATCATCATCGCTGCGCTGACCGCTGCGCCGGCCAGCGCTGGCACCCTGTACAAGTGCCAGGGCCCTGACGGCGTCACCAGTTATGTAAGCAAGCGGGTGGCAGGTGCGCGCTGCAGCACCATCAGCTACAGCCGCGACACCCGTCCTGCGCCGCGCCCGGTGGTGGCCGCATCCAGGCCGGCGCCGACCACGGTGGCCAGCATCGAACGCAACCCGGTTGCCGTTGCCGCCAGCGCCGCAGCGCCGGCAACGGTTGCGCCGGCTCCTGCATCCGCGCCCGCAGCTGCTCCGGCACAGCCGGCCGCCTCGCGTGCCGGGCGCATGGTCAGCGGTCAGGTCTATTCCTTCATGAAGGACGGCGTGCGCCACTACACCAGTGCGCGCCCGACCCAGGTCGCCAACCTCGGCCCGGTGCGGACCATCCGCTACAGCTTCATGGAGCGCTGCTACGCGTGCGGGGTCAATCCACGCGTGGACTTCGGCAGCGTGCGCCTGAACACCTCGGCCTTCCAGACCGAGATCACCTCGGCCGCGCGCGAGTTCGGCGTGGAAGAGGCGGTGGTGCGGGCCATCATCCATGCCGAGTCGGCCTACAACCCGACCGCGCTCAGCCGTGCCGGTGCGCAGGGCCTGATGCAGCTGATGCCGCCAACCGCCGCGCGCTTCGGGGTCAGTGACTCCTACGATGCCGGGCAGAACATCCGCGGCGGCGTGCAGTATCTTGCGTGGTTGCTGAAGCGCTTCAATGGCGACCTGACCCTTGCCGCAGCCGGCTACAACGCTGGCGAAGGCGCGGTCGACCGCCATGGCGGCGTACCGCCCTACAGCGAAACCCAGTACTACGTGCGCCGGGTCGGGCAGCTGGCCGAGCGTTACCGCACCGCCCTGAGCCACCAGTAGGTACCGCAGACTGGTGGGTGCCGACTGTTGGTCGGCACTCCTTGCAAAGAGCGTTGTGTGGCGCGCGACGGTTCCGCTACACTCAACCGTGATTCAATGCGGCTCTGGCCCCCACCGGATCCGCTGGCAGCCTTAAAGCTACCTAATCAATATCGGAGTGCCGGATGGCCAACGATGGGGTACACGATCCAGTCAACACCGGACGTCGGCGTTTTCTTTCTGCCACCACAGCCGTGGTGGGCGCCGTCGGCGTCGGATTCACCGCAGTTCCTTTCATCAAATCCTGGAACCCCAGTGCCCGCGCCAAGCTTGCCGGCGCACCGGTGGTGGCCGACATCAGCGCCCTGCAGGAAGGCCAACGCCTGATCGTGGAATGGCGTGGCCAGCCGATCTGGATCGTCAAGCGGTCCAAGGCGATCCTCGATGCGCTGCACGGGCTGGACGGTCGTCTCAAGGACCCCGAGTCCGGCGAGAAGGACCAGCAGCCGGAGTACGTGCTGAAGCAGAACCCCGAGCTGCGCTCGATCAAGCCGGATATTTCCGTGCTGGTCGGCCTGTGCACGCACCTGGGCTGCTCGCCGGAAATGGTGGCCGAGATCCGGCCTGAGCCCTACGACCCGCAGTGGAAGGGCGGCTACTTCTGCCCCTGCCACAAGTCGCGCTTCGACATGTCCGGTCGTGTCTTCAAGGACGTGCCGGCGCCGATCAACCTGAAGGTGCCCGCGCACCATTACCAGGACGACAACACCATCATCATCGGTGTCGATCCGCAGGGGGCTGCCTGATGGCCAATATCCTCAGCCGTACCGCCAGCGGCGTGGCCGACTGGGTCAATGCCCGCGCACCGGGCCTGATGCCGGTGTACCGCAAGCACGTCAGCGAGTACTACGCGCCGAAGAACTTCAACATCTGGTACTACTTCGGTTCGCTGGCGCTGCTGGTGCTGGTCAACCAGATCGTCACCGGCATCTTCCTGACGATGCACTACAAGACCAACGCCGCCGAGGCGTTCGGCTCCATTGAATACATCATGCGTGATGTGGAGTGGGGCTGGCTGATCCGCTACATGCACTCCACCGGGGCCTCGCTGTTCTTCATCGTGGTCTACCTGCACATGTTCCGCGGCCTGCTGTACGGCAGCTACCAGAAGCCGCGCGAACTGGTGTGGATCCTGGGCATGCTGATCTACCTGGTGCTGATGGCCGAAGCCTTCATGGGCTACGTGCTGCCGTGGGGCCAGATGTCGTTCTGGGGCGCCAAGGTGATCATCTCGCTGTTCGGCGCGATACCGGTGATCGGCAACGGCCTGACCGAGTGGATCATGGGCGACTACCTGCCCAGTGACGCCACGCTCAACCGCTTCTTCGCACTGCACGTCATCGCCCTGCCGCTGGTGCTGTTGCTGCTGGTGGTGCTGCACCTGGGCGCGCTGCACGAAGTGGGGTCGAACAACCCCGATGGCGTGGAGATCAAGAAGGGGCCGAAGGGCAACCGCTGGTCGCCGAACGCTCCGGCCGACGGTATTCCGTTCCACCCGTACTACACGCTCAAGGATGGTGTCGGCGCCGGCTTCCTGCTGATCATCGCCGCCTTCATCATCTTCTTCGCGCCTGGTTTCGGCGGCCTGTTCCTGGAGCACGACAACTTCAGCGAGGCCAACCGCCTGGTCACCCCGGAGCACATCAAGCCGGTCTGGTACTACACGCCCTACTACGCGATGTTGCGCGTGGTGCCGAACAAGCTGGGCGGCGTGCTGGTGATGTTCTCGGCCATTGCGATCCTGTTCCTGGTGCCGTGGCTGGACAAGGCCAGGGTGAAGTCGGTGCGCTACCGCGGCTGGATCTCGAAGGTGATGCTGGGCGTGCTGGCGGTGTGCTTCGTCTGGCTGGGCGTGATTGGTTCCGGCCCGGGCACCGACGTGCACGAGACCTACATCGGGCGGGTGCTGACCTTCCTGTACTTCGCGTTCTTCATCACCATGCCGCTATGGACACGGTTGGACAGGACCAAGCCGGTACCGGAGAGGGTGACCACCCATGACTGATCGCTGGATGGTCCGGCTGGCCCTGACGGCCGCCCTGATGCTGGGCAGTTTCCTGGCCTCCGCCGCCGAAGGCGGCACCAAGCTGCTGCAGGCCGGCAACGACCTCGGTGACCGCGCCTCGCTGCAGCGCGGCGCGCAGCTGTACATGAACTACTGCTCCGGCTGCCACGCGCTGAAGTACCTGCGCTATTCGCGGATGGCGCAGGACCTGGGCCTGACCGAAGAGGAGGTGATGAACAACCTCAACTTCACCGGCTCGGCGATCGGCGATCCGATCCCGGTGGCGATGCCCAAGGAGAATGCCGAGAAGTGGTTCGGCAAGATGCCGCCGGACCTCAGCCTGATCTCGCGCGTGCGGGGCAGTGACTGGGTCTACACCTATCTCAAGTCGTTCTACCTGGACAGCAGCCGGCCGCTGGGCTGGAACAACGCGCTGTTCGCCAACGCGTCCATGCCCAACCCGCTGTGGGAAATGCAGGGCCTGCAGCATGCCGTGCATGGCAAGCCCGAAGCGCCGGGCATGGACCCGCCGGTGACCGGCCTGAAGATTGAAACGCCGGGTTCGGTCGATGCCGGGCAGTACGACCAGGCCGTGCGGGACATCACCAACTTCCTCGAATATGCCGGCGAACCGGCCGCGCTCAAGCGCCAGCAGCTGGGCGTGTGGGTGATCCTGTTCCTGGCCCTGCTGACCTTCCTGCTGTATCTGTTGAAGAAGGAATACTGGAAGGACGTTCACTGAATCTGCCGCCGGCCATCGCACGGGCCTATTGGCTTTTGTGATGGTCGGTTGCACACTCGGGGAGGAGTCGATCGCTGGCACGGTGCCGGCGGCGCCGATGCGGCAGGCGGTCTCCTGTCGTGGGAGAGCCTTTGATGGCGGCGAGCGTACGCATGCGCAATACACTGACGCTGTTTTCCTCGAACGACGATGTACTGTGCCACCGTGTACGCCTGGTCCTGGCGGCCAAGGGTGTGACCTTCGACTTCGTTCCGGTCGATCCACAGAATCCGCCTGAAGACCTGATCGACCTCAATCCGTACCACTCGGTGCCGACCCTGGTCGAACGCGAACTGGTGCTTTACGCCGCGTCGGTGGTCAGCGAGTACCTGGACGAGCGCTACCCGCATCCGCCGCTGATGCCGGTCGACCCGCTGTCGCGTGCGCGCATCCGCCTGGCCATGCTGCGCATCGAGCACGACTGGGTGCCGCAGGTGCAGGCCATCCAGCTGGGCAACAAGACCCAGGCCGAGGCCGGCCGCAAGCGCCTGAAGGAGTTGCTGACCGCCTCGCTGCCGCTGTTCAAGGCCAGCAAGTTCTTCCTCAACCCGGAAATGAGCCTGGCCGACTGCGCGATGGCGCCGATCATCTGGCGCCTGCAGTCGCTGGACGTACCGCTGCCGAAGGACGGCAAGGCGATCGAAGACTACGGCAACCGCATCTTCCGCCATCCCGGTTTCGTCCGCAGCCTGACCGACCAGGAAAAGAAGCTGCGCGATCTGCCGGTCTGATCCGGGCATGCGTTACCCGTCTGCACGCCGACCGGCGTGCAGGCGATCCGCCCCGGCAGGGCGCCGGGCGCGTACACTTCACGCATGACCGAAGACTTCTTCCACATGACCAGCCACCGCCCGTACCTGCTGCGGGCGCTGGTGGAATGGATCAACGACAACCAGCTGACCCCGCACATCCTGGTCGACGCCGGCGTTCCCGGCGTGCAGGTCCCGCCTTCGGCGGTCAAGGATGGCCGGGTCGTGCTCAACATCGCCGAACGTGCCGTCGTGCGGCTGATGATCGACAACGAGATGGTGAGCTTCTCGGCGCGCTTCTCCGGCACCAGCTACCCGGTGCAGGTACCGATCAGCGCCGTGCTGGCCGTCTACGCCCGCGAGACCGGGCAGGGCATGGCATTGCCGGATGACATTCCGGGCAACGAAACCGCGCCGACCAGCGACGAGCTGCTGCACGAGGAAGGCACGCCGCCGGACGATACGCCGCCGGCCAGTCCGCCGCCGAAGGGGCGCCCGAACCTGCGCGTGGTCAAGTAATGTTTCCGACGCCGCCCCGATGGGCGGCGTTTTCCTTTGCAGGATTTATCGGCGGGTGCCGGAATTGTGTGGGTGCCGACCGTTGGTCGGCACACCTTCAGGTCCTACACATCCTCGGCATCGTCCACATCTGCGCGGATCTGGCTGATCCGCGCCGCGCCCGGGCCAGTGAATGAGATCAGCTGATCGCCGCGCAGCACCATGCGGCCTACATGGCGATCGATGCCATCGTAGGAATACTCGAACTTGAAGGTGCGCTCGAAGCCGAGTCGGCCATCCTCGCCGCGCGACAGGCGCAGGCCGGTGGCGTGCACCGCCTGGTCCAACCATTGCACATCGGCGGCGCGGCAGGCATTGCGCCCCAGTTCGACCGCGCGCTCGGCGGCCGAACGTGCGGCATTCCAGAAGAAATAGATGATTCCGCCGGCAATCAGCAACAGCAGCAGGGTGGGCATGGCTTCAGCCGTCAGAGGTCGATCCCGCAAAGATGGCGGCGAACGCGCGCTGGATCAAGCGCCTCGCATCACCGCGTCGGTTGTGGACCAGCAGAGACTGGTTGAGGCGGTATGACGACCGGCTGCGGTGGCGCGGGCTGCATTGGCGTCGCAGTTGGCGACGGCATCACCAGCGGTGATGTGGCGGTCAACTGCAGCAGCGCTGCCCAGTCCTGGCGGTTGAAGCTGCATTCGTCCTCGCGGCCGGGCGTGCAGCTGGGGTCGATGCCGGTACTGTTGCGTTCGCGTGCCGGAGGCAACTTGATCAGCCCGGTGCGGTCCAGCTGCAGCAACCGCATCGCCACGGTGTTCATGACGTTGCCACCGACCAGGTACAGGGTCTGGTCGCCCCCCAGGTTGGCAGCCACCACCACTTCGCAATGCGATTTCCAGTGGCCCACCGAACCGTTGCCCAGCGCCTGCACCAGCCCGCTGTAGCTGAGCGTGGTGCTGCGGTCGCGCAGGAAGCACAGCAGGTCGCCGGGCGCGGGCTTGGCGGTGGCCGGGTCGACCAGCCGGTAGGGCACGCCCGAGGGGCCGCCCTGGTACGCGGCACGGATGTAGTCGATGTGGCGTGGCGACGTGTTGAAGCCGGGAACGCCGGACTGCACCATCACCCAGGAAATGAACGCGGCCGACCACGGGTTGTCGACCAGGAAGGCGCGGCAATCGCTGTCGGTGTAGCGCGTGCCCAGCGGTGCCAGACAGCTGCTGGCGCCCGCGATGCTTCCCATCGCGTTGAGCGTGCCGCTGTTGCGCCAGTAGCCTGCCACGCGCTGCCAGGCGATCAGGCCGTTGTCGGCCAGGTGATCGCTTTCGGCCTCGGTGACACTGAGGCTGGCGGCGCGGCCATCGCGGTCGATGAAGGGCCGGTACCAGAGCCGGTGCTCGTTGCAGGCAGTGTTGCGGATGGCCACCGCCAGCGGACTCAGGCCGAAGCGCGGTGGCACATCGCAGGCTTCGGCGGCCGTTGCGGACAAGGGGGCTGCCGCGAGCAGCAGACAGGCAGGCAAGAGCATCCGGCGCATGCGCGGCTCCTGTGGGGGATGCCGGCAGCGTCGCAGAGGCAGGCGTGGCCGAGCCGTGAAGGCCGCCAAGCCGGTAGCGCCGGGCCATGCCCGGCGAGCGAAGCGGTAGATCGGCTTATCGCGCGAAGCGCGTGCAGGGCGCGCCGCAGATCGAGAAGCAGCCGAGCGTGGGCTCGGCGCTACAAGGTCCCGTAGGCCTCAACCCGGCGGCGGGCCCAGCTTCAACGACAGGTCAATCGCCTGCACGTGCTTGGTCAGGCCGCCAATGGAGATGCAGTCCACGCCGTCCTCCGCGATCGAACGCAGGCCACCCAGGCCCACGCTGCCGGACACTTCCAGCGGAATGCGGCCCGCCGTGATGCGCACGGCCTCGCGGCGCAGGTCCGGGCTGAAGTCATCCAGCAGGATGCGTTCGCAACCGGTTTCCAGCGCCTGGCGCAGCTGCGCCAGATCCTCCACCTCGACCACCAGCGGCAGCGCGGGCCATTGCCGGCGCGCGGCAGCCACGGCTGCGGGCAGCGAACCGGCAGCACGGATGTGGTTTTCCTTCAGCATCACCGTGTCGTACAGACCGAAGCGGTGGTTCTCGCCGCCGCCACAGCGCACTGCGTACTTCTGCGCCAGGCGCAGGCCGGGCAGGGTCTTGCGGGTATCGAGAATGCGCGTGCCGGTGCCGGCCACCGCCGCCACGTAACGCGCGGTGGTCGTGGCGGTGCCGGACAGCGTCTGCAGGAAGTTCAGCGAGGTGCGCTCGGCGCTCACCAGGCTGCGGCTGCGCCCATGCAGCAGGGCCAGCACGGTGCCGGCAGTGACCGCGTCACCTTCGGAGACACGCCATTCAATGCGCACCTCCGGGTCGAGCGCGCGGTGGGTGGCGTCGAACCAGGGGCGACCGGCGATCACCCCGTCCTGCTTGCACAGCAGGTACGCGCTGTCAGCCTGGTCGGGCAACAGCGCAGCGGTGACGTCGCCGCTGCCCAGGTCCTCGGCCAGCGCACGCGCGACATCGGCGGCGACAACGGCCGCATCCGGCGTCGGCAGCGCGCTCATGCGGCCGGGAAGTCGGCGATCTGGGCGGTGGGGATGGCTTCCTCGGCCAGCAGCACCGGGATGCCGTCGTCAACGCGGAAGACCTGCTTGCGGTCGCGGGTGACCAGCGCTTCGCGCAGCGGCTGCGCCAGCGGGTTGCCATCGGCCTTGTTCACCGCGCCGGCGGAAATGGCCTTGTTGAGGGCTTCCAAGCCCTTGCCATCCAGCAGGGACAGGGGCTGGCGGGTGTCCGGCGACACCAGCAGGTCGAGCAGCTTGCGATCCATGGTTCTTCGTCTTGCGTGGAAGATGGCTAGAATACGTCTTTAAGGCAGGTGACGGCCAATGACCCCCAACCCGATCGCGCCGCTTGTCGGCATCGTCATGGGTTCCCGTTCCGACTGGGAAACCATGCAGCACGCCGCCCAGAAGCTTGAAGCCCTGGGTGTTCCGTTCGAAGTGAAGGTGGTGTCCGCGCATCGGACGCCGGATGTGTTGTTCAGCTACGCCGAGCAGGCGGGCCCGCGTGGCCTGCGCGCGATCATCGCCGGTGCCGGCGGTGCCGCCCACCTGCCGGGCATGATCGCCGCCAAGACCGCCGTGCCGGTGCTGGGCGTGCCAGTTCAGTCCAAGGCCCTCAACGGCATGGACTCGCTGCTGTCGATCGTGCAGATGCCGGCCGGCATCCCGGTCGCTACTTTCGCCATCGGCAATGCCGGCGCCTCCAACGCCGCGCTGTTCGCCGCAGCGATGCTGGCCAGCGACCAGCCGGCGATCGGCCAGGCGCTCGGCGCCTTCCGTGCACGCCAGACCGAAGACGTGATGGCCCACGACGATCCGCGCCAATGAGCCTGACCGTCGGCATCCTGGGCGGCGGTCAGCTCGCCCGCATGATGGTCCTGGCCGGTGCGCCGCTGGGATTGCGCTTCGAACTGTACGACCCGGCAGCCGACGCCTGCAGCGGCCCGCTGGCGCCGCTCACCGTCGGTGCCTTCGATGACCGCCAGGCGTTGGCGGATTTCGCCGCCAAGGTGGACGTGGTCACCTTCGATTTCGAGAACGTGCCTGCCGACAGCGCGCAGTTCCTGGCCGACCGCGTGCCGGTCTACCCGCCGCCGGCTGCGCTGGCGGTGGCCCAGGACCGGTTGAGCGAGAAGACCCTGTTCCAGCAGTTGGGCATTCCGCTGCCCGCCTTTGCCGATATCCGCAGCCGTGACGAGTTGGTCGCGAAGGCCGCCGAGTTCGGCCTGCCGTGCATCCTCAAGACCCGCCGCCTCGGTTACGACGGCAAGGGCCAGTTCCGCCTGCGCAGCGAAGCCGACATCGACGCTGCATGGGACGCGCTTGGCGCACAGGTCGAGCGCACCGGGCTGATCCTGGAAGGCTTCGTTGCCTTCCAGCGCGAGGTCAGTGTGGTCGCTGTGCGTGGCCGCGATGGCAGCTTCGAGGCCTGGCCGGTCACCGGCAACTGGCATGTCGACGGCGTGCTGTCGGCCAGCGTGGCCCCGGCCGTGCTGTCCGATGCCGAGCAGCAGGCCGCGATCGGCTATGCCCGCCGCGTCGCCGAGCACCTGCAGTATGTGGGCGTGTTCGCACTGGAGCTGTTCTGTCGTGACGGCGAACTGCTGGCCAACGAGATGGCACCGCGCGTGCACAACTCCGGCCACTGGACCATCGAAGGCAGCGAGACCTCGCAGTTCGAGAACCATCTGCGTGCGGTGCTGGGCCTGCCGCTGGGCAGCACCCGCATGCTCGGCCACGTCTGCATGCTGAACTGGCTGGGCGCGATGCCGGACCCCGCGCCGGTGCTGGCTCAGGCCAGTGGTCATTGGCATGACTACGGCAAGGAGCCGCGCGAAGGTCGCAAGGTCGGCCACGCCACGTTGCGCGACGATGATGCCGCTGCATTGGCCGATGCGCTGGACCAGATCGGCCTGGAGCTGGACCGCCAGGCCCAGGTGGCGCCGGCGGTACACGCGCTGCGCAATCGCTGAGCCCGGTAGTGCCGGCCGTTGGCCGGCAGTGCAACGCTGTGACGCGCCGGTGCAGGCATCGGCGCAACATTCCCGGTGGTAGCGTGGAGCTCCTTTCACAGGAGTCATCCCCATGCTCGACTGGAATGCCTACCGCAAGGAGCTTAAGGGTCGTATCGGCGAGATCGGCAAGCTCTCGCCGGACACGGTCAAGGGCTATGCCACGCTGGCCAACGCCGGTGCCCAGACCAACCACCTCGATGCCAAGACCCGCGAGCTGATCGCGCTGGCGGTGGCCGTGACCACCCGCTGCGACGGCTGCATCACCGTGCACGTGGATGCCGCGCTGAAGCACGGCGCCAGCCGCGAGGAGATCGCCGAGGCGCTCGGTGTGGCGGTGTCGCTGAACGCCGGTGCGGCGCTGGTGTACTCGGCGCGGGTGATGGACGCCGTGGCCGCGCACGAGAGCGCGTGATGCCTGATCTGTAGAGCCGAGCCCATGCTCGGCTGGCCGGACAGCAGCCGGGCGTGGGCTCGGCTCTACAGGGCTCAGCGCAGCTGGCTTTCGGCAAATTCCCAGTTGACCATCTGCCAGAACGCGTCCAGATACCGCGCGCGATCGTTCTGGTAGTCGGTGTAGTAAGCGTGCTCCCAGACGTCGCAGCACAGCAGCGGGGTGCTTTCACCGGTCAATGGCGTGCCTGCATTGCGGGTGGCCTGCAGGCCCAGCTGCCCGCCCGGATGCTGCACCAGCCAGACCCAGCCGGAGCCGAACAGGCCCAGCGCGGTGCGGTTGAATTCCTCGCGCAGGCGCTGCACGTCGCCGAACTGGCGCTTGACCAGTTCGCCCAGTCGCCCCTGCGGCTCACCGCCGCCGCGCGGGCGCAGGCACTGCCAGTAGAAGGCATGGTTCCAGGCCTGGGCGGCGGCATCGAACAGCGTGCCCTGGGCGTGGCGGACGATCTCCTCCAGCGACGCTTCCTCCCACTCGGTGCCGAGAATGCCGGCGTTGACGGCATCCACATAGGCGCGATGGTGGCGGCCGTGATGCAGTTCCACGGTCTGTGCGGACAGGTGCGGCTGCAGGGAGCCGGGAAGATAGGGCAGGGCGGGCAATTCGACAGGCATGGACAGGTTCGTGGCCAGGGGGCGGCGGCAGCCGGTTCCATCCGCTTACAATGGCGGCTACCGTGGGCAGTCTAGCCGACCATCACGGTCGGTTTGTCCGGCGAAGCAAGGAGTGTGGTTGTGGCGGTAATGCAGCAAATCCAGGCCGAGGTCGATCGTTACCCGCTCGTGCTGTTCATGAAGGGCACCCCGCAATACCCGATGTGCGGCTTCTCCAGCCGCGCCGTACAGGCGTTGATGGCGGCCGGCGCAGTCACCCTGCGCACCGTCAACGTGCTGGAAGAGCCCGAGATCCGCGCCAACCTGCCGCGCTTTTCCAACCTGCCGACTTTCCCGCAGCTGTTCATCAACGGTGAGTTGATTGGCGGCTGTGACATCGTGCTGGAGCTGTTCGAAGCCGGCGAGCTCAAGCGCATCGTCGAAGAGGCGACCCAGGGATGAGTGCCCGGCCATCGACGTCACCGACCGACGGGGCGCTCGATGGCCGCCCGTTGCAGGATCGCGTGGTGCTGGTCGCCGGTGCCGGTGGCGGATTGGGTAGTGCGGCGGCAGTGGCTGCTGCGGCCGCCGGGGCCACCGTGGTTCTGCTGGGCCGCAAGCCTCGCCGCCTGGACCGTGTCTACGCCCAGGTGCAGGCGGTCGGCCCGGAGCCGCTGCTGTATCCGCTGGACCTGGAAGGCGCGGGCCCCGACGACTATGCCGAGCTGGCCCAGGCCCTGCAGCGCGAGCTGGGGCGCCTGGATGGCCTGCTGGTCTGTGCCGCTCACTTCCCGGGCCTGACCCCGTTTGAGCTGGCAGACCCAGCGAGTTTCGCCCGCGCGGTGCACGTCACCCTGACTGCGCCCGCCTGGCTGGCCCAGGCCTGCCTGCCGCTGCTGCGGCAGCGCGAAGATGCGGCGCTGGTGTTTGCGGTCGATGCCCCTGAACGGGTCGGTCAGGCCTACTGGGGCGGTTACGGTGTGGCCCAGCACGGCCTGCGTGGCCTGATCGCCAGCCTGCACGACGAGCTCGGCCGCAGCCCGGTAAGGGTGAGTGGCCTGTACCCCGGCCCGCTGCGCACGGCCTTGCGGGCCCGGGCCTATTCCGTAGACCAGGACCCGGCCGCGCAAGGCCCGGAGGCCGCCGCCGCTGCGGCCGTGACCCTGTTGTCCGGTGCTGGCGCTACCTGGCGCGGCCAGATTCTCGATGCCAGCGAGGCGCCCCCCGGCGAGTAAATCCCTGGGAAAGGCGGAGTGAAGAACCCGTCACGATTGCGTTGCGATCCGGTGCCGTTTGTCGCACAACCGTCACATTGATGGCGTAGCGTGTTAATCTAGTGTTAACCGTTGTGGCTTCCTTCAGCCAAGCGGTAGGGAACCCCAGATAAATGTCCGACCAGCCACCCGCAGGGCTGTTTGGATGCGCTTTTTTTTCCGCCATCGCCAACTCGCATCGAGGCTACCGAAAAATGACCCACCCACTCCGGATGTCCAAGCTCACCCTTGGTCTCGTGGCTGCGCTCGCCGCCGCTCCCGCCTTCGCCCAGAGCACCTCTGCCGGTGTCGGCGGCCAGGTGATGTCCGCCGCAGGCCAGCCTGTTGCTGGTGCTGAAGTCACCATCACCCACACCGAGTCGGGCACCGTTTCGCGTGCCACCACCGATGCGTCGGGTCGCTACAACGCGCGCGGCCTGCGCGTGGGTGGCCCGTACACCATCACCATCACCAAGTCCGGTGAAGGCACCAAGACCGAAGAAGGTGTCTACCTGAACCTGAACCAGGTCAACACGGTCAATGCCAACCTGGGCGGTGACCTGGCTGCCACCAACCTGGACGCCGTGAACGTTGTCGCCACCGCCGGCGGCCTGGACCTGTTCAGCGCCACCAAGATGGGTACCGGCACCAACGTGACCCGCGAAACGATGGACGCGCTGCCGTCGGCCAACCGCAACATCCAGGACTACATCCGCCTGGACCCGCGCATCTCGCAGGTCAGCAAGGCTGACGGTGCGATCTCGGCCGGTGGCCAGAACACCCGTTACAACGCCATCCGCATCGACGGCATCAGTGCCTCCGACCCGTTCGGCCTGGGCTCCAACAACCTGCCGACCGAGCGTCAGCCGGTGTCGATGGACGCCATCCAGGAAATCAACATCGACCTGGCCAACTACGACACCACCATCGCTGGTGGCACCGGTGCGGTGATCAACGCAGTGACCAAGTCGGGTACCAACGAATTCCATGGCACCGTGTACGGTTCGTACCGCGACAAGGACATGGTCCGCTCGCGCCTGGAAGGTGATCGTACGGACTTCAACGGCTTCAAGGACGAGAAGACCTACGGCATGACCTTCGGCGGCCCGATCGTCAAGGACAAGCTGTTCTTCTTCACCAACTACGAAAAGTATGAGCGCAGCGGCGGCGGCGTCAGCCTGAGCGAAAGCCCGTACAACAAGGATCCGGCGAAGGGTGGCATCAGCGACGCCGACATCTCGGCCGTGCAGAAGCGCATGGCGGAACTGGGTCATCCGGTGGGTAGCGTCAGCGACCTGAACAACAAGACCGAGATCGAAGAGTACGCGGTCAAGCTGGACTGGAACATCAACGAGAACCATCGTGCAGCCCTGCGCTACAACAAGATGAAGCAGGACGTCGTCCGCTTCCCGCAGGTCAGCAGCAGCGCGCTGTCGCTGAGCGACTTCTGGTACACCCAGCCGACCGAATACGAAACCTGGATGGGTGAACTGTTCAGCGACTGGTCCGAGAACTTCTCGACCGAGTTCAAGGTTTCGCACAAGGACTACTCGTCCAACCGTGTTGCGGCTTCGCACCTGCCGCAGATGCGCGTCCGCTTCGGCAACAACTCGCTGTACCTGGGTACCGAGCAGAACACCCACACCAACCTGGTCGAGTCGAAGGAACTGAGCGCCTTCGGTGCCGGTACCTGGTACGTCGGTGACCACACCATCAAGTTCGGTTTCGATTACACCGACAACGACCTGATGAACTTCTACGGCCGCAACCTGTACGGCGCGTATGACTTCCGTGACCTGGCCTCGTTCCTGAAGGGCACCGCGAACGGCTACCAGCTGCGCGTTCCGCGTCCGGGCGGCAGCCTGGATGACATTCCGGCCAAGTTCCACCTGAAGAACACCGGTCTGTTCATCCAGGACACCTGGGCGATCAACTACAACCTGAGCCTGATGTTCGGTGTCCGCGTGGACATCCCGGACTTCACCAGCCAGACCAAGTACAACGCGGACATCCAGTCCCGTTACGGCTATGACAACACCAAGCTGGTGGACAAGAGCCTGATCCAGCCGCGCGTTGGCTTCAACTACACCTTCGACAGCGATCGCCCGACCCAGCTGCGCGGCGGCGTGGGCCTGTTCGGCGGCGCCGCCCCGAACGTGTGGCTGGCAGGTGCCTACCAGAACACCGGCCTGAACTACGTCGAGTACAACGTTCCGGGTAATCCGGGTGGCTTCAGCGTCGATGCCGATAATCCGTTCATTCCGGACCCGTCGCGTATCGTTGCGCGCCAGAACGTCGACATCATCAACCCGGGCACCCGCCTGCCGTCGGTGTGGAAGGCCAACCTGGCGTTCGATCACGAGCTGCCGTGGTACGGCATCGTGGCGTCGGCCGAACTGCTGTTCACCAAGGTCAAGGATGGCCTGTACTTCGAGCGTCTGGACCTGACCGATGGCAAGGGCAATGGCCCGACCTACGTGTCCGCACAGGACGGTCGTGAGATCTACTGGAACGACAAGGGCCTGAACCAGGCCAACAGCAAGATCGACAACCGCACCGGTGACAATCTGGGCATGGAGAACGGCACCAATGGCGTGCTGAACCGCAACTACCGCCCGAACAACATCGGCGACGTGCTGCTCCTGCGCAACACCAACAAGGGCCGTGGCAGCCAGGCGACCTTCTCGCTGGCCAAGCCGCTGACCGAGAACTGGGGCTGGTCGCTGGGTTACACCTACACCCAGTCGAAGGAAGTGAGCCCGCTGACCAGCTCGCAGAACACCTCGAACTGGAACAACACCCAGATCCTGAACGCCAACGAGAACATCGCGTACAACTCGCGCTATGCGATCAAGGACCGTATCACCGGTACTCTGGAGTGGAAGCACAACTTCTTCGGTGACAACGCCACCCGCGTCGGCCTGTTCTATGAAGGCCGTTCGGGCCGTCCGTACAGCTACGTGTTCTACAACGATGCCAACGGTGACAGCGCAATCGGCAACGACCTGTTCTACGTGCCGAAGGGCCCGGGTGACGTGCTGTTCGTGGGCGGCGTGGACATGGAGAAGAAGTTCTTCGACTGGCTGGCGCAGAACCCGGAACTCGATGCCTATCGTGGCAGCACGGTGCCGGCCAACCAGCACCGCGCCAAGTGGGTCAACAGCTTCGATGTCCGCATCAGCCAGGAGTTCCCGGGCTTCGCGAAGACCCACAAGGGTGAGATCGCGCTGGACATCATGAATGTCGGCAACCTGCTCAACAAGAAGTGGGGCCTGATCGACGACTACGGCTTCTATGCCACCCGTCGCGTGGGCAACTTCGCGGGTATCGATCCGGCCACCGGCAAGTACGTGTACTCGTTCACCGGTGCGGACGATTCCTCGGTCCAGGAAAACAACAACGACAAGGGCAACACCGCTGTGTCGCGCTGGTCGATGCAGCTGACCGTGAAGTACAAGTTCTGATCCATCAGAGCTTGAAGCAGTAAGTGAAAACGGCCGGGGAAACCCGGCCGTTTTCCGTTCAGGCGAAAGTCCTTGCAGGTCACCTGGCATCGGCGTAGCATCCGGAAATGTGCGCGGTGCCAACGCCGCCGATGCGGTCCCGGAGAGGCGAACGCGGGAAGCACACATCCAACGGTCGGGCTTCCCGGCCGTTTTGCTTTTTAAGGGGGCGGCAGTACAGTCGGAAACCTTGAAGGAAGCGAAAAATTGGACATGACCACGAACGAAAAATCAGCCCGTGCACTGCCGGTGCAGGACGCGCGGATCTACCCGCGCGGTGGGCTGGATGTGCTGTCGCGGGCCGAAGTGGCCCGCCTGCGCGATGCCTCCGCCGGCGGCATGCACGAGCTGCTGCGCCGCTGCGCGCTGGCCGTGCTGACCAGCGGCAGTGCTTCTGACGATCCGCGCGCGGCGCGCGATCTGTATCCCGATTTCGACATCCAGGTGGCGCAGCAGGATCGCGGCGTGCGCATCGACCTGGTCAATGCACCGGCGATGGCTTTCGTCGACGGCGAGATCATCCGCGGCGTCGCCGAACTGTTGTTCGCGGTGGTGCGTGACCTGGCCTACATGGCCATCGAGATGGGCCCGGCCTACGCGGCCGAGCTGGAGTCGTCCGAGGGCATCACCAATGCGGTGTTCGGCCTGCTGCGCAACGCGCGCATCCTGAACCCGGGTGACCCGAATCTGGTCGTCTGCTGGGGCGGCCACTCGATCTCGCGCGACGAGTACCTGTACACCAAGCAGGTGGGCTATGAGCTGGGCCTGCGCGGCCTGGACATCTGCACCGGCTGCGGTCCGGGCGCGATGAAGGGCCCGATGAAGGGCGCCACCATTGCCCATGCCAAGCAGCGCCGTACCGTGACGCGTTACATCGGCCTGACCGAGCCGGGCATCATCGCGGCTGAGTCGCCGAATCCGATCGTCAACCACCTGGTGATCATGCCGGACATCGAGAAGCGCCTGGAGGCCTTCGTCCGCATCGGCCACGGCATCATCGTGTTCGCCGGTGGTGTCGGCACCGCCGAGGAAATCCTGTACCTGCTCGGCATCCTGCTGCGCGAGGAAAACAAGGACCTGCCGTTCCCGCTGATCCTGACCGGCCCGACGGTGGCGGCTCCGTACTTCGAGCAGATCGACCGGTTCATCCGCCTGACCCTGGGTGATGCGGCCGCCGAGCGCTACGAGATCGTCATCGGCGACCCGGTGGCGGTGGCAAAGAAAATGGCCAACGGCATCAAGCGCGTGCGCGAGCACCGCCTGGCGCAGAAGGACTCGTTCTTCTTCAACTGGTCGATCGAGATTCCGTGGGAGTACCAGCAGCCGTTCGTGCCGACCCACGAGGCGATGGCCGCGCTGGACCTGCACCACGGGCGTGCCCCGCACGCGCTGGCGGCCGACCTGCGCCGGGCGTTCTCGGGCATCGTGGCCGGCAACGTGAAGGAAGACGGCATGCGCCGCATCGAGCAGTTCGGGCCGTTCCAGATCCATGGCGACCCGGACATGATGCAGGCCCTGGACGGGCTGCTGCGTGCCTTCGTCGAACAGCGCCGGATGAAGATCTCCGGCGAATACCAGCCCTGCTACCAGGTGCTGGCCTGAGCCTGCGCCGGCGCGATGGGGATCGCGCCGGCACAGGCAGGGGAGGGCGGGTCGTCAAGGCTTTGACGCCCGTCGCCCCGGATTGACCGTTCATCCTGCCGCCGCTTGCCGGGGGCAGGGCGATGGCCCATCGTGGCCATCAACACGCTGGGGAGCGTCCAATGTCTTTGCGCCGGCAAAACGGCTTTACGCTGGTTGAGTTGATGGTCACGGTTGCCGTCCTGGCGATCCTGAGCACCATCGCGTATCCCAGCTTCCAAAGTACGATCCGCTCAAATCGTGTGGCCACGACGACCAACGAACTGATCGCGTCGCTGGCACTTGCCCGTTCCGAGGCGATAAAGAACACGCGTGGTGGGGCTGTATGCGCATCCACCGCAGGCAAAGAGTGTGATGGCAGCAGCTGGGCCGACGGCTGGATGGTCTGGGAGGATCGCAACGGGAACGGGTCGCTTGATTCCGGTGAGAACGTGCTGCGCTACAGCGAAGGTCGCCCAACCATGAAGTCCGCAACCGAAACGTTGACCATCGGCTTCGATGGCCGTGGCCGCAATCGCGCCAACGCGGAAGTGGATGTGACACTGCGCCCTGAGAAGTGTGGCGACCAGCCCCTGCAGCGAACGCTGCGTATATCGCCTACGGGACAGGTCCGGCTGTTGAAGGAGAGTTGCTCATGAGAAAGATCGGCTTCCAGCCGCACCGTATGGCGCAGGGAGGTTTCACCCTGATCGAGGTCATGATCGCGATCCTGGTGATGGGTATTGGCCTGCTTGGCTTCGCGCTACTGCAGACGATGAATGTACGGTTTGTCCAGAGCGCGAACTACCGCACCCAGGCCACCAACCTGGGGTACGAGCTGCTTGATCAGATCCGGGCCAACCGGATCAACGCGCTCAGCTATGCCGGTACCTATGCTGCTACCACCGGCAAGGGTGACTGCGCGCCGTCCATTGGCAAGGATATCGGCAAGGATGACTTCACCCGCGACTGGCGCTGCCGCCTGGGCCGTGCACTGGGTGACTCGGCATCCGGAACGGTAACCGTCAATGACGGCCGGGTACGGGTGTCGGTCAGTTGGGGCGATGAGCGTTGGAATCCCGATTCGAAGGCTGACACCACCTTTGCTGCGGAGAGCCTGCTGTGATGACCAGAATGCGCTCCCGCCAAACGATGAGTGGCCTGTCGTTGATCGAGTTGATGATCGCCCTGACCATCGGCCTGATCATCATGCTGGGCGTGGTCCAGGTGTTCGCCGCTTCACGCACGGCCTACCAGTTGTCTGAAGGGCTGGCGCGGGTCCAGGAGAACAGCCGTTTCGCGATGGATTCCCTGCAACGCGAACTGCGCATGGCGGGACACTTCGGCTGCGTGAACGATCAGGCGCATGATCCGCAGGGCACCTTGGCAACCACCTTCGCTGCGGGAGGCCACCCCGCGCTGGACTTCGCGCGGTCGATCCAGGGCTACGAAGCAACGGATACCAAGCCGGGCGACGCGGTGACGTTGGCGGCAACGCCGTCAACGGGCGGCAGCAAGTACTCGCCGGCGTTGCCGAGTGAGTTCGCCGCGGCCATCAAGAACCGGGTCGACGGCAGCGATATCGTCGCTCTGCGCTATCTGGTGCCCACCGGTGTGCCGGTCACGGCGGTAGCCGGTACGGTTGCCCAGCCGGTTTTCAGCTTTGATCCAAAACGTCTTGCCGTGCTTGATAGCGGAGTTACCGACCCGGGGCTGTTCGGTGTGGCCGACTGCATTTCCGCCACGGTCTTCCAGGCTCGTGCGATCGATGCAAAGGCTGGCACCGTGACGGTGGGTACCGCACCCAACAACGATGTGGCCATCGCCCGCAACTACGAGCCCGGCCAGGCGGTGCTGTATCGCGCCGAGACGTCCATCCTGTACGTGGGCTACGACGCTACGACCAAGCAATCCTCGCTGTATCGCCTTCGATTCACCGCCAAGCCCGGTGCTGCCCTGGTGGCGGGACCGGCAGAGGCGCTGGTCGAAGGCGTGGAGAACATGCAGCTTCTGTACGGCCAGGATCACGGTCTGAGCACGGTGTCGCCGACCGGCTACATCGATCGCCAGGGTACCGCGACCGATGTTCAGGCCTCCATCGTGCCGGCCTCGCGCGGCTGGCAGCGTGTGGGCACGGTGCAGTTGGGGCTGGTGGTATCCAGCCCGGACCCGGCTGCATCTGTCCAGGCCAGTTCGAGTGCGCCGCTGAGCGCGCTCGGCGTGACCTATACCGCGCCCTCTGACGGCCGCATGCGCGCCGCCTACCAGAGCACGATCGCTCTGCGCAATCGCCTGTATGGCAACTGAGGCCACCATGCGTACCCATCCCGCCCGCCGCCACTCTCTGCATTCACCGCGCTCCCAGCGCGGCGCGGTGCTGTATGTCGTGCTGATCATGCTGGTGCTGATGGCCCTGCTGGGCATCGCCGGCATGCAGGTCACGAGCATGCAGGAACGCATGGCCGCTAATTATCTGCGCAGCAACGTTGCATTCCAGAACGCTGAGGCCGACGCCCGGCAAACCGAGAAATCCATCGAGAAGGCACTGGCTGACGGGGGCATCTTCAAGGCCAACCAGGAGGAATGCAGTCCCTCCTACGATCCGCAGACGTGGGCCGATGGTCTCAGTGAGACCAAGTCCACCTACACGCGTCGCATCGACAAGTGCTTTGCAGCGTCCAGCCGGCGCACCGGCGGCCGACAGAACGAAGAAACCGGGAACATCTACCAGGTCACGGCGCTTGCCAGTGACGATCCCTCCAATGCGTCCGCCAGTGCGGTCATCGACACGATCTTCATCCCATGAACAGCGAGCGCCGTTTCCTTCGACTTCGTTCCTCCACCTGGCTGCGGGCCGGTGTGGGTGTTGCTGCGCTTGCCGGTCTTGCCGCGTTGATCATTCCGCTGCAGGCCGCGCTTGGTGACTACGACATCGCGCAGGAGCCGCTGTACAGCAAGCAGAGCCAGCCGCCATTGATGATGATGGTGATGTCGCGCGACGAGCAGCTGTTCAACAAGGCGTACAGCGATTACAGCGACCTTGACGGGGATGGGGTGCTGGATACCACTTACCAGGACAAGTTCGATTACTCAGGCTACTTCGACTACAACCTCTGCTACTCGTACAACAGTGGTGTCTTCAAGGCCAGTGCAGAGGCAAAGGGCGCCAACAAGCACAGCTGCAGCGGCGCGTGGTCGGGCAACTTCCTCAACTGGGTGACGATGAGTCGCCTGGATGTGATGCGCTACGTTCTGTACGGCGGCCAGCGCTTCACCGATACGAAGGAAAAGACGGTGTTGGAGCGGGCGCCGATCCCCAGCGATCTGCATGCGTGGGTCAAGGTCTACAGTGGATCGAATCTTCGCGAGTTCGCCAACCTTCCTGGAAGCGGGACGGCTTTCAGCTTCTGCAGCGTAACGCGTTCGGATAAAGGTGCGCCTTTGATGCGCGTGGCAGAAGGTTCATTTACCGAGTGGGCATCGACTGCCAGCAATCAGTGCGATACCGGACGAGCCAGCAACGCCGATGGCTACGCAGACATTCCCCGCTCGACCTCGGTCCCGGACTACACCGTACGTGTCGAGGTGTGTGATGCCAGTTCAACGGTGCGTGAGAGTTTCTGCCGCAAATACAACGATGGCATCACCGACCGTTTCAAGCCGGCCGGGTTGCTGCAGACCTACGGTGAAAGCGGGCGCCTGCGCTTTGGACTTGTCACGGGAACCTACGCCAATCCACGAGATGGTGGCGTCCTGCGCCGGAACATCGGCAAGATCGCGGGCAATGGTACGAAGTTCTGCGGCACGGGCGATGAAATCGACCTGTCTACGGGGCAGTTCTGCTACCTGAATCTGACGGGAAACGCCAAGGCCGACGATGAGGGCGTGATCAACGCGATTTCAAGCTTCCGTCTGGACAACTGGAACTGGTCCAACAACTGGAATGACTGCAACACCTACGGCATTCTCAATCGCCAGGACCAGAAGGGAAATGGCAATCTGACCGATCCGGGGACCGGAGGCCAGAAGTGCAGTGCCTGGGGCAATCCGTTGGCGGAAATGTATGCTGAAGCGCTGCGCTACATCACTGCGGGTTCCAAGGTCTATAGCGACAGCGGAGATCTCAGCGGCCTGCCGACCAATATCAGCTGGAAGGATCCCTATCGCCTGCCTGCAGAGGGTGGCAACTCCTATTGCGCGACCTGCAATATCCTGGTGCTATCGTCGGGCCTGCCGTCCTTTGACAGCGACAACGTCGGTTCCGTGACCGGCCTTGCGTCTGCGGTGTCCGCGACGGATGCAGTCGGCACGGCCGAAGGAATCGCCGGCAAGAGCTACATGATCGGTCGCGTGGGTGATACACCGCGCGGTGCTTCGCTTGATACCCACAGTGATATCTGCCAGGGCCAGACAATCGGTAGCCTCAGCAAGGCGCGCGGCATCTGCCCGGACATTCCCTCCATGGAAGGCAGCTTCCTGATGGCGGGGCTGGCCAAGGCGGCCGCGGAGACCGATCTGCGTCCCAACGTGCAGAACAAGCCAAGCACGTACAAGGTCACCGCCACCACCTACGCCGTTGCCATGGCGGAAAATCTCCCGCAGTTCGAAATTGCGGTGGGCAACAGCAAGATCGGACTGGCCCCGCTCTGCCAGGCGAACAACACCGGCGGCGCAACTGCAACAAGTGCTGGCTGGCGCAGCTGCTTCCTGGGCTCGGTCGGCATTGGCACCAAGCAGGCCAACGACACCGGCGGGAAGCTGGTCTATGGCCGTCCCTACCGGACAGATGCAAAGTCCGGCAGCTTCTCGCTGGTGTGGGAAGACTCCCTGTGGGGCAATGACCATGACAACGACGTCGTTGCCATGCTGAGCTACTGCGTGGGCGCGGCGTGCAATGATACCGGGGATTTCAATGACATCTGCTGGCGTGCTGATGCGAAGGTGAGCAACAGTGCTGCGGGCAATACGCGGCTGTGCAACTACACAACCGTAGTAAAGAATAGAGTGGAGAGTTGGATCGGTACGACTCTGGCTGGCAAGGTTGAAGAGGATGAAGTACTCGTCCGCATTGAGAACCTGTCGGCCTACGCTGGCAACGCGATGTTGACCGGCTACACGATCACCGGCTCGAATGCCTCCAGCACCGTGCAGCGTCTGGCGCTGCGTCCGGGCAACAGCAATGGCTCTGTGCTGACCAGCTCAAACAACTTCCGCGACGATTGGCAAAAGCCGGTGGTCATCAAGTACAAGGCCTCTACCACTGCGGCGGGCCAGCTGCAGAGCCCGCTGTGGTATGCCGCCAAGTACGGTGTCCCGGCCGGTAAGAAGTGGGACAGCAAGAAGCCAGGGGTGCCGGACAACTACTTCCTGGCACGCAATCCGACCAAGCTGAAGGAGGCGCTGGAGGCGATCTTCAACAGTGCAGCGGAAGGTGATGCGCCGGTCGGTGGCAGCGGCAGTGGCGCGCGCATTTCGACCAACTCTTTCACCGTATCGTCCCATTACAGTGTGCCCTCTGGCACCGTGGACTGGACCGGTGATGTCATTGCCACCCAGGTCGACGGCCAGGGTGCGGATGGTGCCGTGCTGTGGAAGGCGTCCAGCAGCATCGGCAGTGCCACGCGCCGCATCTACATGGCGACGTCCCCTACCAGTACTGCATCCGATGGCACGGTGACCCCGGTCAATGCGACCGAGTTCCTGGCCACCAATCTGCCGGGCACCGATGAGCGGGCGAAACTGTCGGCATTGGGATTCAGCGACTCGATTCCTGCCTGGTTCGGCAAGATGACCTCGACCAATCTGGTCAACTATCTGCGGGGTGCAGCGGTGAGTGGCCTGCGTTCGCGCACATCGCCGTTGGGTGACATCGTCAATTCCACAACCGAGATCGTCTCCAAAACGGATGACTTCGGCTATGCAAGTTGGGCGAGGCAGTCGACAGTCAAGTGGAAGGCGACGCTGGGCACGTCTTATGATGCCTTCCTGAAAGCGAAGCGTGCGACCTCGGGGCCGCCGACGATGATCTATGTTGGCGCCAATGACGGCATGGTGCATGGTTTCAACGGTTCGAATGGGGCATCTGGCGGTACCGAAGAACTGGCCTTCATTCCCTCGGCTGCGATGCAGCACATCGCTGAGCTGGCCAATCCCAAGTATGGGCATCGCTACTATGTGGATGGCCCACTGACGTCGTCCGACGTCTACTACGGGGATGCCTGGAACACGGTGCTGGTGGGCACTACAGGTGGTGGTGGCTCCAGCAAGGCGCCCAATGCGGCGAGCGTAGGCAATGGCTCCGTGTTCGCGCTGAATGTCAGCGATCCGACCTCGTTCGGTGCATCGAGTGTGTTGTGGGAAGTCTCGGGCAAGACGGAATCGGATCTCGGGTTCGTGCTGGGAAAGCCGGCCGTGGTGGCGGTGAAGGGTGCTGACGCCAATGCAGCGCCGCGGTTCGTCGCGATCTTCGGTAATGGTGTCAATTCCACCAGCGGCAAGGCAGCGCTGTTCGTGGTCGATATCCAGACCGGCAAGGTGCTCAAGCGGCTTTCACCGGTAGGTGCGAAGTACGCGGCACGCAATGGCCTGATCAACATTGCCACGGTGGCGTTGAAGAACAATGACGGCATCACCGACACTGTGTATGGCGGTGACATGCAGGGCAATATCTGGAAATTTGATCTTTCCAGCACCGATCCGACCAATTGGAACATCGCCCTGTCTGGAACTCCGCTGTTCACCGCTACGCGCAACAACAGCCCGCAGCCGATCATGAGCGGCATCGAGATCAGCACGGGTCCGGGCGGCGGTATCAGTCTGTTCTTCGGTACCGGGCAGTACTTCGCCGCCGATGACAATGCGGTCAGCAGCACCTCGCCAGTGCAGTCGCTGTATGGCATCTGGGACAACCTCGCCAGTGCGGTTGGTACGCGCGACAACCTGGTACAGCAGGTGATCACTACCGGTACATCGGCCAGCGGCTATCAATTGCGTGATGTCACCCGCAAGGCGGTGAACTACGGTTCGGCCCGCGGCTGGTATGTCGACCTGCAGGCCGGATCGGCAGTCGAAGGCGAACGCTTCGTCGGCAACCCCCGTGTGCAGAACGGCATCGTGTTCTTCACGTCCTATGTGCCGGGTACCGCCATTTGCGGCAGCGGCGGTGGCGTGAACTGGCTGTACGGTCTCAATCTGCTGACCGGTGGCGGCCAGATGTCCGGCCTGAGCCCAACCATCGGCGGAGAAGCGCTGTGCACCGGCAACTGCGGTGGTGTCGCCCTGACCAAGAAGGGTGACCTCAGCCAAGGGCCGCCAGTGAAGGACACCAACATCTTTGTGCCCAAGCTTACGCCGTGCAAACCTGGCGACACGGGGTGCACGGTCGACAAGATGCTGCAGGCCAGCCAGTGTACGTTCGTGCTGCGTGCGGCCGGCGCCGATCCGCTTTACATGCCTCGGCCCTGCGGGCGGCAATCGTGGCGGCAGATCCGTTGATGAATCCGATATCGAGGTTGCCCATGCATGTGTACAGCAGGCGTCGAACCGCCGCCGGCTTCACCCTGATCGAGCTGATGATCACCGTGGCCGTGGTTGCCATTCTCGCTGCCATCGCGTTGCCTTCCTACCAGGCCTATGTGCGCAAGGCCAATCGTGCCCAGGCCAAGGCCGATCTGGTCGAGCTGGCGCAGATGCTGGAGCGGCGGCATACCGTGGAGAACACCTACGCGGGCATGACGCTGCCGTTCTCGCAATCACCGCGTGACGGCACCGCTCGATATACGCTCTCCTACGTGGGGACGCCGAATGGCACTACTTTCACCCTGCAGGCGGCGCCGACAGAGATCCAGAATAAGGACGACTGCGGCACATTGACCGTTGATCAGGCCGGACGAAAGACGCCGAATGCCAGCAAGGGCCCCGGATGCTGGTGAAGGGCGGGCCGTTTCGCCACATTGCAGAAAAGGCTTGCACTCCCCTGCGAACGCTGGCTAAAATGCGCACCCCGCCCGAATAGCTCAGCCGGTTAGAGCACTTGACTGTTAATCAGGGGGTCGTTGGTTCGAGTCCAACTTCGGGCGCCAGATTCGAAAAAGCCGCGAGAAATCGCGGCTTTTTTCGTTTCCGCGATGGCATTTCAGTTTTCAGCACGGGTTGGGAGTGCGCGGGCGCTGGCTCCTGACCCGTCCCGGGACGCTGATGATGACGCGGCTGTGCTCCTGTCCATTCATGCACAGCACGATGGACTGGTTGGTGCCTGCATTGCGGCCGTCGGGCCGGAACCGTATGTCGGGCCGATGATCGCTGGTGCGCAGGTCGACATGACGCCGGCGTGCCCTGTGTACGCGGAGTTCCCTTGCGGCGCCGGTCGCGCTGTTGGCCGGTTCGACCTGCACCCGCCAGCCCTGGCTCCATGCCTGGTCACACCTCAGGCCATCCGACGAACCGCAGACCGTCACGCGGCGGCGTTCGGTGATGGCGGCGTTGCGTGCCATCGACAGGCTGGCGACCAGTTCGGCGCGCAGCGTTTCCGCCTGGAAGTGCCGCAGCGTGCGTTGCCAGGGGCCCCACGCCAAAGCCAGCAGGACCGACAGCACCATGACAGCGATCAGCAGCTCGATCAGATGGAGGCCGCGGTGGAGCCGGGCAGGGCGAAGACGAAGGGACATGCCTCCAGCCTCGTTCTGTGCTCGCGCATTCACCATCGGTCAACGCCGCGGCTGCCCGCCCGGAAACCCCTCAGCTGGCCGTCACCGCTTGCCCCGTATACTCACCCTTCCCGGGAACTGGCAACACCATGAGCGACCGTTTTGAACTCGTCTCGCCGTATTCGCCGGCGGGCGACCAGCCTGATGCCATCGCAAAGCTGACCAGCAACTTCGAAGCGGGCATCGCCAAGCAGACCCTGCTGGGCGTCACCGGTTCGGGCAAGACCTACACCATCGCCAACGTCATCCAGAACGTGCAGAAGCCGACGCTGATCATGGCGCCGAACAAGACGCTGGCGGCGCAGCTGTATGGCGAGTTCAAGGCGTTCTTCCCGCACAACGCGGTCGAGTATTTCGTCAGCTATTACGACTACTACCAGCCGGAAGCCTACGTGCCGTCGTCGGACACCTTCATCGAGAAGGACAGTTCGATCAACGAGCACATCGAGCAGATGCGACTGGCGGCGACCAAGACCCTGCTGTCGCGCCCGGACGCGATCGTGGTGGCGACGGTATCGGCGATCTACGGCCTGGGCGCGCCGGAAGACTACCTGTCGTTGCGCCTGATCCTGTCCAAGGGCGAGCGCATCGACCAGCGCGACCTGATCAACCACCTCACCCAGCTGCAGTACACGCGCAACGAGTACGAGCTGCAGCGCGGTACGTTCCGCGTGCGTGGTGAAGTGATCGACGTGTTCCCAGCCGAGTCGGACAGCGAAGCGCTGCGTCTGGAACTGTTCGATGGCGAGGTCGAGAAGATCACCCTGTTCGACCCGCTCACCGGCGAGACGCTGCGCAACATGCAGCGCTTCACGGTCTACCCGAAGACCCACTACGCCACCACGCGCGAGCGTGTGCTGGCAGCGATCGAGACGATCAAGGTCGAGTTGAAGGAGCGGCTGGAGCAGCTGTACGCGCAGAACAAGCTGGTCGAAGCGCAGCGCCTGGCGCAGCGCACCCAGTTCGACCTGGAAATGATGGCCGAAGTCGGCTTCTGCAACGGCATCGAGAACTATTCCCGGCACCTGACCGGCAAGAATGCCGGCGAACCGCCGCCGACCCTGTTCGACTACCTGCCGGCCGACGCGCTGCTGGTGATCGACGAATCCCACGTGACCATTCCGCAGATCGGTGCCATGTTCAAGGGCGACCGTTCGCGCAAGGAGACGCTGGTCGAATTCGGGTTCCGGCTGCCCTCGGCGCTGGACAACCGGCCGCTGCGCTTCGAGGAGTGGGAGGAGCGCTGCCCGCGCAGCATCTATGTGTCGGCCACGCCGGGCCCCTACGAGTACCGCGAGGCCGGTGACGAGATCACCGAGCTGGTCGTACGTCCCACCGGCCTGATCGACCCGGTGGTGGAGATCCGCCCGGTGGGGACCCAGGTCGACGACCTGATGAGCGAAGCCAACGCGCGCATCAAGGCCGGTGACCGGGTGCTGGTCACGACGCTGACCAAGCGCATGGCCGAGAACCTCACCGAGTACCTGACCGAGCACGGGATACGCGTGCGCTACCTGCACTCGGACGTGGACACGGTCGAGCGTGTGGAGATCATCCGCGACCTGCGCCTGGGCAAGTTCGACGTGCTGGTGGGCATCAATCTGCTGCGCGAAGGCCTGGACATGCCGGAAGTGTCGCTGGTGGCGATCCTGGATGCCGACAAGGAGGGCTTCCTGCGCTCGACCGGCTCGCTGATCCAGACCATCGGCCGTGCCGCGCGCAACGTGCGCGGCAAGGCGATCCTGTATGCGGACAAGATCACCCGTTCGATGCAGGCCGCGATCGATGAGACCGACCGTCGTCGCGCCAAACAGGTCGAGTACAACGAGGAGCACGGCATCGTGCCGCGCTCGGTGGCGCGCCCGATCGTCGACGTGCTGGAAGGGGCGCGCTCGGACGCCGCCGAGAAGGAAGCAAAGAAGGGCAAGGGCAGAGGCAGGCCCGGCGTTGCCGAGGAGGGGAGTGACTATCGATCGCTCAGCCCGGCCCAGCTGGCGTCCCGTCTCAAGGCGCTGGAACAGCAGATGTACCAGCACGCCAAGAACCTGGAGTTCGAGGATGCCGCCCGCGTGCGTGATCAGATCCGGCAGCTGAAGGAGGCGAGTCTGGGCTGAACGCGGCAGTGCAGCATCTTCTTCACAAAAGTGTTGCGCTTCACGGCCGGCATCCGTAATATACGCGGCCTGCACCGACGCAATCGCGGACGTTCAGAAGCAAAAACGGGCGGTTAGCTCAGCGGTAGAGCACTACCTTGACATGGTAGGGGTCACAGGTTCGAACCCTGTACCGCCCACCACGAAGTCTCCGGAAGGGGGCTGTCGTGAACAGCAAAGCCCGGCCCTGGCGCCGGGTTTTTACGTAGCAAGGCCAGCTTTCGGGCGGCAAGAACAAGATGGGCGGTTAGCTCAGCGGTAGAGCACTACCTTGACATGGTAGGGGTCACAGGTTCGAACCCTGTACCGCCCACCACCTGGCTCCCGGCATTGCCGGTGCAGCGGTGGATCACGATGGAAGCCGGCCCTGGGCCGGCTTTTTTCGTTTTAGGCATCGACCATGGTTCCACATGGTCAGCGTTGCACGGCCAGATCTTCGACACTGATCATCCGCTGCAGCTTCCAGTGGCCGTCCACGCGCTCCCAGAGCTGGGCAACGCGAACCGTCGCACCACGCGTGGGCTGGGCATCGGCGGGTTCGCGTTGCAGGGGCTGGTTGGCCAGCCTCAGGACCCGGTCCTGGCGCAGCCGGTAAAGCAGCAGGGAGGGTGAACCGCAATCCTGTCGTACGGCTTCCGGCTGCTGGGTTTCGGCAATCAGGATCTGGCTGCGAAGGGCCTCTTCAGTGGGCTCGTTGCCAGCGCCGAACAGGCTGGAGAGCAGCAGCATCAGGGCAAGCATCGGCATGGCACGGTGCTCCAGCGGGAAAGTGCGCGCAGGCTGGCATGACATGTGGGGTGCTGCAGCCGGTCTGCGACGAAGGCCGGAATTGAGCCGCCAAAGACGGCCGGGGGGCGATGAATCCGGGCCGTGCAGGCGTAGACTTCGGTCTACCGCGCAATCGCGCCGTCACTGCAAGGAGCTGCCGCATGAGCGATCACGTTCCGGTTTCCCGGCCCAATCCCATCCTTGAGCTGCTGTTCGGCGGCAACATGCTGGAGGGTACCTTCAAGGCGGTGATCTGGGTGGCCCTGCTGGCGGCCGTGCTGGCGTGGACCACGTTCAGTTGAGTCTTCCCGCTGCCCTGCAGCACCGGCAGCGTTGCTGGCCTGCGCTCAGGCGCTGAAGGCCTGGCGCAGACTGCGCAGGGTGGCCTGGCGATGTTCCTTTGCGGTTGCTTCGCCCATCTCAAGTTCCTGCAGGCGCAATCCCACCAGCATCATCGACAACGCATAGCCGCGTGCCGCATCGGCAGCACGCGAAAGGACAAGTGCGCGGCGCGTCAACGCGTTCACGTGTTCCAGGTCCGGCAGCAGCCCCAGGTAGGCGCGCTCGGCGCTGTCCAGGTCCGGGGCACGCAGGATCGCGTGCGCTTCAGCAGCAGGGGAGACGGAGGCCATGGGGGGTCCTTGTCCGTTGCGGGCGCTCGATCAGAACGAGCGCATCAGGGAAATGAAGGCCGACGTCTGCGTGCCGCGACGGGCCATCGGGCTGTCCTCTACGGCATCGCCGAACCACTGGTTGGCGACGACGCCGGTCGCGCGCCACTTCGTGCCCAGGGGCGTGCTGACCGCGATCTGCAGGCTCGGCGATGTCGCGCTGCCCGGGTTGTAGGCGGCAAGTCCCGAGCGCAGCGCTTCTTCGTCGGTGATGCCGTAGTAGTAGTCGAGCAGGCGCGCACTGGAGTGCACCACGCCGACCTTGGGCACCCAGGTGAAGCGACCGGCCTGGATCGGATAGCTGTAATGCAGGCGCGATTCCATGCCACCTCCGTGGCCGGTGACCTCGCGCATCACGCTGGCCTCGACGATGCCCCAGTCGGCGCTGTATTCACCATTGATGCCGGCCATGGCAGACATCTGCCGGCTGTGCAGGCGACGCAGCTGAGGATCGTTCACGTCGTCGGTCTTGAAGCGCAGCGTGTAGGGCGTGACCGCCGCCGACAGGCGCAGGCCTTCGCGCTTGTAAAGGTACATGCCCAGCGAGCCCGGGCTGGCGAAGAAGCGCTCGCCCTGCCAGGCAATGGACGGTACGACCAGCGGCTTGACGTCGTAGTGGGCGTAGGCCCCTGAGGTCGCGCCGGCACTGATACCGGCCTGCACCCCCGGGTTCCGGTCGGCGGCGTGGGTGATCAACGGGAGGCCGATGGCAGCGGAGAACAGCAACGGGCGCAGCAGGGTCGGGGACAGCGACGGCATCGATCAGCCACTTTGCGGGGGATGGCTGTGCATGGTGCGGCCACAACATTGTCAGAACATTGCGCCTTGGCATTCGGCACGCGAAGGCGCCCAAAGCCGGCGCCAGGCACTATGATCGGCACCGTTTCCGGTAGCCGAGCCCCTGATGCGCATCCTCCTGGTCGAAGACGATCCCGATCTGTCCCGTGCCCTGCAATCGGGCCTGGAGCGGCAGGGCGTGGTCGCCGACGTGGTCGGCAGCCTGGCCGAAGCCGCGATCGCGCTCCGCGAGCCGGTGCACCAGCTGATGCTGCTCGACCGCCAGCTGCCCGATGGCGATGGCGTGGCGTTCGTCGCCACCGCGCGCGCGCTGCGCCCGAACCTGGCGGTGATCATGCTGACGGCCAAGGGAACGCTGTCGGACAAGGTCGAGGGGCTGGATGTCGGTGCCGATGACTACCTGGTGAAGCCGGTGGCGATCGAGGAGCTGATGGCGCGGATCCGCGCGGTCTCGCGCCGGCCCTCGGCGATGGTGACGCCAAGCCTGCATCTGGGCCGGCTGGAATTCGACTTCGAATCGCTGCAGGCGCAGGTGGAGGGCCAGCTGTTGGCGCTGCCCCGGCGCCAGGTGCTGGTGCTGCAGGCGCTGGCGATGCGACAGGGACGCACGGTCACCCGCAGCGCGTTGGAGGCGGCAGTGTACGGCTTCGATGACGAGATCCAGTCCAATGCACTGGACGCGCATATCTCCAAGCTGCGCAAGGCGCTGCAACAGGCCGGGGCCGGCGTGGAGATCCATGTGATCCGCGGCGTCGGCTACCTGCTGGCGGAGGCCTGAGATGGCACGTCCGATCCGCTCCATCACCCTGGGCCTGGCCTGGCGGTTGTTCCTGGCGCAGGCCTTTACCGTGCTGTTCGCGGTGGTTGCGTTGATCCTGACCTGGGGTGACAAGGACACCTGGGGCATGGACATGTTCATGGCCGAGGCGGTGGCCAAGGCGGTGCACAGCGAAGGTGGCCGGCTGGTGCTGGACCAGGCACGCTGGGAAAAGCTCGATGCCAGTGCCGGCGGCAACCTCTGGTTCGCGGCAGTCGACGACAAGGGGGTCTGGTTGGAGCGCGGCACGATTCCGGCGATCCACGCGCCGCTGCTGGCGCGGTTGCCGACGCTGGGCGCGACCGAACTCGGTTCGCTGGTGCCGCCCTACCTGGATGTGGCGCGGGTGATGATCCGCAACGAGGATGGACGGCGCATCACGGTGATGGTGGGCGGGGCACCGAAGGGCGGGCTGCTGGACGGCGCGCTGATGGTGCTGCGCCTGATCGGCCTGTGGTTCTTCCTGCCGCTGATCGTGGTCACGCTGCTGGTGATGCCGACCGTGATCCACCGCGCGATGCGTGGCGTGCGCCGCTCCGCGCAACAGGCCAAGGAGCTGGATATCGGCCAGCCGGGTGCGCGGCTGGATGCGCAGCTGGTGTCGACCGAGGTCGCGCCGTTGGTCGAAGCCTTCAACGACGCGATCGACAAGGTGCAGCAGGGCTATGCAGCGCGTGACAAGTTCCTTGCCGATGCCGCGCACGAGCTGCGTGTGCCGATTGCAGTGGTGCAGGCGCGCCTGTCGCAGCTGCCGCAGGGCGAGCTGAAGTCGCAGCTGCTGACCGACGTGGCGCGGCTCGGCAACGTCGCCGAGCACCTGCTTGACCTGCAGCGACTTGATCGCAATGTCGGCGCACTGCAGCGGCTGGATCTAGCGCTGCTGGTGCGTGAAGCGGCAGCCGATCTGGCGCCGCTGGTGGTCGGTGCCGGCTACGGCTTCGAAGTGGATGCACCTGAGATGCCGGTGTGGATCCACGGCGACAGCCTGGCGCTGGGCCGGGTGATCGCCAACCTGGTGCACAACGCCATCGTCCATGGCGGCGGGCGCGGCACCATCTGCGTGCGCCTGGACACGCGCGGCCTGCTGGAAGTCAGCGATCAGGGTGCCGGTATTCCGGTGAGCGATCGTGAAGCGATCTTCGAGCCGTTCCATCGCCTGCGCGCGGCGGGCAGTGGCAGTGGCCTGGGCCTGCATCTGGTGAAGGAAATCGTGCAGCACCACGGCGGCTCGGTCAGTGTCGGCGAGGCCGCCGGCGGTGGTGCCAGCTTCCGGGTCAACTTCCACCGCGGCACCGTCCGGCGCTGACAGCCACGCAGGGAAAATCCCGATAGGCAACCTGTCGCGCCCGGCGGCAGGCTGGTGGCATGGTTTCCGAACGTTCCGCGCCGGCCCTGTTCGGCCCCGGCTGCGCCGCCGGCCTGGTGCTGGGCGCGCTGGCCTGCGTGCAGATGCCGGCGCTGCTGCCGCTGTGGCTGAACGTGCCGATGGCGGTTGCCGGTGGCGCGGGCTGGCTGCTGCGCTGGCGAGGCCGCACCTGGGCTGCAGTCATGCTCGGCCTGGCATGGGCAACAGTGCACGGGCAATGGGCCTTGCACGACCAGCTTCCACCCGACGCGCCGCCGCAGGATGTGCAGGTGCGAGGGCGGGTGGCCGATCTTCCACAGAGCGGGCCCGGCTACACGCGCTTCGTGTTGCACGTGGATGAGGCCGATACGTTGCCAGCGTTGCGTGGCAAGCGCCTGCAGATCACCTGGAACGACCCGTGGCGCGGATCGTCAGCGCACGGGGCCGAGGGCGGACGCCATGCGGTTCGTGCAGGGGCGCATTGGCAGTTGTCGTTGCGCGTGCGTGCGCCACGCTCGCGGATCAATCCCGGCGGCTTCGATGGCGAACGCCATGCATTGCTGCGTGGTATCTCCGGCAATGGCACGGTGCGCGACCCGGGCGCTGCCCGTGAGCACGCGCCTGCGCAGGGCCTGCCGGCCTGGCGCGAGCGCAGCAGTGACGCCATCGCCACGCAGGTGGCACATCCTGCCGCGCGGTTCGTGCAGGCCTTGGCCCTGGGCGACACCCGCGGCCTGTCTGATGCCGACTGGGAACACCTGCGCGCGCTGGGCCTGACCCATCTGGTCGCCATCTCCGGGTTTCACGTGGGTGTGGTGGCGGGCTTCGGCGTACTGTTATGCCGCGTGTCGTGGTGGCTGTGCCCGCTGCTGGGACGGTACTGGTCACGGCCGCAGGCGGCGGCATGGGGCGCGGCGCTGGCCGCAGCTGCCTATGCCGTGGCAGCCGGTGGCGCGCTGCCAACGGTGCGCGCGGCGCTGATGATCGGGTTGGTGGCACTGGCCCGTGCCGGACGTCGCCCGGTGGGTGCGGGGCAGGGGCTGGCCCTGGCCGCGATGGTGATGCTGCTGCCGGCGCCGCTGTCGGTGCTGTCGGCCGGCTTCTGGCTCAGCTTTGGCGGCGTGCTGTGGCTGCTGTGGTGCCTGCCGCGAACCGGGCCGGAGGGCGCCGGTGGGGGCCTGCGTGGCTTCCTGGCCGCCCAGGGCGTGGCCAGCCTCGGCCTGTTGCCGCTGTGCGTGGCCCTGTTCGGCGGCACCGCGCGCTTGGGGCCGCTGGTCAACCTGCCGATCATTCCGTGGTGGACCCTGCTGGTGGTGCCGTTGTCGTTGCTGGGTACTGCGCTGCAGGTGCTGCACGACGGTGCCGGGCGCTGGGCCTGGCGTGCCGCTGCCTGGCTGTTCGAGCTGAGCTGGCAGGCGCTGCAGCCACTGGCGCTGCACCCGCAGGCGATGTGGTGGTTGGCCGAGGCGCCGCGCTGGGCCGTCCCGGCGGCATTGGCGGGGGTGTTCTGGTGGCTGCTGCCACGCGGCGCCGGCGGTGGCCTGGCGGGCCTGCTGCTGTGCCTGCCGCTGCTGTGGCCCGCCCGCCATGCACCGGCCGAAGGGGAGCTGGAGCTGCTGGTGCATGACGTAGGGCAGGGCACTGCGGTGCTGGTACGTACGGCGCGGCACGCGCTCTGGTACGACGTGGGGCCGCCGACCGGCGGCGAGGGCAACGAACGCATTCTGGTCCCGGCCCTGCGCGCGCTCGGCCAGGGGCCGCCCCGGCGGGCGATGCTCAGCCATGACCATCTTGATCACACCGGCAGCCTGTCCAGCCTGCGACGGCAGCTGCACGGACTGCAGCTGCTGGCACCACCGGGCAGCACCATCGCTGGCGCCACGCCCTGCCAGCAGGGGCTGCGCTGGCAGTGGGACGGGGTTGATTTCCAGGTCCTGCACCCGGCGCCGGGCAGCCGTCAGGCCGAAAACGAGGACAGCTGCGTGCTGCGCATCGCCAGCCGCCACGGCGCGGTCCTGCTGCCGGGTGACATCGGCCGGCCGGCCGAGCGGACGCTGCTGCAGGCGTCTCCGGCAGCGCTGAAGGCGGATGTGGTGCTGGTGCCCCACCATGGCAGCGGCGGCAGCTCCAGCGCGCCCTGGGTTGAGGCCGTGGCGCCACGGCTGGCGGTGGTCTCGGCCGGGCACCGCAACCGCTTCGGGCACCCTCGCCAGGACGTGGTCCGGCGCTGGCAGGCGCAAGGGGCCGAGGTACTGGCCACGGCCGATTCCGGGGCGATCCGCATATGGCTTGGCGCACAAGGGCTGCAGCTGCGTGAACAGCGCATCCACGCATCCCGCTGGTGGGATGCCGCTGGGCGGGCGCGGTCGGCTGCTATCCTATCGCCGATCGAACAAGCGGCCGTCGGGCCGGAGGGTTGAAACGTGTGGGAACTGGTCAAGGCCGGTGGCTGGCCGATGGTGCCGCTGCTGCTGTTGGGCGTACTGGCTTTGGCGATCATCCTGGAGCGTTTCTGGTCCCTGCGGCGTACTGAAGTGCTGCCGCCCGGCCTCGGCCAGGAAGTGCGCAACTGGGCGGCACGCGGCAAGCTCGACCCGGCCCACCTGCAGACCCTGCGCGCGAACTCGCCGCTGGGCGCGCTGCTGGCCGCGGCGCTGGAAGCGCGCAACCGTCCGCGCGACCAGATCCGCGAGCGCATCGAAGACACCGGCCGCCACCTGGTGCACCGCATGGAGCGTTTCCTCAACGCGCTGGGCACCATCGCTTCGGCCGGGCCGCTGCTGGGCCTGCTGGGCACGGTGATCGGCATGATCCAGATGTTCCTGGGCATCCTCGACCACGGCGTCGGTGATGTGAACCAGCTGGCCGGTGGTATCGGCAAGGCGCTGGTGTGCACCGCCACCGGCATGATCGTCGCCATTCCGGCGCTGATGTTCCACCGCTACTTCAAGGGCCGCATCCACGGTTACGTGGTGGAGATGGAGCAGGAAGCCAGCGCGCTGCTGGATACGCTGGATGGCCGACCCGGGGTGATGAACCCTGCCGCTGCCACGCGCCCGGCCGGCGCGGCGATGGCGAAGGCCTGATCGATGCGTATCGGCAACGACCGATCCCAGGATGAGCCGCATATCGACCTGGTGCCACTGATCGACGTCATCCTGGTGTTGATCATCTTCTTCGTGGTCACCACTACCTTCGATGCGCGCTCGACACTCCAGGTGGAGCTGCCCACGGCCAGCCAGCAGCCCAGCAATGAGCCACCGCGCTCGTTGAGCGTGCTGATCAACGCCGAAGGCCGCTACTTCATCAATGACCAGGAAGTGCTGCGCAACGACGTCGAGTCGGTCAAGCAGACCATCGCGGCCGTTGCCGGCAGCGACCGCACCCAGCCGGTGCTGTTGCGTGCCGATGCCCGCACGCCCTATCAGGCCGTGGTGACCGCGCAGGATGCGCTCGGTCAGCTCGGCTTCCGCCGTATTGCCATTGCAACAGCACCCGAGGTGCGTCCATGAGTTCCAAACACGCGCCGGTGTGGCCGATCTACAAACGTCTGCTGGGATACACCCGTGCCTACTGGGGCATGATGGTCGCCGCCGTCATCGCCATGGCGGTGGAGTCGGTGGCCGGCTACCACTTCACCAAGCTGATGGAGCCGCTGGTCAACCGCGGCTTTGTCAATCCCGAACCGAAAATGGCGGTGATCCTGCCGCTGACCATCCTCGGCCTGTTCCTGATGCGCAGCGCCGCCACCTGGGTGAGCGACTACGCGCTGGCCAAGACCGGTCGCAGCGTGGTGCGCGACCTGCGTGAACAGGTGCTGGCCAAGTACCTGCACCTGCCGTCCTCGCATTTCGATACCGAATCGACGCCGGTGATGGTCAGCCGCCTGAACTTCGATACCGAGCAGGTCACCCAGGCCAGTGCCGACGCGCTCAAGACCGTGGTTGCCGACACCCTGACCATCATCGCCATGCTGGCGGTGATGCTGCAGATGAGCGTCAAGGTGACCGTGGCCATGCTGGTGGTGGTGCCGATGATCGGCGTGATCGTGTCCTACGTCGGCAAGCGCTACCGGCGCATCAGCCGCGGCATCCAGGACGGCATGGGCACGATGGCGCAGACTGCCGAGCAGTCGCTGGCGGCCCAGCAGGAAGTGAAGGTGCACGGCACGCAGCAGCACGAAATGTCGCGCTACTCGCGCCTGGCCAACCGCATGCTGGCGCTGAACATGAAGGTGGAAATCACCCGTGCCGGTGCCTCCAGCGTGGTCCAGTTCCTGGCCGCGCTGGCGCTGGCGGTGATCGTCTGGGTGTCGACCCGCGAAGCACTGGCAGGCCGCCTCAATGCCGGCCAGTTCATGGGCCTGATGATCTCGATGACGGCGATCATCCCGTCGCTGCGCCGCCTGACCAGCGTGCAGTCCTCGATCTCCCGCGGTGTGTCCGCCGCCGAGCGCCTGTTCGACATCCTCGACATGCCGGTCGAGCGCGACGATGGCCGCAACACGGTGCAGCGCGTGCGTGGCGAACTGGCCTTCGAGCACGTCATGCTGCGTTACCGCGAAGACAGTGGCATCGCCCTGGACGACATCAGCTTCGTGGCCAAGCCGGGTACGGTCACCGCCATCGTCGGTCGGTCCGGCAGTGGCAAGACCAGCCTGATCCGGCTGGTGCCGCGCTTCTATGAACCCAGCGGCGGGCGCATCACTCTCGATGGCGTGGCACTGGATGACTATCCGCTGGCCGACCTGCGTCGCCAGGTGGCGATGGTCGGGCAGAAGGTCATGCTGTTCGATGACACCATTGGCGCCAACATCGCCTATGGCATGGACGCGACCGATGAACAGATCCGAGCGGCGGCCGAAGCCGCAAACGCCTGGGAGTTCATCGCGCGCATGCCGCAGCAGCTGCAGACCCCGGTGGGCGAGAACGGCGCGCTGCTGTCCGGCGGCCAGCGCCAGCGCCTGGCGATCGCCCGTGCGATCCTGCGCGACGCGCCGATCCTGATCCTCGATGAAGCCACCGCAGCGCTCGACAACGAATCGGAGCGCCTGGTGCAGGACGCGCTGCAGCGATTGATGCCCGAGCGCACCACGCTGGTCATCGCGCACCGCCTGTCGACCATCGAGCATGCAGACCAGGTGCTGGTGATGGACCACGGTCGCATCGTCGAGCGCGGTACCCACAAGGAGCTGCTCACCATGGGTGGCCTCTACCAGCATCTGCACAGCATGCAGTTCCGCGAAAGGCAGGACTGATGGCCGGCAAGGGTACCCAGACCCCGCCGTACTGGTACGACGGCAGCCCGGTTCCGTGGGCGATGCGCCTGCTGGCGCCGCTGTATGCCGGCGTCACCGCGCTGCGCCGGCGTGCCTATCGGCGTGGCTGGCGCAAGCGCTACACGCTGCCGGTGCCGGTCATCGTGGTTGGCAACATCACCGCCGGTGGGACTGGCAAGACGCCGCTGACCATCGCGCTGGTGGAGCGCCTGCGTGCCGCCGGCTGGAAGCCGGGCGTGGCCAGTCGTGGCTACGGCCGCGAAGATGCCGACAAACCGCTGTGGGTGAAGGCCAATACGCCGACTGCCAAGGGCGGTGACGAACCGGTGCTGATTGCCTGGAAGACAGGCGTACCGGTGCGCGTGGACCGTGATCGCGTTGCTGCCGGCAAGGCGCTGATCGAGGCCGGCTGCGATGTGATCGTCTGCGACGACGGCCTGCAGCACTACCGGCTGGCGCGCGACATCGAGATCGAAGTGGTCGATGCGCAGCGCCGCTACGGCAATGGCCGGATGATTCCGGCCGGACCGCTGCGCGAGCCGGTCAGCCGCGCCAGCGAGTGCGATTTCCGCGTGGTGAATCTCGGCCAGGCCGATGAGGAATCTGCGGCCCAGGCCTGTGGTTTCGGCCAGTGGCCGATGGCCCTGCACATCGACAGCGCGCAGCCGCTGGCCGGTGGCCGTGCCCGTCCACTGTCGTACTTCAAGGGCCAGCGTGTGCACGCCGTGGCCGGCATCGCCCACCCGCAGCGCTTTTTCGACATGCTGCGCGCGCGAGGCATCGGCGTGGTGCCGCATGCCTTCGCCGACCATCAGGCCTATCAGCCGCAGGACCTGTCCTTTGGCAGCCAGCTGCCGGTGCTGATGACCGAAAAGGACGCGGTGAAATGCCGGGCGTTCGGCAATGACTGGCACTACGCGGTCCCGCTGCGCGCCGAGCTGCCTGCCGCGTTCTGGGTGGCGCTGACCGACCGCCTGGACAAGCTGCGACCGAACTGAGTGGCACGGCGGCGCTTGCATTCATGCGCCGCCGGCCGCATTCCCGTTGTAACGAGCCTGCCGAGTACCGCCCCATGACCGAATTCGTCGTCGCCATCCCGGCCCGCTATGCCGCCTCGCGGCTGCCGGGCAAGCCGCTGCGCCTGCTGGGCAGTGAGCCGCTGGTGCTGCATGTGGCGCGCCGCGCGCTGCAGGCCGGTGCCGGCGAGGTCTGGGTCGCGACCGACGATCAACGCATTGCCGACGCACTGTCCGGCCTGGCCGAAGTGAAGGTGGCAATGACCGCCACCTCGCATGCCTCCGGCACCGACCGCCTGGCCGAGTGCGCGCGCATCGCCGGCTGGGCTGACGACACCGTGGTGGTCAACCTGCAGGGCGACGAGCCGTTTGCACCCGCTGCGGGTATCCGTGCGGTGGCCCAGGCGCTGGTTGACGGCAATGCGCCGATGTCGACCCTGGCGACCGCCGTGGAGGATGCAGAAACCCTGTTCGATCCGAACGTGGTGAAGCTGGTGCGCAACGTGCGCAACGAGGCGATGTACTTCAGCCGCGCGCCGATCGCCTGGCACCGCGATGGCTTCGCACGCAGCCGTGACACGTTGCCGGCCGGTCACAACTGGCTGCGTCACATTGGCATCTACGGCTATCGCGCCGGTTTCCTGCAGCAGTTCGCGGCGATGCCGCCGGGCCAGCTGGAGCAGGTCGAATCGCTGGAGCAGCTGCGCGTGCTGGAAGCGGGCTTCCCGATCAGCGTGGCGATCTCGCCGGAACCGTTCCCGCCGGGCATCGACACGCCCGAGGACCTGGAGCGCGCCGAAGCACTGCTGCAGACGCTGGCGGCACGATGAAGCTGCTGGTCGTCTGCCTCGGCAACATCTGCCGTTCGCCGATGGCCGAAGGTGCGCTGCGCGCACGCCTGGAGGCCTCGCCGCTGGCCGGGCGGGTGCAGGTGGATTCGGCCGGCACCGGCGACTGGCATGTGGGCGAGCCGCCGGACCGGCGTGCGATCGCCTGCGCGGCCGGGCACGGCGTGGACATCGGCGGCCTGCGTGCACGCCAGCTGCAGGCTGTGGATTTCGAACGTTTCGACTGGATCCTGTGCGCCGACGAGGCCAACCTGCGTGATGCCGGCCGTATCGCCACACCGGCCCAGCGCGAACGCCTGGCACTGTACCTGCCATGGTCGGGCGGAGAGGGCCGGGTGGCGATCCCGGATCCCTACACCGGCGGCAGTGATCATTTCGAACAGGTCTGGACATTGGTCGACAATGCTGCAAAACGTGCCGTGGCACGACTGTTGCATGACGCCGACTCCGGCATAATCGGGCCATGAACGTCCAGCCCGTCCCGGACCTGCCCGAGTTCGCCACCTGGCTCAATGCCACCCCCTGCACCCTGACCGAACTGCGCGGTCGGCCGGTGGCGCTGTTGTTCGTCAACGCCGCCTCCGCCTGGAGCGCGCAACGCCTGGCCGAGTTTGGCCAATGGCTGTCGCGCCACCCAGGCAAGCTGCAGCCGCTGGTGCTGCAGGTGCCGCGCTTCGACTTCGAACGCGACGCCGGTGCAGCACTGAAGCTGTTGCGTCGCCAGGGCCTGACGATGCCGGTCCTGCTTGATGCCGACTGGGATGGCTGGCGCCGCTTCGGCATCACCGCCTGGCCAACCCTGGTGCTGCTGGATGCGCAGGGCCGCGAACAGCAGCGGCTGGTCGGCCAGGGCGCGCCCGGCGAACTGGAGCGTGCCTTGAACGCACTGTGCGAAGGCGCACCGTCGGCGCCGCCGCGCGGCGGCAGCGAACTGCATCCGGAACCGCGCCAGTCCCTGCGCTTCCCGCAGGGACTGGCGGTCAGCACCGAACGCCTGTACATCGCCGACAGCGGCCATCACCGCATCCTCGAATGCAGCCATGGTGGCCGCATCCTGCGCCAGTTCGGCCTCGGCACCGCCGATTTCATGGACGGCAACCTCGCCGAAGCGGCGTTCCACCGCCCGCAGGCGCTGGTGCTGGAGCGCGATTCGCTGTACGTCGCCGACACCGGCAACCACGCGGTGCGCCGTATCAACCTGCTGACCGGCATCGTCGACACGCTGTGTGGCAACGGTCGTCCCGGGGCGCCGGTGGAAGGTCCGGTCGCGCAGGCGCGGCAGGTCTCGCTGGACCATCCGGTTGGCCTGGCCATCGCCGACAACCAGCTGCACATCGCCATGGCCGGCGACAACCGCATCTGGAGCTACCACTTGGGCCAGCGCAGCCTGCAATGGCGCGCGGGCAGTGGTTCCATTGACGAGCGGGATGGCAGCGGCCATCTGGCTGCCTTTGCCCAGCCAACCGCGCTGGCCGTGGTGCAGCAGGTGCTGTACGTGGCCGATGCGCTGGGTTCCTCGATCCGCGCGCTGCAACTGCGCGGCGACCTGGTGCAGACGCTGGTCGGGCAGGGGCCGTGGCGCTTCGGCAGTGAAGACGGCCCGCGTGCGCAGGCCAGCCTGCAGTTCCCCCAGGCGATCGCCTTGAGCTCGGACGCCCCGCTGCTGTGGATTGCCGATACCGGCAACGGTCGCCTGCGCACGCTGCGCCTGGGCGGTGGCGAACTGACCACCCAGCCGCTGCCGCGCCGCCTGCATGGCCCGGCTGGACTGGCGGTGGGCGCAGGTGCGGTGTGGATCGCCGAGACCGACGCCCATGCCGTGCTGCGCTTCGATCCCGACAGCGGCGTGCTCAGCGAAGTGCCGATCAGCGAATGACCGACGTTCCCGCTCCGGTCTTCGACGGCAAGGCCTTCGCGGCCCAGCTCAGCACCGCTCCCGGCGTGTACCGCATGTACGCGGCGGACGACACCCTGCTGTACGTCGGCAAGGCCCGTGCGCTGCGCAACCGCGTCGGCAGCTATTTCAACGGCAGCCCGAAGAACGCACGGATCATGTCGATGATCTCGCAGATCACGCGCATGGACGTGACCGTGACGCGCTCGGAAGCCGAGGCGTTGCTGCTGGAAAACCAGCTGATCAAGTCGCTGTCGCCGCGTTACAACGTCTCGCTGCGCGACGACAAGACCTATCCGCATGTGCTGCTGACCCGCGAGGACTGGCCGCGCATCGCCCTGCATCGCGGCCCGCGCGCCATTCCCGGTCGCTATTTCGGGCCCTATCCCGGCGTGACCGCGGTGCGCGAAACGCTGAACCTGATGCACAAGCTGTTCAAGCTGCGCAGCTGCGAAGACAGCGTGTTCCGCAACCGCTCGCGGCCGTGCCTGCAGTACCAGATCGGCCGCTGCAGCGCGCCCTGCGTGGAGCTGGTACCGGCGCCGGACTACGCCGAGTCGGTGCGCCGCGCTGCGCTCTTCCTGGAAGGCAAGAGCGACGAACTGACCCGCGAGCTGGGCGAGCAGATGCAGGCCGCCAGCGAGGCGCTGGAGTTCGAGCAGGCCGCGCGCCTGCGCGACCTGATCTCCTCGCTGCGCAGCATGCAGACCCGCCAGTACGTGGATGGCCGCGCCGCGGATCTGGACGTGCTGGCGGTGGCCATGCAGGGGTCTCAGGCCTGCGTGCTGCTGCTGGCCTTCCGCGATGGCCGCAACCTCGGTACCCGCCCGTTCTTCCCGCGCACCAACGGCGAGGAGAGCCCGGAGGAAGTGCTGGCCGCGTTCGTCTCGCAGTACTACATCGAGTTCGAGCCGCCGCGCGAGATCCTGCTGGACCGCGAGATTCCCGACGCCGACCTGCTGGTCGCCGCGCTGTCGGCCTCGGCAGAGCGCAAGGTGCAGCTGAAGTGGAACGTGCGCGGCGAGCGTGCCGGCTACGTGGAGCTGGCCAGTCGCAACGCGCAGCTGACCCTGGCCACCGAGCTCAACAGCCGCAATGCTCAACACGCGCGCAGCGATGCACTGCGCGACATGCTGGGCTTGGCCGAGCCGGTCAAGCGTGTGGAATGCTTCGACATCAGCCACACCCTGGGTGAGGCCACCGTGGCGTCGTGCGTGGTGTTCGACGCGGCAGGCCCGGTGCGCGCGCAGTACCGCCGCTTCAACATCAGCGGCATCGAGCCGGGCGATGACTACGCCGCCATGCGCCAGGCCATCGACCGTCGCTTCCGCCGTGCGGTGGAAGAGCAGGGCGTGCTGCCGGACGTGCTGCTGATCGACGGTGGCGCCGGGCAGCTGGCACAGGCGCAGGCCGCACTGGCCGACCTGGGCGTGGAAGGCGTGCTGCTGGTGGGCGTGGCCAAGGGCGTGGAGCGCCGCGCCGGCCACGAAGCACTGGTGATGCCCGATGGCCGCGAACTGCGCCCGGGCGCAGCCAATCCGGCGCTGCAGTTCATCCAGCAGGTGCGCGACGAGGCCCACCGCTTCGCCATCACCGGCCACCGCGGCCGCCGCCAGAAGGCGAGGATGACCAGCAAGCTGGAGGACATCCCCGGTATTGGGCCGCGCCGCCGCGCCAGCCTGCTCAAGCATTTTGGTGGCCTGGTCGGCCTGAAAGCCGCTGGCGAAGCGGAAATCGCCAAGGTGGAAGGCATCAATGACGCCCTCGCGGCACGTATCTACGCTAACCTGCACGGGTTGGCCACGCCTGATGCGGCCGAGTAGAGAGAGAAGCACGCAAGCATGAAGTTGACCCTGCCCACCTGGCTGACGTTGTTGCGGATCGTGATGATCCCGGTGCTGGTGCTGGTGTTCTACCTGCCCTACACCTGGACCAACTTCGCTTCGGCGGCGATCTTCGGCCTGGCCGCGATCACCGACTGGCTCGATGGCTGGATCGCCCGCCGCTACCAGTTGGAGTCGGCATTCGGCGCCTTCCTCGACCCGGTCGCGGACAAGCTGATGGTGGCAGTGGCACTGTTCCTGATCGTGCAGGGCCACCCGACGCCGTGGATGGCGTTCTGGGCGGCGGTCATCGTCGGCCGCGAGATCGCGGTGTCGGCGCTGCGCGAATGGATGGCCGAACTGGGCCAGCGCGCGAAGGTACGCGTGGCGATGATCGGCAAGGTCAAGACCACCGCGCAGATGGTCGCGCTGCTGTGCCTGCTGTATTCGGTGGCCCCCAACGTGCCGGTGGAAGACATCTGGATGGGCTGGCCGGTGTTCCACATCGGCGACTGGACCCTGGCGATTGCCGCAGTGCTGACCCTGTGGTCGGGCCTGCAGTACCTGCATGCAGCCTGGCCGAGCCTGCGCGATGACGAGCGCGCCGCGCGTGAGCGTGCGCGGCAGAAGAAGTTGGGCAACTGAGCCCATCGATGCGCGTATCCACGCATGGCGCCGATACGCGACGCCGGGCATCTCGCAGACCCTGAAAAAAAGCGCTTGACGCCTTCCTTGGAATAGGTAAAATTTCGCCTCCCAAGCGGGAATAGCTCAGTTGGTAGAGCGCAACCTTGCCAAGGTTGAGGTCGCGAGTTCGAGTCTCGTTTCCCGCTCCAGATTCAAGAAAAACGCTCCCGCAAGGGGGCGTTTTTCGTTTGCGTAGAGCCCGCTTCATCCCCACTTCACCGCCACCCCATCGCGTCACCACGCACCCGTTCGAAGCTGCATCTGTGTTCCTCCAGGACGATGCAGCAATGCCCCACACTCCCTCCGCCTACGACCACGATGTGGTCATCGTCGGCGCCAGCTTCGCCGGTGCCGCCTGCGCATTGGCCGCTGCCCAGTACGGCCTGCGCGTCTGCGTGCTGGAACGCAAGGCCGACCCCGGCGAGCGCCTGCACACCACCGGCATCGTGGTGAAAGAGGCGATGGAGCAGACCTGGCTGGGGCGAATGCCCGAACATCTCGTGCAACGCGTTGCAAACGTGCGCCTGTATGCGCCGAATCTGCGCAGCGTGTTGCTGGCCGCGCCGGGCTATTACTTCCTCACCACCGATACGCCGAACCTGATGCGCTGGCTGGCCAGCGAACTGCGCGCGAATGGTGTCGACCTGCGCCTGCAGCAGTCCTTCACCGATGCACATCGCAATGGTGACGGCTGGCTGGTGGATGGGGCAGGGCGATGTGCCTATCTGGTTGGCGCCGACGGCGCACGCTCACGCGTGGCACAGCGCACCGGGCTCGGCCAGGTGCGTGACAACCTCTACGGCGTCGAACGTGAGTTCGCCGGCCTGCAGGTGACGCAGGGCGACGCGCTGCACTGCTTCGTCAGCAAGCGCTACGCGCCGGGTTACATCGGCTGGGTCGCGCAGAATCCAACCGGCCTGCAGGTCGGGTTGGCGCTGCGTCATGACCCGCAACAGGTGCGGCCGCCGGATATTGAAGGTTTCCTCGGCCACGTGCGCGATGTGGTCGGCATCCCGCCTTCGGCGCGTCCCTCGGCCACCCGCGCCGGCCTGGTGCCCTGCGGCCGGCCGGATGGGCCGATCACCGGCCAACGCGTGATCCTGACCGGTGACGCGGCGGGCATCGTCTCGCCGCTCTCCGCCGGGGGTATCCACTCCTCGTGGCGGCATGGCTGGGCGGTCGGCGAAGCGATGGCCCGCCATCTGCGTGGGCAAGGGCCGGAAGCGGAACGGGTGGCGCGGCAGGTGGCGCCGGCATTCCATGGCAAGCGCCTGCTGCGCTGGGCGATGGATCATCTGCAGGTCGACTGGCCGCTCAACGCGCTGCTGCACACGGCGGCCACGCGGCGCATTGCCGAGCAGGTCTACTTCCACCGCCGTGGACTGCGCACGTGAAGAGAGCAGGCAGGGGCCTGAACGCCATCCTTCACGTCACGTGAAAATTCCTGTTGACGCCGTGCAACAATATCGACACAATAGCGCTCCTTCGACGCAGGTCGAACGGAATCTGCGGGAATAGCTCAGTTGGTAGAGCGCAACCTTGCCAAGGTTGAGGTCGCGAGTTCGAGTCTCGTTTCCCGCTCCAGATTCAAGAAGAACGCTCCCGGAAGGGGGCGTTTTTCGTTTGTCATGAAGTTGGCCGGCAGGGCCGCTACAGTCGCGCCACGGCATCTTCATGGCGGGCGTGATATCAGTGGCCCGGCGTGACGAATCCGACGTCAGTGTCGCAATCGGAATGGCGGGGCGTATCGGTCGTGGGGATGGCCGCAGGCGCGGGGCTCGGGGAAGGTGGCAACAAGACGCAATGGCCTGGATGTCGCACCAGCGTTCCGTGCGTCGCATGCAGTGAAAGGCTGGCGAAAGGCCAATGCCATCGTTGCCTGAACCGCACGCGTGCTGTGACCTTTTTCGGACCATTTCTCCATGTTCGCTCCACAATCGCACGGTAGCCTTCATGCTCCTTCTACACGTTGGCGGGCTGGTGGTCAGGCGTATCACTTCAGTGGCAGTGCCCAGGACAGGGCGTGGACTCTCCCTGCAGGCAGTGCTGCGCCCCGGCACGTTGTTGGCAACCCTGGCCTTGGCGGGTTGCATGTCGGTGTCCGTCCCGGACTTGCCTGATCGCACACCCAGCGCCTGGACCCAGGTGCCGCAGGGGCAGGGTGTGGCGGTGGACGCCAGGCAGTGGTGGAAGGTGCTGGCCGACCCGGCGCTGGACGGACTGGTGGACCAGGCCATCGCAGGCAACCTCGACCTGCAGCAGGCCACGCTGCGGCTGCAGGCCGTGCGGATCGTCGCCGGCACCTCCGACTCGCGTTTCCTGCCGGAAATCTCGGCCAGCGCCAAGCAGGTGCAGGACGCCGCCGCCGTCGATACCTACTTCCATGCCGGCATCGAAGCGATCTGGGACCTGGGCCTGTTCGGCGCCGCCGAAAGCGCGCAGCTGAGCGCGCAGGCCTCGGCCGGCAACGCCGAGGCGCTGCGCAATGCCGCACAGGTGGCGGTGATTGCCGACGTGGTGCGCAGCTATCTGGACCTGACCGTGGCACAGGCCCAGCAGGACCTGCTGGCCCGGCAGCAGACCGTGGACGACCGCGGTGAACAACTGGCCCTGGTCCGCCAGCGCCTGCGCCTGGATGAGCCCGGCGAGCTGGACCGCCTGCGTGCACGCCAGGCCGCCACCCGTGCCGCCATCGCACAGGCTCGGGAAAACGCCGACAACGCGGCTCGCGCGCTGGCATTGCTGCTGGGCCGTGACGGCCCGGATCCGGCCTGGCGCGCGTATCGCACGCCGCCGAAGCTGGGCACGTTCTCGCTGCAGCAGGTTCCCGCGGATCTGCTGCGCCATCGTCCGCAGATCCTGCTGGCCGAGTCGGAGGTGATGCAGGCTGCGGCCAGCAAGGGTTCGGCACGCGCCGCGATGTATCCGCGGGTCAGCCTTGGCGGCTCCATCCTGTATGCCTACAACCTTACCCAGAACGCCCGCTCCAATTCCGATTCCAGTCCGTCGATCGGCCCATACGTCGATATTCCGCTGTGGGACTGGGGTCAACGCCGCGCGCGTTTCCAGGCCGATGAGAAGCAGCTGGACGCCGCATTGCTCGGTTACCGCAAGGCGGTGCTGGAAGGCGTGAGCGAAGTGGAAGGTGCGCTCGGCAGCCTGGCGCGCCAGGGCAGCAGCATCCAGTCGCTGCGTGTGGCCAATGATGCCGCCGACCAGCAGGTCAAGCGCCAGGCGCGGCAGGTGCAGCTGGGTTTGTCCAGCGAGTTCGATGGGCTGGACACGCAGCGTGCCGCGCTCGCCTCGCAGGCCGACCTGATCGGCGCGCAGGGCGCACGCGTGCTGGCCTTTGCGTCGCTGTACCGTGCCCTTGGCGGCGCACCGCTGCCGGTCGAGGCTGAGGGCGAGTTGCAATGATCGCGCTGGCCCGCAAGACCCTGGCCTATGAGTGGCGCCGGTTCCTGCCGGTGGTGCTGGCGATGTGCTTTGCCGGTGTGCTGCTGATCGTGCAGGCCGCACTGGTGCTGGGCATCTTCGGTACCGCCGCGATCTATGTGAAGGCATCGTCGGCCGACATCTGGGCCGGTTTCCCCGGCACCCAGAGTGTCAACTACGGTCATGCGATCAGCGCGGATGTGGAAAGCCACCTGCGCATGGATCCGGATGTCACCCGCGTCGAACCCTACGAGTGGGTTGATGGCGAATGGCGTTCCAGTGCCCAGGGCACCGGCAATGTGTCGGTATACCTGTCCGGCATTTCCACCCGCGACGACGCGATGATGTTCGCTCGCATCCTGCCGGCCGATCTGCGCGCGCAGCTGCGCGAGCCGGGTGCGGTGATCGTCGACAGAGCCGATCTGGATACGCTCGGCGTGGACCTGCAGAACAACCGTGCCTGGATCAATGGCAAGGCCGTGCGCGTGGTTGCCGCGCAACCGGGCCTGCGTGGCCTTGGTGGTGTCAACGTACTGGCTTCGCTGGATACTGCGCGCGCCATCGCCGGTACCGACCCACATGAGGGCAGCACCTATTTCGTGGCGGGCCTGCTCTCGCCGGACCTGGCCGATCGCGTGCGTGACCGCTTGTCCGCGTCGATGGGCCGGGCCACGCCGGTCGAGTTCTGGACCGCGCCGGCGTTCGCCAGCCGCTCGCAGCAGTACTGGCTGTTCGATACCGGCGCCGGCATCGCGGTGTTGTTCATGGCCGTCATCGTCTGCTTCGTCGGCGCGGTGATCACCAACCAGTCGTTCGCCTCTGTGGTGGCCGGCTCGGTGCGTGAGTACGCCACGCTCAATGCACTCGGTGCAGGCCGCTATGCGCTGGCGCGGGTGGTGTTCGAGCAGGCCTTGCTGATCGGCGGCGTGGGTATGTTGCTGGCGGCGGCCTTCAGCACCGTGGTGCTGTTGATCGCGCAGACCCAGCGCGTTCCGGTGCAGCTGACACCGATGGTGATCCTCGGCTGCGTGGCGCTGGTTGCGGTGATGGCCATGCTCTCCAGCATCATGGCGGTACGCAGTGTCGTCCGCTCCGATCCATCGTTGCTGCTGCGTTGAGGACCGGCCGATGACTTCCTTGCGCGCCGTCGCCCCGACTCTGCGGGCCGATGCACTTGAAAAGGGCTTCATGTCCGGCGACGTGCAGGTGCCGGTGCTGCGCGGGCTGTCGCTGGACATCTACCCCGGCGAGCTGACCCTGGTATCGGGCCCGTCGGGTTGCGGCAAGAGCACGCTGTTGTCGCTGCTGTCTGGCCTGTCCGCGCCCGATGGTGGCCGCGTGCACGCACTCGGCCACGATGTGGGCCACATGAGCCGCAGCGAAGTGGAGCGTTTCCGCCTGCACCATGTCGGTTTCGTGTTCCAGGGCTTCAATCTGTTCCCGGCACTGACCGCGCTGGAGCAGGTACAGCTGCCACTGGGTTACCGCGGCATGCGCAATCGTGAAAGTGAGCCCCTGGCCCGCAAGGCGCTGGAAGAGGTCGGCCTCAGCCATCGCAGCCACATGCGCCCGGCGCAGCTGTCCGGTGGTGAGAAGCAGCGTGTGGCCGTTGCCCGCGCGTTTGCCAAGTCGCCGACGCTGATCTTCGCTGACGAACCCACCAGCGCGCTGGACGCCGAGAACGGCCAGCGCGTGATCGACATCCTGCATCGCTACGCACGTGCGCATGGCGCCACCGTGCTGTGCGTGAGCCACGATCCGCGCCTGATCCGGCATGCCGATCGGGTGATCGCCATGGAAGACGGCATGGTCCGTGACGACCGCCGCCAGAACGAAACTGTAGAGTCCGCCCCATGACCAAGACGTCGCACCTGCTTCCCCTCAGCCTGGCCCTGTCGGCGGCATTGCTGCTCGGTGCCTGCTCCAGGGAGGCGCCCACCCCGGCATCTGCACCCTCAGGCAAGGCGGACACTGCCGTCGCCAGCAAGGTCGCCGTAGCGCGGGGCATCATTGACGTCGAAGGCGGGCTGATCGCACTGGCGCCGCCGGTGGATGGCTCGATCACTGCCGCACCGGTGAAGGAAGGTGCCACGGTGAAGAAGGGGCAGCTGCTGCTGTCGCTGGATGGCGCCCTGCTGCAGCAGGAAGTGGCAATGGCCACCGCCGATCTGGCGTTGGCCAATGACCGCCTGAAAGGCAGCCAAGCGCAGCTGCGCGAACTGGAGCGCAACGCCACCCGCCTGTCCACGGGCGCCAGCGAAGGTGTGTCCTCGAACCAGCAGGCCGATGCGGCCAAGCAGCAGTTGGCCGGTGTGCGCGCCGACGTCGACGTGGCCGGTGCGCAGGTCGACATGGCCCAACACAAGCTGGAACACGCCAGACTGAAACTGCAGCAGATGTCGTTGAGTGCACCGGAAGCCGGCACCGTGGTCGGCCAGGTACCGGGCCTTGGCGCATTCGTGCAGGCCGGCAAGCCGGCGATCTCGCTGTTGCCGGCGCGTCCGCTGCAGGTGCGTGCCGAACTGAGCGCCGCCTATGCCGATGCCGTGCAGGTGGGCATGAAGGCTACCGTCGTGCCGGACAGCGATGGCGCCGAGAACACCGGCACGCTGCCGCCGGCACGCGTGGTGCGCATCAGCCCGGTGTTCGCGCAGGCGCGCCTGCCTGAAGACGCAGGGCGTGGCGTGGCCAAGGTGGTGGAGTGCGTGCTGGAGTTCGACGGGCAAGCCAAGGCGCGCTTCGGCCAGCACGTGCGGGTGGAGTTCCTGAAGTAGGCCGGGCGTTGGGTGGGGCCGTCTATGGGCCCTTTCGATGCCTGAGTGCCCGCCACGCGCTCACCGCCGACACCGCGCACAGTGCCAGTAGCAGGCCCACGTCCAGCAGCAGCAACCACAGCAGGTGCATGCCATGCACCGGCGGCTGGTGCATGGCCGACAGCATCCACGGTACCGACCACGCCAGCAGCAGAACGAAGGCGATCAACAGGCGCAGCCACAGTCGTTTCAGTCGCCACGGCCGCACGATCAAGGCGGCCACCACCAGTTCAACCGTACCCAGCAACGCGAACACGATGACGGTGCTGGTCGGATAGGGCAGCTCGGCGCCTTCCAAGTGATGCAGCAGCCAGTAGTCCGGGGTGAAGCCGGCATTGACCAGCGCGGCGATCAGCGCCAGCCATGTGAGCGCGACCAGCAGCCAGAACAGGCGGACGTAGCGTCTAGGCATCGGCGGTGCCCGTGGTGGTGGGCAAGTGGTTACGTGATGCATGGCGCACGGATATGGCGATCGCGGCCAGTGCCAGCAGGCCGGGCCCGACCGTGAAGTACAGCAGACGCAGCGGGTGGTTGTGCATCAGTGTCCAGGTTGCGAATGCCAAGGGAATGGCCAGCACCAGCAGCTTGGCGAAGAGCGGCCGCAGCACTGCGATCAGCGGCTGCGCGCCAATGAACATCCAGAACAGATAAAACTGGGCGATGCCCAGGCCGATGTCCCGATGGGAAGTGAAGCCGAAATGGTCGCGATACCCGTTCATTCCCAGTGGTATCAGTGCCCAGTACAGCAGGGCCACCAGCAGATGCAGCAGCAGGGCGATCAACAGGGGCGAGCCGCGAAGGAGCATGGGCGCAAGGGGCTGGGCGGGGCAGCGTACCTCAGTGCGGACGCCTGTGACCGCATGGTGTGAAGACTGTTGACGGCGTGAAGGAATTTGGACACAATAGCGCTCCTTCGACGCAGGTCGAACGGAATCTGCGGGAATAGCTCAGTTGGTAGAGCGCAACCTTGCCAAGGTTGAGGTCGCGAGTTCGAGTCTCGTTTCCCGCTCCAGATTCTACAGGGCCCCGGTAGGGGCCTTGTTTTTCTCTCGCCACGGCAAGGCGGGGCACGTTGAGCCACAAGGCTTTACGCGTAGTCAGAAAAGTGAAATCGCTGGTGTGTTTTCCGGATTTCCGGTAACATATCGGCTTACGCGGGAATAGCTCAGTTGGTAGAGCGCAACCTTGCCAAGGTTGAGGTCGCGAGTTCGAGTCTCGTTTCCCGCTCCATGTTCCGACAGGCCCCATCTTGGGGTTTTGTCTTGTCAGGGCTACGTTCCTGGCGCGCAGTACGTTGGCCTCATGGCAGAGTGGCTATGCACCGGATTGCAAATCCGTTTACAGCGGTTCGATTCCGCTTGAGGCCTCCAATTGAAAAGCCCTGACCTCGGTCAGGGCTTTTTGTTTGCCTGGATACCAGCACGCGCCCGGATCGATACCCGCTACAGCCGGGCCAGCGCCTGAACTGTGGCCTGCGTCAGCGGCTGGGGCAGGGCATCCAGCGCGAACCAGCCCAGGCCGGTCTGCACACCCGGCTCCTGGATGGAAGCCTCGGCACCCGCAGCTGCCCGAGCCTCGAAGATCGGCGCGACCCAGTGCTGCGCGAGCGCAGGCTCGAAATGATCGGCCACGCACAGCAGGCGCAGCAGCGTCACTTCCAGCGCCGTTTCCTCGCGGATTTCGCGGACCACGGCGGCCTCCACCGTTTCCATCCAGTCGACTTTGCCGCCGGGCAGGCCCCAATGCCCGCGCTCCGGATCGCGTCCGCGCTGGATCAGCAGGATGCGGCCGTCGGCATCACGGACGACGGCGCCGCATCCAACGCGGGGAATCTGCAGTTCATTCATGGCGGAGAAGGAGAATGAAAAAGGACGTTCCACATTCTTGCATGCACGCCGCATCAGTGGACCCGCGCTACGCTGGGCACCTGTGCATCAACAGCTTCACGAGGGTGTCGCATGCTTATCCGGCAACTCAGCGCTGAAGACGCCGAGATTCTCTGGCAAGCGCGGTTGCAGGCGCTTTGCGAGTCGCCTGCGGCGTTCCTGTCCACGCTGGCCGAGGCGCAGAATGACTCGGCGGAGGTGATGCGCGCCCAGCTTGCTGATCCCGGCACGCGCTACTTCGGCGCTTTCATCGACGGCATGCTTGCGGGCTTCCTGCGTTATGTACGCCCGATGCGAATGGCGCGACGGCATACGGCAGAAGTGCACAGTGTCCACGTGGGCACCGACCATCGTGGCCAGGGTGTCGCCCGCCAGCTTCTTCTTGCAGCGTTCGCGGCTGCGCGCGCGGAAGGCATTGAATCGCTCTCCCTCACGGTGCTGGCGGACAATACTGCCGCGCGCGCGCTGTATGAATCGCTGGGCTTCAGCGTAATTGGCACAGAGCCGCGGGCAGTCAAACGCGCGGGCAGCTACGCGGATATCGTCTCGTACTGGATCTCGCTGTGCTGACGGTGAAATGTTGCCGCGGGTACGGTCATGTTTCCGTGGCACGATGAGGCTGGACACATGTTCCAGGAAGACAGGGCAATGCACGTTCAGGTATCCAGCAGGGAGCGCGTGGCGCCGGATCACCGTCACCAAGCGGAGGATCTGCTCCGCGAGGCGTTCCCGGACATGCAGGGCGACGGCTATGCCATCCCGGGGCCGGTCGCTCTGGTCCTGGCGATGGAAGGTGATCAGGTGGTCGCCCACCTCGCACTGTACGAACGCAACGTATTGCTGGACGGCGAGCCGGAACGCATAGGCTTGATCGGCGGCGTGGTGGTACGCGTTGACGTTCGCAGGAAGGGCATCGCGTCACGCTTGATCGAAGCTGCGCACGCCGAGTTGCGCCAACGCGGTATCGATTTCGCCGTGCTGTTCGCCCTGGATCATCGGCACTACGCCTCTGCGGGCTATGTGCCAATGCAGAACGAGACCTGCTTCATCGAAGACGGTCACGCGCGCCGTTTCGTCTATCGAGGCGGCATGGTGGCCGCGCTGGGGGAGCGCCGCTGGACCACGGCCTTGCTCGATCTGCAGGGCGAAACGGTCTAGAGAGCTAGACAGAAGCCCCCACGGGCGTCTCCGCGCGGAAGTTGCGCCCGACCGGTTCGCTTACGCCCAGGTAGTGGCGGAACAGGTAGATCAGCGGTTTCCAGTGCGCAACGTCGATGTGCTGGGTGCCCGCCACGGTGATCGCTTCGTGCGCATGCACGCAACGGATCCGTCCTTCAACGATCACGAAGCCCTGGCCGTCATCCTCGCCGGGCGGGTGCATCGCCATCACGCTGACTTCCACCTGCAGCGGGCATTCGACAATGGCCTCTGGCGCGACGTGTGTCGATGCGACCGCACTGAATCCGGCCAGCGCGAACTTGTCGCGCACGTGCACGTAGCCCATCGTCTGTTTGGCAGCGGGCACCGGATCGCAGCCTGTCGCCCGCGCGATGGCCTCGACCTGTGCGGCCTGCGCGGATGAGGGGAAGTTCAGTACGCACTCGTTGCGCAACTGCAGGTTGCGATAGCCCTGGCCCTGCACGCCGAGGCCCAGCACCACCCGGTTGCCCAGGGCCCAGAACGAAGACAGCGGACTGATGTTGCTGCTGCCGTCGTCGTTCAGCGTGGTCATCAGCAGCACCGGCGTGCCCGGATACAGGACTGAAGGGGTGATGCGGCGGCGGGGGATCGGAGCGTTTTTCACGGCAGGCCTTGCGCTAACGGGGTAGCCACTGTGCCTTGGCAGACGGTGCCGACGCTTCGGCCTGCATCGAACTGTTGGCCTGCGACGGCGTGCCACAATGCGGCCATGGTCCACACCCCTGGTTCCCTTGTCAGCGTCGGTGCCCTGGTCGGCGACCAGGCGCGCGCGGCCATGCTGCTGCAGCTGATGGATGGGCGTGCGTATACCGCGACGGAGCTGGCTCGCGTGGCCGGAGTGACACCGCAGACGGCGAGCACGCATCTGCGCAGGCTGGTTGAGGGCGATCTGCTGGTGTCTGTCGCGCAGGGGCGCCACCGCTACCACCGGCTGGCCTCGCACGAGGTTGCCGACATGCTGGAGGGCATCCTGCGCGTTGCTGACCGCACGCCGTCCTGCACGGCTTCCGCATCGCGCAGCATGCCGGCGTTGCGTGAGGCACGTTCCTGCTATCGACACCTGGCCGGCGTGCACGCGGTGGCCATCACCGACCATTTGCTGAGGGCGGGGCATGTGTTGCCGGGCCTGGGGCATTGGCGGGTGAGCGAGGGCGGTGCCGATTTCTTGCGAGGACTGGGCCAGCCACTGGCCGATTTACTTGGGCAGCCGGTCGCGGCCAAGCCTGCGCGCTATTGCAGGGGGTGCCTGGACTGCACCGAGCGGCGTCCACATCTGGCGGGCCTGGTCGGCGAGGCGATGCTGGACAGCTTCGTGAGCAACGACTGGCTCCGACGCGTCGAGGGCCGGCGCGAACTACGCCTGACTCCGCCGGGGCGCGAGGCACTGTGGCGGCTGTTCACCCTGGCGACCTGAGCCCTGCGGTCAGTCTCAGCCACCTGCGACATGGAAAGGCGCTATGGTCGAGTTCCACGTCTTAGGGAGCTGCAATGGCGAGCAAGGACACTACGGATCGCTTGCGGCACGGAGCGAATCGGAAATGAGCAAAATCATGGCAGATGTGCGCTGGTTGACCTTTCGGCTCAAGAACGGGCAATCCATCGGACCGGATCGGCTGAAAGACGGATGGGTGATTGCCTCGGAAACCGCCCGCTGCGAAGTCCGCCGCGAGCATATCGAAGGATCGGGCCTGGTCTATGCTCTGTACGCCCCGGCCAACCTGGCCTCACCGCGGCGCGCGGAGATGCGCATGCGCGAATTCCTGATGAGCTCCGGCTACACCTTCACCATGGGCACGCTGGGCGGCTGACGCCGCCCGTTGGGATCACGGGCGCACGGTCAGTGCCTGGCCGAGCGTGCCGATCGGACCGCGTGCATCGTGCAGCACGGTGCTGGTCAAGCCGAGACCCTGGTGGCCAAACGACACCGACGTGTCGAAGCCCAGCCACTCGCCTTCGGGCATGCCGAACAGGTGCGCGGTCAGATCGAGGTTGGGGAAGGCGACCTCCTTCGGATCGGCGCGCACGGCCATGCCATTGGACAGATCGAACAGGGTGGCGGCACGGGCCAGTGGACTGACCGGCTCGCCGTCCAGCAGCGCATGCTTCGCGCGCGCCCAGTAGGTGGCACGGCCTGGCCCCTGATCGTGCCGGCGGATCTCCACGCTCTTGATGAATCCGCCTGGCCAGACCGTACCTGGATCCCATTCGGGCATTGATTCCGGCGGTGCAATGGCAGCGATCGGCGTGCCGGCGATGGCCTGCGTATCGTTCGGGCGCATCAGCCATGCACGCACGCGCAGCGCCGGGCGATCGTCATGACGCAGCGTAGCTTCGACCAGTTCGATGGTGCGACCAGCGCGCAGCACCTGTACGTCGGCCTCCATCGCTTCGATCGGAATGGTGCCGAGGATGTCGTAGGACAGGCGGGCGATCAGGAAACCGTGCCCGCGCGCTGCGGCGTCGCGTTCCAGGTGGTGCGCCAGCAGCCCGATCGCCGGTGCGATGTGTTGTTCGCGGATGTTCCAGGCGCCGCCAGCGTGTTCGGTCGGCAGGTAGCGGGTATCGCTCAGTCGTTCGAAGAAGGCCATCGTATGCGTTGTTTCAGCAGTGAGCGGAGGCGGCAGGCATTGCACCGATCCCTGCATCGTAAGCGCTTGGCGGCATCGCCGGCTGAGCCGGCTCCCGCAGGAGCCGGCCGGATGCCGGTCAGGAGGACTGGCAATCCATTTCGCGGCACATCTTGTACTGGGCCAGGCATTCTGCGGGTGTCTTGGCCAGTGGGCCTGAGGTTGCACGCAGACAATATTCGTACTGCTGGCTGCAGAATTCACAGGGGCCTGCGGCGAAGGCCAGGCCGGTCACGGCCATGCCAAGGAGCATCACGGTCTTCAAGGTCGTCTTGATCATCACGTCAGTCCTTTGTGTGCCCGTCAATGGGCCGGGCCACCATAGCAGCACTTGCTGGACGGTCCTGATGCGCTGCGGCACGCGGTGGTCTCAGTGCTGTACCGCCTTCAAGGCGTCGACCACCTGTGCTTCCGCAAAGCCACAATGCCCTTCGCCCACTGGCGGCAGCACGCGCGGCAATGGTCGCGCGCCAGCCCGTGCGGCCATCTGCGGATACACCGCCTGCATGTGGGGCACGATGGTGGGGTCGTTGTGGTTGAACTGGATCGCCAGCGGTCGCTTCACCGCGCCGGTCAATGCGAGCGCATTGCGGACATGCGCCTGCGCCGCAGGCACGGGATCGATGCGCTGCACGCCGGCATTGAACGCGGCGTCGTCACCGAATCCGCTGTACACCACACCAAGGTTGCCGACCGGCATGCCGCCGCTGCGCGTGGCCAGTTCATGCAGGACCAGTGCGTGCAGGCTGATCGTGCCGGCCAGTGCATCAGCGGAGACCTGCAGCCGCTGCGCCAGCAACGCGGCGTGCAATGGATCGTGCTGCAGTGCATTGGCGATGCCCTGGTACAACTCGCCCTGTGGCAGCGCGGCGGCTTCGCGCGATGCCAACCCGGTGCCCGGCAGCCCCTTCGCCTTGGGGAAGAAATAATCGAACGCGACCAGCGTGGTCAGCAGGTCGGTCGCGATCTGTTCGCCACTGAGATTGGCGCCGCACAGCGACACACCACCGGCATAGTGCTGCGGGAAGCGCTCGAGGCTGCCAATGGTCACGGCACCGCCCATCGAGAATCCCAGCATCCAGGTGTGGCGCACATGCTTGAGTTCAGCCACTACCTGCTGGCGCAGGCGTTCCGTATCGGTAATCGCATCGGTCACCGCCCAGCCCTGGCTGGAGTATGCGCTCTGCGCGACGGCGTAACCGGCGCCCAGCAGCGCTGCCGTGCTGTCGTTGGCGGCCATCGGCGTGGTGCGCGGCACGCCCACGGGCTCATAGCCGTGTGCCAGCATCACCAGGTCGCCGTTCCAGTCTGCCGGTACATCCAACCGCCAGGGCGCGCCCTGCAGTTCGCCGCTGAGCATGCGTGCCGCCGTCGGCGGTGCAGCCAGCGATGTCATCCAGGGCAGCAGGCAGAGGGCAACAGTGCATCGAAGCAAGGGACGCATCGGGGTCATTCCATGCGGGAATGGCGCCGAGCATAGATGCCAACGAAACGTTGCGCGCGCTGCACTGCCGCAGGGGGTTGCGGGCCGAACAGGCGGCGCTCTACGCTGGCGGCATGGCCCTGCACAGCACCGCGTCGATTATCCGCATTCCTCACGGGAAGGCGGGGGAGCGCGCGGTCGTCACGGCCATGCAGCCCGCCCGGGAAGGCGGGCTGCACGCAGCGCTCTCCCGGGTAGATGAATCCACCAAGGAGAACGCAGATGCACGACTCTTCATCGAACGACCCTGCGCCGACCCTGCACCTGGTGTGTGGCAAGATCGGTGCCGGCAAATCCACCCTGTCTCAGCAGTTGGCATTGGCGCCGCGCCACGTATTGATCAGCGAAGACGCATGGCTGGCGGCGCTGTACCCGGGCGAAATCCATTCCATTGCCGACTATCTGCAGCGCGCAGCCACGTTGCGCACTGTGCTGGCCGATCATCTGCGCGCATTGCTGCAGGCGGGTGTTTCGGTGGTGCTCGATTTTCCATTCAATACGCCAGCCAGCCGCGCGTGGGCACGTGAAGTGTTCTCGCCGGCTGGCGCTGCACATCAACTGCATTTCCTCGATGTTGCCGACGACGTCTGCAAGGCGCGGCTGCGCGCGCGCAATGCACTCGGCGAGCATCCGTTCCAGGCCAGCGACGAGGAGTTCGCACAGATCACCCGCCACTTCGTGGCACCGGCCGCGGAAGAGGGCTTCGTGGTGATCCGCTATACGGCGTAGGACTGGGCGCGGTGCCGGTCAGGTCGCGGGCACCGGTCCACCGCATGCGACGCGATGCATCGGGAAGTCCATTGCCTGCTTCGGATTGTCCTGCGCGATCTCGATGCGCGCATGCGCGCGCTGGTCGTCGAGGCGCCGATAGTGGATACGCTGCGGGAAGTCGTTGGCGGGATTCTCGAACACGGCTTCATTGCCATCGACCCGGGTGGCGTTGAAGTCTGTGGCGTTCTGGCCAGAAGGCAGGGCGGTCAGCACCAGGCGTCCATCATCGTGCTGGCGCAGCTGCATGAACTCGAAGCCCACCGTGCGGCCATCCCGCAGGGTGCGGCTGCTGCCGAACAGGGTGTTTCCAGCCAGGATGGACCACTGCTCGCCGGCACCGGCCGGCTGGCCATCAAGCTGCCAGCAACCGGCCAGCCAGGCCAGGTGTTCGATCTTCGAGGGTGAGGCGGACAGTGCGTGCGGGGCCGCGAGCAGCAGCGGCAACAGGGCCAAGGCGATGCGGAGAGACATCGGTGCCTCCATGCGCGGGAACGTGCGGCCTGTATAGCGCCCGGGGGATCACGCGGCCAGTGCCGTCCTTTCCAGTGCTTATTCCGATACGATCTGTCGCATTGAGCCCTTTTTGATTGACCCGGAGTCCCGCCATGGTCGACCGTCTCGCCATCCTGCTCGAACGTTTTGCGGTCACTGCCTCGGTGTTCCATGCTGGCGCGCTGTGCGGTATCAACACGCTGGACGGCGAGGACGAGGCGGGTCAGTTGCACCTGGTGCGGCGCGGGCCGCTGCAGGTCAGTCACGGGCAGCAGACCGTGCAGGTCGAAGTGCCGAGCCTGCTGCTGTATCCGCGGCCGATGCCACATCGCTTCAGTACCGACCCGCAGCAGGGCGCCGACATGGCCTGCGCCAACCTGCATTTCGAGGGCGGCCGACTCAATCCGATCAGTGCTGCGCTGCCCGATTTCATCTGCTTGCCGCTGGCCGACCTGTATGGAGGCAACGCGGCGCTGGAACTGCTGTTCGAAGAGGCGTTCGAGCAGCGCTGCGGGCGGGCAGCGATGGTCAACCGGCTGTTCGAGGTGGTGATGATCCAGGTGCTGCGCCAGCTGATGGAAGGTGGCGAGATGCGCGGCGGCCTGTTCGCCGGGCTGGGTCATCCGCGGCTGCGGCTGGCATTGGTGGCGATGCATGAAGCGCCCGCACAGTCCTGGACCCTGGAAGACCTGGCCGAGGTCGCCGGCATGTCACGCAGCGTGTTCGCCGCCAGCTTCCGCGAGGCGATGGGCACCACGCCAGGCCAGTACCTGCAGGGGTGGCGGGTCGGACTCGCGCAACAGGCGCTGCGGCAGGGGCGGCCGCTGAAGCGGATCGCCGACGATGTGGGCTATGGCAGCGAAGCGGCGTTGTCGCGCGCGTTCAAGGCGCATACCGGGCAGTCGCCACGGGAATGGCGCGGGCAGGCGCGGGCCAGCGCGGCCTGATCGGTCAGCCCAGCACCAGCCGGGCCAGCTTCATGCCACCAAACAGACCGGCCAGGGCCAGCGCCACCGAGCCACCGGCATACAGTGCCGCCAGCCCATGCTGGCCACGCTGCAGCAGCAGGCCGATCTCCAGCGCGTAGGTGGAAAACGTGGTGTAGCCGCCGAGGATGCCGGTGGCCAGCAGCAGGCGCAGCTGTGGCGAGGCGCCATTGCGCATGGCGAAGACCTCGACCACCACGCCCATCAGCAGCGCACCGCTGATGTTGATCAGGAAGGTCGACCAGGGCCAGGGACTGCCGACCGCCACCCGCGCGCCGATCAGGTTGCAGGCGTGGCGCAGGCAGGCGCCGATGCCGCCGCCGACGAAGACCAGGAAGTAATTGTTCAATGCTTGCATGGCGTGCCTCGAATGCGGGTTCGCAAGGTCAATGGCGAACGCCGAGGGCAGGCACGACCTGCCGTCGACGAACACCGGGTTCGTCCTGGCAGGAGCCATCAGCCTTCTCAGGCGGTTATCGGGGGAGCCCCATCCCCATCGTGGTCCATGCTACCAGCGGCGGTGCATTCACGTCATCGAGGTCGTCAGAACGCGAGCCACCTTGCTGCGGCTGAAGCCATCCATCAGCAGTTCGAACGCGAGCAGATCCAGCGCCGCATGGCGGCGGTGGTCGATCTCCAGCCCGTTCTCGGCCACCAGATGGCTGACCAGCTCGTAGGCGTCCTGCCAGACATCCAGATGGGCCTGGCTGGGGATGTAGGCACTGCCGGGCTCACCGACGCCGAGCCCGCTGACCCCGTACAGCAGCTCGCGGGCGTCCAGCTTGGCCGCATCTGCGATGCGGAACAGCTGTTCGGCTTTCACGTGCGAGGCGCTCACGTGATCGTTGAGCCAGTTGCTGATGGTTGCTGTCGTTGATTTGGCGGCGCGTGCCAGATCGGCCGGGCGTGGGTGCCCGGCTTTCTTCATGGCTGCCGCGAGTCGTTGGCCGAGAGTATTCATCTATGCAAGCCAGCTTAACGCGTGGATTGCGAAGAAGCCTTGTCGCAAGAATCAGTCTGGTTAACAGAAGGACCGACCGTGACCGAATTCTGGAGCAAGCGGCAGGTGCGCACCCGGCTGGGATTCCGCACCGACGCCGAACTGGCACGCTTCTTTGGCATAAGCCGTTCCGCAGTGTCGCAATGGCCGAGGGACTTCCCGATTCCGGCCCTGCGGCAATACATCCTGCATCAGCGCTATCCGAACCTGTTCCCCACGACAGAAGCGTCGGCGGGCGAATCCATCTGACTTGCGCCGCCTTTTGTCGCATCTAGCACGCTAAGCGCCTTTTGCTAAGTATGCTTAGCAAAATAGGTAAGATCGATCGATCTGAGAATCACAATTGGCGCCATCTACTGGAGGTGTCGGTTCCTGGGTCCCGCTTACTGTCGGCTTCACCCCATCCGGGGGGCCGGGTCCCCGTATGTAGTTTCGTGAACGATTAATAATTTCAATCACGAAAGTCGCTGCATGTAATTGACCTGTCGTGAAATCTATGACTAATTGGAGTCAACCAAGCGTGAAGCCTGGGAGTCTTTCAGTAGCACGCAAGTGAGTCGGTAGACCGTCAACAATGCAGAACAAGTCCAACGGAGGTCGTATGGAATACGGCATGCATGGCTTGGCTGAACGGGTACGCCGCGAACTGGAAGCCAGTTACCACAAACACGGATGCGGTCCGGCGTTCTGGGATACCTACCAGCAGGTGCTGGACCGTCTGGTCCCGCAGGGGACCGAGCGTACCGAAGTCACCAACGAAATGGCGCTGATCATCGAGCAGCTTGGCATCGTCCGGCGTGCGCAGCTTGTGCCGCCGCACGCCAACGGGTCGCGTTGATTCAGAGCAGGCGCCAGGCGCCGCAGGCAAGCAGCGCCAGCAACAAGGACAGCAGGGCCAGGGTCCGGGGTCGCCACAGGCGCTTCGGTTGTCCAGCCATCGCCTGCGGACTGCAGTAGCGCACCAGCCCCGGACCGAAACCGGCCCGGTGCTGTTGTTGTGCGCAGGCCTCCAGGCAGGCGCCGCAGGCCAGGCAATCGGCCTGCGGCCCCTGGCGGATGTCCAGCTGCATCGGGCAGGCGCTGACACAAGCAGCGCAGTCGATGCAGTCACCGAGGCGGTCGGCGCTGAAGGTCGGCATCGGTCCGGCCAGCAGCGGATGCGCGGCGCGGAATACGTAGTCCTGCGCAGTGGTCGGGTCGAGCAGGCCGCGGCCACGGCCCAGTACTCCGCCAAGCCCGGACGGACGTGGCCCGCGCGGCTCACCGCGACGGGCGTCGTACAGCATGCGCGGTGTGTGCGGATCGGTCAGCAGCGGCTGCATGCGTGCGAACGGGCACAGCGAGCGGCAGACCTGCTCGCGCAGGAAACCGGCATTGCCCCAGGTCGCGGCTGCATAGAACAGCACCCAGAAGGTTTCCCAGCGGCTCCAGCCGGCGTGGGGCGCAGCGGTCACCAGTTCGGCGATGGGGCTGAACAGGCCGACGAAGGTGATCCCGGTCCACAGCGACAACAGCCCCCAGGCCAGCTGGGTGGCCGGGCGTACAGCAGGTGCAGGCAGCATGCGGGCCGCGCTGCGGGCGATCCAGTCGAAGGCGCGCCGCCACAGGGTCTGCGGGCAGGCATGGCCGCACCAGATGCGCCCGGCGAGGTGGGTAAGCAGCGCAAGGCCCACCGCCAGCACCGCCAGCAGTCCGATCAGCACGCCGGCGTCGCTGGGCCACAACGTCCAGCCAAACAGGTCGAATCGCCGCGCGTTGATGTCCAGCAACAGCGCCTGGCGACCCTCCCAGCGCAGCCACGGCAGTGCGTAGAACAGCGCCAGCAAGGCGGCGCTGAGCGTGCCGCGCCAGTGCCAGGGACGAGGGATCCGGGTGCAGGACGTACTCATCCCAGCGGCAGCTCGTCGTCGTCATCGCTCGGCATCGGCCGCTGCAGGTACCAGGTGACCGCACTGGACAGTGCCGTCACCGACCAGAACATGAAGAATCCCGCCGTATAGCCCAGTTCGCGACTGATGGCCGTGCCCGGGAAACTGATGGCCTGCAGGCGCAACGGATCGACGAAGGCGAAGAACACCACGCTGGCAACACCGGCGGCGATGAAGCTGGGCCAGAGGATGGCGCCCCACTGCTGGATCAGCCTCTGGCGGCGGTTGGGAGAAGGTCTGTTCATGCTGTCCCGGATCGAAAAGTGGGCGGCGCGTATACTTCGCCAAGGCTGGCGCGGCATCCGCAGGGCATGCTTCCTGCAAGCGTGCCAGCCTAGGTGCAGCGGACTGCGCCGACATTGATCTGGATCAACGGCGCTGCCGCCTGGGTGCGGCACACTGCCGGCACGCTTTGGGTACCCCGATGAACGCAACACCGCCGCCTGTCCTCCCCGTCGCCTCGCCCGGGTTGTGCACCGAGCAGGACGTGACCCGCCTGGTTCACGATTTCTATGCCCGCGTGCGTGAGGAAGAACGGCTGGGACCGGTGTTCGAGGCGCACGTCCACGATTGGCCTGAGCATCTGGCGCAGCTGGTCGACTTCTGGTCGGCGATGCTGCGCGGTACCCGCCGCTTCAAGGGCTCGCCGATGTCCAAGCACATGGCCATCGAGCTGGACAAGGACCTGTTCGACCGCTGGCTGGTGCTGTTCCGGATCACCACTGCCGAATGCAACAACCCGCCGATGCAGGAACTGGCCAACGACGTGGCCGCGCGCATCGGTGACACCTTCTGGAAGCGCTACCAGATGCTGCGCTGGCCGCAGGTGGGTCTGCCGGTGCTGGGGATCCCCGGCAAGGATTGATCTGGGTCAAGGCGGCGCAGGCCGCCCGGCGCGATGCTGGCGGCATGGACACGTTCTCTCCCGCCGCCGGTGGCCTGGCCTGGACCTTCGACCCCGACCTTCTGCGCCGGCACGACCGGCCGGGCCCGCGCTACACCTCGTATCCGACCGCGCCGCATTTCCATGATGGCTTCGACGCGCCGGCGCTGCGCCAAGCGATTGCCGACAGCAACCAGCTGGCCCGCGCGCTGTCGCTGTATGTGCATGTGCCGTTCTGTTCCAGCCCCTGCTTCTACTGCGGCTGCAACCGGGTGATCACCCGCGATCGCGGTCGTGGCCACAGTTACGTCTCGCGCGTGCTGGCCGAGGCCGACCTGTTGGCGCCGCAGTTCGATGACGGCCGCGAGGTGATCCAGCTGCACCTGGGTGGTGGTACGCCGAACTTCCTCGATGCCGAGGCGATGACCACGCTGGTGGAAGGGTTGCGCCGGCGCTTCGATTTCAGTGATTCGCCGCAGCGCGATTTCTCGATCGAACTCGATCCGCGCTTCATCGACACCCGCGACGTCGCCATGCTGGCGCGGCTGGGCTTCAACCGGGCCAGCCTCGGCGTGCAGGATTTCGACCCGCAGGTGCAGGAATCGATCAACCGCATACAGGGTGTGCAGCAGACGCTGGACATCCTGCGCGCCTGCCGCGACAGCGGCATGCGTTCGGTCAACGTCGACCTGATCTATGGCCTGCCGGGGCAGAGCCTGGAAGGATTCGGCGGCACCCTTGAACTGGTGCTGGCGCTGCGCCCGGATCGCCTGGCGGTGTATGGCTACGCGCATCTGCCGCATCTGTTCCGCGCGCAGAAGCAGATCGACGAAAGCCGCTTGCCTTCGCCGGAAGACAAGCTGGCATTGCTGGGCCTGGCGGTGGAGAAGCTCTCTGCGGCTGGCTACCAGTACATCGGCATGGATCACTTCGCACTGCCGGAAGAGGATCTGTCGCGCGCGCAGCGTGCCGGCCAGCTGCATCGTAACTTCATGGGCTATACCACCCACGCCGATACTGATCTGCTTGGCTTGGGCGTGAGTGCGATCAGCCACATCGGTGCCACCTACAGCCAGAATCCGCGCGATCTGCCGTCGTGGGAGGATGCGGTGGACCAGGGCCAGCTGCCGGTCTGGCGCGGCGTGGCGTTGAGTGCCGACGACCAGCTGCGTGCGGAACTGATCCAGCAGCTGATGTGCCAGGGCGAGGTGGATGGCGTGCTGCTGGGGCAGCGTCACGGCGTGGATTTCGAGCAGTACTTCGCCGAGGACCTGCGTTCGGTGCAGCGGCTGCAGGAAGACGGCCTGGCCGAATACCGCGATGGCGTGGTGCGTGCCAGCGAACCTGGGCGACCATTGCTGCGGTTGCTGGCGATGTGCTTCGACCCGTACCTGCGTGCCGCGCACGAGCAACCGCGTTATTCGCGGGCGATCTGAAGGTAGCGTGTGCTGCGCTCGCGTGGTGCCCGGAGCCGGAATCGAACCGGCATGGGGTTGCCCCCGGCGGATTTTAAGTCCGATGCGTCTACCAGTTTCGCCATCCGGGCCTGCAGCGCGGCGCCGATTGTAGCCCACCTGCGGTGCCGCGACCGGATTGCATCACGGCGGCCGCGTGCTTAACTGTCGATCGCATTCATGTCATAGTCCCTGCCATCGTTCCCAGGGGGGGAGCCACCTGATGTCGCTGCACGCGATTGCCTATGCCAGTGAGGCCCGCGCCGATCTGCAGACAACCGATCTTGACCGCCTGCTGGCCGACGCCACGGCATTCAATCGTGTAGCCGGTGTCACCGGTGTCCTGATGTTCGACGGAGCACGCTTCCTGCAGTATCTCGAGGGCCCGGAGGACGGCATCGATTCGGTGTTCCAGCGCATTCTCAACGCGCGCAGCCACGTGCAGCTGAAAGTGCTGTGCCGTGCACCCGTGGTGCAGCGCGCATTTCCGCGCTGGTCGATGGGCACGCGGCGGATCGAGCCGGAGCTGCTGGCGCAGATTGTCGATGCCGCGTGGCCCGGCTTCCTGCTTGGCAGTGGTGGATTCGAGCGCCTGCTGCAGGCCTGGACCGGCGCCGACGGCGAACTGGAACCGGCCGCGGTGGCGTTGGGGTCCTGAGCCCGCCTTGGCGGCAGGGCGCCGGGGCCGGTAGGCTGTAGCCTTTCTGGCGCAGGTTTTCCGGAGTGGTGCAGCAGATGAGTGTGTTGGCCGAAGCCATGGCAGCGTATGTGCGATCGCATCCGTTGCACGGGATGTGCCGATGAGTGCGCCGGTTGCGGCGGCCAGCGCCCCCCGGTTTGCGGTGATCGGCCTGGGTTATGTCGGCCTGCCTTTGGCGGTGGCGTTTGGCCGGCAGTGGCCGACGTTGGGCTTCGATATCGATGCCGGTCGCATCGCCGAGCTGCGCAGCGGCCAGGACCACACGCTGGAAATGGAAGCCGACGAGCTGGCCAGTGCGCAGCTGCTGCAGTTCGGCAGTGATCCGGCATTGCTCGATGCCTGCAATGTCTACATCGTCACCGTGCCGACCCCGATCGATGCTTACGAGCAGCCTGACCTGGAGCCCCTGCGTTCGGCGACACGGCTGATTGCCAGTCATCTTCGCGCCGGCGATCTGGTGATCTACGAGTCCACGGTGTACCCCGGCACCACCGAGGAAGTGTGCGTGCCGCTGCTGGAGCAGGGGTCGGGCCTGCGCTTCAACGAAGACTTCTATTGCGGCTACAGCCCGGAACGGGTCAGTCCCGGCGACCGCCAGCGGCGCCTGGCCGACATCCGCAAGATCACGTCCGGCTCGACACCGGAAGTCGCTGCGGTGATTGATGGTCTGTACCAGCGCATCATCGCCGCCGGTACGTTCCCGGCACCTTCGATGCGCGTGGCTGAGGCGGCCAAGGTGGTCGAGAACATCCAGCGCGACGTCAACATTGCGCTGGTCAACGAGCTGGCCCTGATATTCGATCGGCTCGGTATCGATACCCAGGACGTGCTCGACGCCGCCGGCAGCAAGTGGAATTTCCTGCCGTTCCGGCCGGGGCTGGTCGGCGGTCACTGCATCGGCGTCGATCCGTATTACCTGCTGCACAAGTCCGAGAGCGTGGGCTACCACCCGGACCTGATCCACACCGCACGGCAGGTCAACAACCGCGTCGGCGAGCATGTGGCGGCGCGGGTGCTGGCGATGCTGGCCGAGCGTGGCCGTGTGCCGGCGGACGCACGCATCCTGGTGCTGGGCGTGACCTTCAAGGAGGATTGCCCGGACCTGCGCAACAGCCGCGCGCTGGAACTGGCGCAACGGCTGCGCGATGCCGGCGCGCAGGTAGAGGTCAGCGACCCGTGGGTCGGCCCGGCGGCATTGACCGGCGAGGGCCTGGATTGGCTGGCCGAGCCCGGGGCAGGGCGCTATGACGCAGTGGTGCTGGCGGTGGCCCACGCCCGTTTCAAGGCGATGGATGAATCCGCAATCCGGGGGCTGTTGGCGCCGGGTGGCCTGGTCTACGACGTGAAATCGGCCTGGCCGCGCAACGTGGTTGACGATCGCTTGTAAGCCCGGGCAGTGAACGGCGCGGTAGACTCGGGGGCAGTTGCAACCGAGGAAAGCCATGCACCGGTATATCGTCTACCTGCTCGCCATCCTGATGTTCCCGATATGCCTGTGGCTGGCCACGATCTGGCCGGCCTGGTATTGGGGCGTCGGCTTGACTGCCGCGATGGTGGCGCTGGGGACCTGGGATCTGCTGCAGAAGCGCAGCACGCTGCGCCGCAACTATCCGGTGATGGCGCACTTCCGCTACGGGCTGGAATCGATCGGCCCGGAGATCCGCCAGTACTTCGTGCAGAGCGACCTGGAAGACGTGCCGTTCTCGCGCCAGCAGCGGGCACTGATCTACCAGCGCGCCAAGAACGAGATGGACACGGTGCCGTTCGGCACTCTGCGCAGCACCTATGCGGTGGACTACGAGTGGATCAATCATTCGCTGGCACCGACCGCCATCGCCAAGCATGACTTCCGCGTGTTGATCGGCCCGAACTGTGCCAAGCCCTATTCGGCCAGCGTGTTCAACATCTCGGCGATGAGCTTCGGTTCACTGTCGGCCAATGCCATCCGCGCGCTGAACGAAGGCGCGCGCCAGGGCGGCTTCTATCACGACACCGGCGAGGGTTCGATCTCGCCCTACCACCGCGAGATGGGCGGTGACCTGGTATGGGAGATCGGCTCGGGCTACTTCGGTTGCCGTGACGAGAAGGGCGGTTTCAGCGAGGAGCGCTTCGTTGCCAATGCCACCCATGACCAGGTCAAGATGATCGAGATCAAGCTGTCGCAGGGCGCCAAGCCGGGCCACGGTGGCGTGCTGCCGGCGCCGAAGGTGACCGCCGAGATCTCGGTGACGCGTGGCGTGCCGATGGGGGTGGACTGTGTGTCGCCGTCGCGTCACTCGGCGTTCTCGACGCCGGTCGAGCTGCTGCAGTTCGTCGCCCGCCTGCGCGAGTTGTCCGGTGGCAAGCCGGTCGGCTTCAAGCTGGCCATCGGCCACCCGTGGGAGTGGTTCGGCATTGCCAAGGCGATGCAGGAAACCGGGTTGCTGCCGGATTTCATTGTGGTCGACGGCGCCGAGGGCGGCACCGGTGCGGCACCGGCCGAATTTGTCGACCATGTCGGCGTGCCGATGCACGAGGCGCTGCTGCTGGTGCACAACACCCTGGTCGGCCTCGATCTGCGCGACCGCATCCGCATCGGTGCGGCTGGCAAGATCACCAGTGCGTTCGACATCGCGCGGACCATCGCGCTGGGGGCTGACTGGTGCAATGCCGGCCGAGGCTTCATGTTCGCGCTGGGCTGCATCCAGTCGCTGAGCTGCCATACCGACAAGTGCCCGACCGGCATCGCGACCCAGGATCCCGCACGCTGGAAGCATCTGGATGCACCTGACAAGGCCACTCGTGTGTACAGCTACCACGAGCACACGCTGCATGCCTTGAAGGAACTGCTGTGTGCAGCGGGCCTGAACGACCCGGCTGAACTTGGGCCGGAGCACATCCTGCGTCGTGTTTCGCCGGTGGAGATCCGTTCGCTGGCCTCGCTGTACCGTTACCTGGAACCGGGCGAGCTGCTGCACAAGGTGCCCGACCATGCGGTGTTCCATGCGTTCTGGGCCGATGCACGCAGCGATTCCTTCCAGCCGCCGCCGAAGATCCAGGCACTGCGCGCCAGCAAGTCTCGATAACGTGTTGTGTTGTAGAGCCGAGCCCATGCTCGGCTGATCTTCGTTCCAACATCGCGATGCGTGATCGAGAAGCAGCCGAGCATAGGCTCGGCTCTACAAGGAGATGTCATGCAGTTCAGGACCGGCACCATGGATGACGTGGCCATGTTGTGGGCGCTGCGCACGCGGTGCGTGCGGGAGACCTGCAGCAGTCATTACCCGCCTGAGGTCATTGCGCCCTGGTCTGCCTCGCCGCCACCGTCGCAGTACGCGCGGCTGTTGTCGCAGGGTCGCTGCGTGGTGGCCGAGGACGAGCAGGGCGGTCTGCTCGGCTTTGGCGTGTTCGATGCCGATGCCAATGAAGTCGATGCGTTGTTCGTCGATCCGGATCGTGGCGGCAAGGGCATCGGCCAGGCGCTGATGCAGCGCCTGCTGGCGATGGCCGATCCTGAGCGCGAGGTGGTGCTGTCAGCCTCGCTCAACGCCGTGCCGTTCTATCAGCGGCAGGGGTTCATCAGTGTGCGCGAAGAGGCCTACCCGCATCCCAGCGGCGTGGCGCTGGCTTCGGTGAGCATGCGCCGGCCGTGGTGAGTGCCCGTTTTCTGCGTTCTGTAGAGCCGAGCCCACGCTCGGCTGCTTTTGATTCAAGCTGAGCGTGGGCTCGGCTCTACAGGTAGCGCAGTCGAGCATGGCTCGACGCTACAAGGCCGGTTTCAGCGCCCGGCCAACCACCCGATCACGCCTTCCGCAGCACGCAGGCCACTGGCGTAGCACGCGGTCAGCAGGTAGCCACCCGTTGGTGCCTCCCAGTCCAGCATCTCGCCGGCACAGAACACCCCGGGCACTGCCCGCAGCATCAGGCCATCATCCAGCGCACCCAGGCGCACGCCACCGGCGGTGCTGATCACTTCGGCCATTGGCCGGGGACGCAGCAGGCGCAGCGGCAGGCGCTTGAGCGTAGCCGCCACAGCCGGCAGGTCGTTGCCCGCTTCTTTACCCAGAATCTCGAACACCAGTGCGGCTTTCACTGCATCCAGGCCGGCCTGGCGGCGCAGGTGCTCGCCGAAGCTGCGGCCCTTGCGCGGGCGTGACAGATCGGCCAGCAGGCGCGTCTCGTCACGGCCCGGCACCAGGTCCAGCCACAGCATCGCGTGGCCATCGCGGTTGATGGTCTCACGCAGGTCCGCCGCCAACGCGTAGATCAGGCTGCCTTCGATGCCGTACTCGCTGGCCACGCATTCGCCCTGCAGCGACTGTGGCTGTCCGGCCAGGTCGATCCAGTGCGCGACCACCGGCTTCAATGGCGCGCCGGCATTGCGCTGGGCGAAGAATGGGGTCCAGCCCACGTCGAAACCGCAGTTGGCCGACTGCAGCGGTGCGATGTCCACGCCATGGGCCTGCAGTGGCGCGACCCAGCCGCCGTCGCTGCCCAGCTGCGGCCAGCTGCCGCCGCCCATGGCCAGCAGGGTGGCATCGGCATGTACTTCAACGGCGCCGTCTTCGGTTTCAAAGCGCAATGCGCCTTCATCACTCCAGCCGATCCAGCGGTGGTTGGCGTGCAGGCGCACACCCTGCTCCTTCAACCGACGCACCCAGCCGCGCAGCAGCGGCGCTGCCTTGCGGTCGACCGGGAACACGCGGCCAGAGCTGCCCACGTAGGTCTCCACGCCGAAGCCGGCGGCCCAGTCACGCAGTGCCTGCGCGTCGAAGCCATCCAGCCAGCTGCCGACAACGGCAGCCTGCTCGCGGTAGCGGCTGTCGAACAGCGGGCGCGGATCGGAATGGGTCAGGTTGAGTCCGCCCTTGCCGGCGATCAGGAACTTGCGGCCGGGCGATCCCTTGGCCTCGTACAGGTCGACCTCCAGCCCAGCGGCGCGCAGGCGCTCGGCGGCGAACAGGCCGGCCGGGCCGCCGCCGATGACGGCGACCCGCTGGGTCAGTGCGGTGTTACGGTTTGACATCGAGCAGCTCGACGTCGAACACCAGAGACGAGCCGGCCGGAATCGGGCCAACCCGGCGGTCGCCGTAGCCGTAGTCCGGGGGGATCATCAGCGTGCGCTTGCCGCCGACCTTCATGCCGGCCACGCCCTCATCCCAGCCGCGGATGACCTGGCCGGCGCCGAGTGCGAAGGTGAACGGTTCGCCACGGCTGACCGAGCTGTCGAAGGTCTTGCCGTGCTTGGTCTCGGTGCGGTTGTCATAGATCCAGCCGGTGTAGTGCACGGTGACCTTGTTGCCGGCAACGGCCTCGGTGCCGGTGCCTGGGACGGTATCGATGCGCTCGAAGGTGGTCAGGGTGCCACCCGGCGGCGGGCCGGACGGTTCGGTCGAGCAGCCAACGGCGGCGAGGGACAGCAGCAGGGGAAGCAGCAGGCGGCGCATCGGGCGTCTCCGGAAGGGCGCAGGGCGAGGGCGGCAAGGGTAGCGCATCGGCGCCGGGTATCATGGGGGCATGGCAAAACTCCTGCTCAATCTGCGCAATGTCGGCGACGACGAATATGCCGATGTCTGCACGCTGCTCGACCAGCACGGCATCGCCTGGTATCGCACCGAACCCAGCCCCTGGGGCATTTCCAACGGCGGCCTGTGGCTGCGCGAGGACGCCGATCACCTGCGTGCGAAGGCGCTGATGGCGGAGTACCAGGCCGAACGCGGGCCGCGCATCCGTGCCGAGCGCGAGCAGGCGTTGCGCGAGGGCACGGCGGAGACCTTCGGCAGCCTGTTCCGGCGCCGACCGGGGTATGTGGTGCTGGTGCTGCTGGCGATGGCCGGTGCGGCGGCGCTGGTGCTGCTGCCGTTCGTGCTGTTGCGGGGGTAAGGGGTTTCGGCCGGGTTGCACCCGGCACCCGCAGAGGCAACGGCAACGTCAAAAGCCGGGCTTCAGTGAGAGGGCGGGGCGGTGTGGGCACGCGGGGGACGGCAAAAGCTGCTCCTGCGTGCCTCGTAGAGCGCCTTGCTCGTGTGCGCTGTCCTGCGCACACGGCAAGACCGGGGTTGGGCATCCTGCCCAACCCGCCCGGCGCATGCCCCGGGCCCATGGCGCTCTGCGCCCCCGCCTGCCCACACCGCCCCACCCCTGACAGATTCCGGGTGTCTGCCGGGCTTGGGGTCGGATCCCTCTGCCGTGCAGAGGGCTCTGATCCCTGAATCTGTCTGTGCGGGCAGGAGGCGCTAAAATGGCGGGATGATCGCCAATACCGCCGCTTACCATTTCGTCGTCATCGACGCTCCCCAGGCCCTGTGCGACCAGCTGCTGGCACGTGCCGAGGCGGCGCAGCTGCGCGGCACGATCCTGGTGGCGGGCGAGGGGCTGAACCTGTTCCTGGCAGGGGCACCGGAAGCGGTCGAGGGCTTCTATGCGGCCCTTCGTGCCGATGCGCGCTTTGCCGACATGCGGGTCAAGACCAGCCTCAGTGAGCATCAGCCGTTCGCGCGGCTGAAGGCCAAGGTGAAGGACGAGATCATCAGCTTCCGCCGTGACGACGGCCAGCCATTGGACTATCCGCGCGCGCCGGCGATCGATCCGGCCACGGTGCAGCGCTGGTTGCGGCAGGGGCATGATGACGCCGGCAAGCCGGTGGTGATGCTCGATACGCGCAACCTGCAGGAAGTGGAGTACGGCACCTTCAAGGATGCGCTGGTGCTGCCCATCCACAAGTTCACCGACCTGCCCGAGGCGCTGGCGCCGCACCGCGAAGCGCTGAAAGACAGCACCGTGGTCAGTTTCTGCACCGGCGGCATCCGCTGCGAGAAGGCCGCGCTGTGGATGTTCAATGACGGCATGGACAATGTGCTGCAGCTCGATGGCGGCATCCTCGGCTACTTCGAGGAGGTGGGTGGCGAAGGCTACGAAGGCCGCTGCTTCGTGTTCGATGAGCGCGTGGCGCTGGACGCCGAGCTGAAGCCGATGGTGGACCAGCCGCTGCCGGAGCCGCGCCCCAGCGCGTTCTGACCGCGCTTCTGTAGAGCCGAGCCAATGCTCGGCTCTACACGATCCGGTGGGCGCTGAACCTGCCCCCACGGGAATCAGCATCCCGCCACCGTCACTGGCCGCGGCGCCGGGCCGTCCCCATGCATGGGGGATCCTGTGACGGAAAAACGCCTGATGATCCCGTTGTCGATCCTTGACCTGGCCCCGGTCTGCGAGGGCAGTGACACCACAGCCGCTTTCGCCAACATGCTGGAACTGGCCCAGCACGCCGATGCGCTGGGCTACCGCCGCTACTGGCTGGCCGAACACCACAACATGCCCGGCATCGCCAGCGCGGCCACCGCTGTGCTGATCGGCCATGTGGCCGGGGGCACAAAGCGCATCCGCGTCGGTGCCGGCGGCATCATGCTGCCGAACCATGCCCCGCTGCAGGTGGCCGAGCAGTTCGGCACGCTGGCCTCGCTGTATCCGGACCGCATCGACCTCGGCCTGGGCCGCGCGCCGGGCACCGATCAGCCGACCGCGCGTGCACTGCGCCGCTACTTCGACAGCGCCGACCAGTTCCCGCAGGATGTGCGCGAGCTGCTGCACTACTTCGAGCCGGTACAACCCGGGCAGGCGGTGCAGGCGGTTCCAGGTGGTGGCCTGCGGGTGCCGACCTGGATCCTCGGTTCGAGCCTGTTCGGCGCGCGCATGGCCGCCTCGATGGGCCTGCCGTATGCGTTCGCCTCGCACTTCGCGCCCGACGTGATGGACGAAGCGCTGGCGGTGTACCGCCGCGAGTTCCGCCCTTCGGCCACGTTGAAGCAGCCGCACGCGATGCTGGCCCTGAACGTTGTCGCCAGCGACAGCGAAGCCGAGTCACGCCGCCTGTTCACCAGCCAGCAGCAGAGTTTCGTCAATCTGCGCCGTGGCCGGCCGGGCAAGATTCCGGCGCCCATCGACGACATCGAATCGTTCTGGGAACCGCATGAAAAGCTGGGTGTGGAGCGGGCATTGGCCTGCACCGTGCTGGGTGATCCGCAGCAGGTGGCCGAGGGCATCGCCGCCTTCGTCGAACGGCACAAGCCGGACGAGCTGATGCTCACCGCCAATCTGTACGACCACCGCGCGCGCCTGCGTTCGTTCGAACTGGCGATGCAGGCCTGGCACGCCCGCCACGCGGGCTGAACAATTGCGTCACGGCCTGTTGCGGCCGATCCGCGTCTGATGGGGGCTCCCACTTCTGGAGTCCCCACCATGGCCGAGACCCGTGCCGAACACATTGCCCAACTGGCCGAGCTGATCAAGGACGTGGAGGTGGCCATGTTCACCACCACCGGCGTCGACGGGCGACTCTACAGCCGGCCGCTGGCCACCCAGCAGGTCGCCTTCGACGGTGACCTGTGGTTCGTGATCACCGGCGACAGCCCGAAGGTGGCCGAGATCGCGCTCGATCCGCGGGTCAACGTGGCCTACGCCTCGCCCTCGAAGAACACCTACGTGTCGGTGGCGGGGCGGGCACGCGTGGTCGATGATCGCGCGAAGATCGAGGAGCTGTGGTCACCGGCGATGAAGCTGTTCTTCCCCGGTGGCAAGGATGACCCCAACCTTCGCCTGATCCATGTGCGCGCCGACAGTGCCGAATACTGGGATGGCCCGGGCACTCTGCTGGGCACGGCGCTGAGCTTCGTGCTGTCGGCAGTGCAGGACGAACCGGCGGCGTTGGCCGACAACGGGTTCATCGACCTTCGGTGATGGCCGATGTCCGGTAGTGGTAGTGCCGGCCAGCGGCCGGCTCTACCGGCTTCCGGCTCAGAACCAGCGCTGGAACAGTTCCACCGTATAGCCCACCAGCTGCCCCGAACTGAAACCGAAGAATGCGATCGCTGCCAGCGCCGCGATCCAGTTGAACAGCATCAGCGCGCCATCGCGTTCCATCAGCGCCAACGAGAACAGCAGCAGCTGGAAGCCGAACAGGAAGTTGGTGAAGGGAATCGGCAGCGACAGCAGCAGGCCCAGCAACACCAGCAGCAGGCCGCTGAAGGCGTGGGCGGGCAGCGGTGTCAGCAGTTGCGGCATGCGTGGTTTCAGCATCTTGTCCAGACGCCGAAGCGGGCGGTCGATGCGGTCCAGGAAACGGTGCATGGTGCCGCGCTTTGGCCCGCGGCGGGCGATGAAGCCCGGCAGCCAGGGGCGGCGCAGGCAGCACAGCATCTGCAGGCCGATCAGGATCACCAATGGACCGCTGACCGCGCCGCCCATGCCCGGAATCGGAATGAACGAGGGCAGGATCGCCACGAACAGGAACACGCCGAACGCGCCCTGCTGCAGGTTGCACAGGATCTGGCCCAGCGGCATGTGCTCGGCCGGATCGCCGGAGGCGAACATCTCCAGCAGGGTGCGGATGCCCTCGTTGCGGTAGGCCGGGCGCTGGGCGCCCGGGCCCTGGCCGGCCTCAGGCGGTGAGCTCATCGGCCTGCTCGTCGGACAACGTGCGCAGCAGCAGCTTGTCCACCCGCGCACCGTCCAGGTCGACCACTTCGAAGCGCCAGCCGGCCCAGTCGAAGTACTCGCCCGCGTGCGGAATGCGGCCGAAGTAGTGGATGCACATGCCGGCCAGCGTGTAGTAGTCGCCGTCCTCGGCGTCGGGCAGGTCGTTGCTGCCGATCAGTTCGCGCACGTCTTCGATCGGCAGTGAGCCGTCCACCAGCAGCGAGCCGTCCTCGCGGGTCACCACCAGCGCATCTTCGTCGGCGTTCTCCACCGCCTGCAGGCGGCCGACCACGGCACCCATCAGGTCACTGATGGTCACCAGGCCCTGGATCTCGCCGTACTCGTCCACCACCAGCGCCATCGACTGCTGTTCCTCGCGGAAGATCTCCAGCAGCTTCATCGCGTGGGTTGATTCGGAAACGTACAGCGGTTCCCGCAGGGTCTGGAACAGCGCGTTGTCGCCGCGCGCCATGCGCGTGGCCAGCGATTTCAGTTCGAGCACGCCGACCACGTCCATGTCGTTGTCGCGGTACACCGGGTACCGCGAGAACTCGTGCTCGGCCATGATCTCCAGGTTGCGCTCCAGCCCGGCCTGGGTGTCGAGCCAGGCGATGCGGTTGCGCGGGGTCATCAGGCTGTCGGCGGTGCGGTCGCCCAGGCGCATCACGCGGTTCATCATGTCGCGCTCGTGGGCGTCGATCACCCCGGCCTCGTGGCTCTCGGCCACCAGCATGCGGATCTCTTCTTCGGTCACCGAGGCGACTTCATCCTTGCCCAGGCCGAACAGCCGCAGGACCAGCTGGGTCGTCTTGGACAACAGCCAGACGAAGGGCAGGGCCAACCTGGCCAGCCAGCTCATCGGCATGGCGACCAGGCCGGCAATGGCCTCGGAGCGGGTCAGGGCCAGACGCTTGGGAACCAGTTCGCCGAAGATCAGCGTGATGAAGGTGATCAGCGAGACCGCCAGGGCGGTGCCTACCTCGCGCGCGTACGCAAAGCCGGGCATCAGGCCCTGCAGCCAGCCGGCGATCGCGTCGCCGATCGCATCACCGCCGAGGTAGCCGGTCAGCACGCCGATCACGGTGATGCCGATCTGCACGGTGGACAGGAAGCTCTCCGGCTTCTCCGACAGCTCCAGTGCCTTGGCGGCGCGCTTGGAGGTGGCGGCCATCTGCTTCAGGCGGCTCTTGCGCGAGGTCATGACCGACATCTCGGACATGGCGAAGAAGCCGTTCAGGAGAACCAGCGCGAAGACAATCAGGATCATTTCAAACACGGGCATCGTCCCCGGTTGGTGGCAGGGAGGGCGGGTGCTTGCGATGGCGGCTGGCGCTCAGGAACAGGGTCCGGCGCGGCGCAGGGGGATAAGGGTCGTCGTCCATAAGGTGCGCCCGAGGGCGCGCTGGCATCTTAGCAAAGGGGCGTGGCAGGGTGGCAACCGCCTGTTCAGGTTGGGGGCTCCAGAGCCCCGAAAGGGTACGGGGATACCCGTGATGGTCATCTAGCCGTCATAATTCCGTCTGGTGCCGTCCTTCCCGCGACGGCTGACAGGTTTCTCAATGTTCTCTCTGCAGACCATTTTCGGTTCCGGCAAACAGTTCTACACCCTGCTTGATGAGGCTGCCGTCGCGGCCTCCGACGCCGCCAAGGCGCTGCATTCCATGCTGCGCGAGGCCGACCGCCAGCCCGCGCTGGACGCCTTCAAGCTGGCCCGCCTGCGCGAGCGCGCGGCCTCGGACAAGATCAGCCAGGCGCTGGTAGACAGCTTCATGACCCCGATCGAGCGCGAAGACATCGAAGCGCTGGGTTCGGCCCTGTACAAGATTCCGAAGCAGATCGAGAAGTTCGCCGATCGCTATTCGCTGGCCACGACCCACCTGGAGCACATCGACTTCGCGCCGCGCGCGGCGATGCTGGAACAGGCTGCCGGCGTGGTGGTGGAGATGGTCGCCGACCTGCGCCACATGAACCTGGACCGGATGACCGCGCTCAACGAGAAGCTGCGCTCGCTGGAGAACGAGGCCGACCGCCTGATGCTCGAGCTGTACCGCGACATCTATTCCGGTCGCCTGGACAACCTGCAGATGTTCCTGCTGAAGGAATTCTTCGAGATCCTGGAAAAGGCCATCGACCGTTGCCGCGAGGCCGGCGTGGTGGCGTACCAGATCGTGTTGAAGAACAGCTGACGGACGCCGCCGCATGTTGACCCTTGTCCTGGTGGTGATCCTGGCCGCGCTCGTTTTCGAGTTCATCAACGGCTTCCACGACACCGCCAACTCCATTGCCACCGTGGTGGCGACCAAGGTGCTCTCGCCCGGCTGGGCGGTGATGCTGGCCGCCTTCATGAACCTCATCGGCGCGTTGACCGGTACCGCGGTGGCGCTGACCATCGCCTCGGGCCTGCTCAACACCAACGTGGTCGACGTCACCCCGCAGGTGATCCTGTGCGCCCTGCTGGGCGGCATCATCTGGAACCTGATCACCTGGTGGAAGGGCCTGCCGTCCTCGTCCTCGCACGCCCTGATCGGTGGCCTCTGCGGCGCCGGCCTGGCTGCGGCCCACAACAACTGGGACGCCCTGATCTGGTCCGAGCGGCTGGGCAGCTGGGCGCAGAACAAGGGCCTGCTGTGGAAGGTGTTCGTGCCGATGATCACCTCGCCGATCGCCGGCTTCCTGCTCGGAATCGTGGTGATGGTGCTGCTGTGGGCGCTGATCGCCGGCCTGGCCAAGATCGGTGGTGCCATCGGCCGCCTGGCCCGCCCGCGCATCGTCAACGCGTTCTTCGGCAAGGCGCAGATCGCCTCGGCGGCCTACATGGGCTTTGCCCACGGCCACAACGATGCGCAGAAGACCATGGGCATCATCGCCATGACACTGATCGGTGCAGAAGCCACCGGCGCACTGAACGACCTGCCGTCCTGGCTGGCCTTCATGCACCCGGATGCGCATGCCGGTGACGGCATCGCGATGTGGATCGTGCTGACCTGTGCGGTGGTGATGGCTGCCGGTACCGCCTCGGGTGGCTGGAAGATCATCAAGACCCTGGGCCACAAGATGGTCAAGCTGCACCCGATCCACGGCTTCGCCGCGGAGACCAGCTCGGCCACCATCCTGACCCTGGCCGCCCACTTCGGCATGCCGGTCTCGACCACGCACAGCATCTCCACCGCGATCATGGGCGTCGGCTTCGCCAAGAACCCGCGCTCGCTGAAGTTCGGCGTGATCGAACGCATCGTCTGGGCCTGGATCCTGACCATCCCGGCAGCAGGCGGTTGTGCGTACCTGATCCTGAAGCTGTTCGAGCTGGTCGGCTGGACCTGATCTGCACGCACACGTTGCACAAAAAAAGCCCGCCGTATTCCGGCGGGCTTTTTTCATGGGCAGATCATTCTTCCGTATCAAGCGTGTCGACCAAGGTCGACACCCACCAGAGCAGTGCACGACGCCGTTCCGACAGTTCGCGGAGATCTGTCGAAGGCGGGACGGGGCCGGTTGTGGGGGTTTCCGCGGCATGGATGCCGCGGCCAAGCCCCCAGGGACGGGTTTACGGCGTCCCCCGCAACCGGCCCCACCCCGCCCAACCACGGAAAGCCCGCTTTTGCCGTTGCCGTTGATTCGGCGGGTGCCGGGCCGCAGGCCCGGCCGAACCCCTCAATTACGCTGGAACAGCGCCTGCACATCCCTGCGGAACGCCGCCTGGCTGTCGGCCCGGCTGTAGAACATGTGCCCGCCTGGATAACTGCGCACCTGCACCCGGTCCGGGTTGCTGCCCATCGTCGGCATCTGGTCCACCGTCAGGATCGACCCCATGAACGGGCACGACAGGTCGTTCCAGCCATGCACGATCAGTACCTGCAGATGCGGATCGATCGCCACCGCCTGGCGCAGCTGGGTCACCGCGCCCTGGCGCAGCTCGCCGTTGCGGTCCCACAGCCGGTTCACGTCGTAATTCAGCGCCTGGTAGCGCGCATCCACCTTCCAGCCGACCACGCGCGTCACGAAGTCGACCATCGCCGTGGTGGTCGGTGCAATGATGCTGTCCAGCAGCGGATCATTGGCGCGCTGCTCCGGATCATTCGGGAACGGATCGAACGCGGTCACGTTCGAGTCGTAGCGGCTGCCCAGCGTGCCCTTGTCGCGGAACACCTCACGCAGATAGGCCTGCGTCTCCAGGCGGCCACCGGCGCGGCGCACGAACTGCGGGTCCAGCCCGGTCAGTTCGGTTACCCGGCGCAGCATCGCCTCGGTCGCCTGCGGGTCGCTGCGGCCTTTCATCAGCGCGGTGGCGTAGTCGCCACGGGTGTACTCCACCACGTCACGCATCGCTGCATCCGTCAGCTTGCCCTGGCGCTCCAGGTGCGCGGCGGCGATCGACGGCAGTGTCTGCATCCATGCCATCGGCGAGACATCGGCGTTGTCTTCCAGGGTCGGGCTCAGGTAGGGCGAGACCAGCACCAGGCCGTTCATCGCCACGCCCAGCCGGGTCTGCAGGAAGTGGGTGATGCGGGGGCCACGGTAGCCACCGTAGCTCTCGCCGGTCAGGTACTTGCGTGCACCCATGCGCTGGTTGCGCAGCAGCCAGTCGTAGATCGAGCGCGACAGGTACTCGATGTCAGCGCTGGGGTTGTACAGCTGCTTCTTCGCTTCGTCATCGCCGATGCGCGCGCGGCTGAAGCCGGTGCCGACCGGATCGATGAACACCAGGTCGGTGAAGTCCAGCCAGGTGCCCGGGTTGTCGTGCAGGGTGGCGGGGGCCGAGGCACTGTCGCCTTCCGAACCGAAGGTGACCACCTTGGGCCCGATCGCGCCCATGTTGAGGTAGACCGACGAGGCACCGGGGCCGCCATTGAGCGCGAAGGTCACCGGCCGATCCTTGCCCGCCATCGTGTAGGCGGTGAACACCACATCGGCGATCACCTTGCCCTTGTCGTCGCGCACCGGCAGGGTGCCGACGGTGGCGGTGTAGTCGAGCGTGCGGCCGGCCAGGCGCATGCTCTGGCGGACCGACGCATCGGCGGGCAGCGCAGGCGCTTCGGTCTTGTCGTCCTTCGGGTCGGGCTTGGCGTCGGCGGCGGGCGCGGCCAGTACCGTGGCAGGGGCGATGAGCAGGCCGACGCAGAGCGCGGCAGTGTGCAGCAGGGACTTCATGGCACCGGATTGGCAGCGGAAGGGGGTTCCGATGCTAGGCCGGTGGCGGGCATGCCGTATGTGTCCAAAGGCATGCCCGCCGGTCGAGGCCGCCACTGGCCAGATTGGGTCAAGCGGGCAGGGGTGTGCGCACGTCGTCGGCCAGCAGGCCGTATACCGCCGAATCGGACAGTTCACCCTGGATGCGCCAGCGCTGCCGCAGCACGCCCTCCAGGTGGAAGCCCAGCCGTTCAAGCACGCGTGCCGAGGGCTGGTTGCGCGGGTCGACCTCGGCTTCCACGCGATGCAGGTGCAGGGTCTGGAACAGGTAGTCCAGCAGGTGCTGCAGCGCTTCGTGCATGTAGCCCCGGCCCTGCCTGTCGGGGGCCAGCAGGTAGCCGATCTCGGCACGTGCGGCATCGCGGTCCAGGGCGAACACCACGCAGATGCCCAGCAACGGACCGTCCAGCGTTTCGCGCACGGCCAGCTTGAGCTGGGTGCCAGTGGCCTGTGCGGCCAGATCATCGTCGATCTGCGCGCGCGACTCGGCCGGTCGTGTCCACGCCGGGTGGTTCCAGAACCGCATCACGTCCGGATCGGACTGGATCGCGAACAGGGCGGCCGCATCGTCGCGGCGGATCGGGCTCAGGACCAGGCGTGCGCTGTGCAGCGGCAGGCCCGGGAACAGCAGCGAGTGGCTGGCCAATACGATGATCCACGCGGATGGACGCGCATTATGGCGCCGCCGGGTTTGCCGATGGGGGCGGGATGTCTGTAGAGCCGAGCCGATGCTCGGCTGCCCGGCACGGCGCGGAATGCAGCCGAGCGTGGGCTCGGCTCTACAGGAGGGCTGCGGGAGTCAGACTTCCAGCGAAGCCAGGTCGCCCTTCGACTCCAGCCAGCCCTTGCGGTCGGAGGCACGCTTCTTGGCCAGCAGCATGTCCATCAGCGAGCGGGTCTGCTCGCCGTCGTCCACGGTCAGCTGCACCAGGCGGCGGGTGTCGGGGTGGATGGTCGACTCGCGCAGCTGTGGCGGATTCATCTCGCCGAGGCCCTTGAAGCGGGTGACGTTGATCGCACCCTTGATCTTCTCGCGTTCGATCTTGTCCAGCATCGAGCGCTTTTCTTCCTCGTCCAGGGCGTAGAACACCTGCTTGCCCACGTCGATGCGGAACAGCGGCGGCATGGCCACGAACACGTGGCCGGCATCGACCAGCGCCGGGAAGTGCTTGAGGAACAGCGCGGTGAGCAGGGTAGCGATGTGCAGGCCGTCCGAGTCCGCGTCGGCCAGGATGATGACCTTGCCATAGCGCAGGCCGGCAATGTCGTCCTTGCCCGGGTCGCAGCCGATGGCCACGGCCAGGTTGTGCACTTCTTCCGACGCCAGCACGCTGTTGGAGGACACTTCCCAGGTATTGAGGATCTTGCCGCGCAGCGGCAGGATCGCCTGGAAGTCCTTGTCGCGCGCCTGCTTGGCGCTGCCGCCTGCCGAGTCACCCTCCACCAGGAACAGCTCGGTGCGCGACAGGTCCTGGCTGATGCAGTCGGCCAGTTTGCCGGGCAGGGCCGGGCCCTGGGTGACCTTCTTGCGGACGACCAGCTTTTCGGTCTTCAGGCGCGCACTGGCGCGTTCGATGGCGATCTGGGCGATCTTCTCGCCCAGTTCCACGTTCTGGTTCAGCAGCAGGCTGAAGGCATCGTGGGCGGCGCCTTCGATGAAGCCAGCAGCCTGGCGCGAGGACAGGCGTTCCTTGGTCTGGCCGCTGAACTGCGGGTCGGTCATCTTCAGCGACAGCACGAACGACACGCGGTCCCACACGTCTTCCGGGGCCAGCTTGACGCCACGCGGCAGCAGGTTGCGGAAGTCGCAGAACTCGCGCAGCGCCTCGGTCAGGCCGGTACGCAGGCCGTTGACGTGGGTGCCGTGCTGGGCAGTGGGAATCAGGTTGACGTAGCTTTCCTGCACCAGCTCGCCTTCCGGCAGCCAGGCCACGGCCCAGTCAACAATTTCGGTGTCCTTCTTCAGGTTGCCGACGAACAGCTCGGCCGGCAGCATCTCGCGATCGCCCAGTTCCAGCTTCAGGTAATCGCGCAGGCCGTCTTCGTAGTACCAGGTATCGACTTCACCGGTGGCTTCGTCGGTCAGCTTCACGGTCAGGCCCGGGCACAGCACGGCCTTGGCGCGCAGCAGGTGCTTGAGCGCGCGCACCGCGAACTTGGGCGTGTCGAAGTACTTCGGGTCGGGCCAGAAGCGCACGCGGGTACCGGTGTTCTTCTTGCCGACGCTGCCGACCACTTCCAGCGGGGTGGCACGGTCGCCGTTGCGGAAGGTGATGCGGTGTTCGGCACCTTCGCGCTTGATGTGCACTTCCACCAGGGTCGACAGCGCGTTGACCACGCTGACGCCGACGCCGTGCAGGCCGCCGGAGAAAGTGTAGTTGTTGTTGCTGAACTTGCCGCCGGCGTGCAGGCGGGTGAGGATCAGCTCGACGCCCGGGATCTTCTCTTCCGGATGGATGTCCACCGGCATGCCGCGGCCGTCATCGCTGACCTCCACGCTGCCGTCCTTGTACAGGGTGATCTCGATCGAGCGGGCGTGGCCGGCGAGGGCCTCGTCCACCGAGTTGTCGATCACTTCCTGCGCCAGGTGGTTCGGGCGCGCGGTGTCGGTATACATGCCGGGACGGCGCTTGACCGGGTCAAGGCCGGACAGGACTTCAATATCGGCGGCGTTATAACGGGCGTTCATCTGTCTTCGAAAGCTTGGAGCGACGGGCAAGTGTGGGGTCTGGCACGGGATTTTGCACGCCTGCGGTTCAGTCTCGGCGACGCAGAGGGGGTAAAATGGCAGCCGCTGGAATCTGAACGCCGGCGACCCCCGTTGGGTCGAAACATCCAAGCCACACCGCGAGGAGGACCTCATGAAGAAGTTGCTGACCATTGCGATCCTGGCCGCTGCCGCCGTTGCTGTGCCGCTGGTGATGGCCCAGAACGCCGGCCAGCCGGCCCCTCAGCAGGGTGACCAGGCCGACAAGGCGCAGGCCGAGGCCGATGCCAAGGCCAAGCGTCGGGCGCAGGCCAATGCCGAAATGAAGGCGCAGGGCCAGCCGGCCCCGCAGCAGGAAGAGGAAGAGGAAGCGCGCAAGAAGCGCTGATCCCGCAACCTGCCAGGCGCCCTTGCGACAAGGGCTGCGCTCCGGAACGCCCCGCATTGCGGGGCGTTTCTTTTTAGTGGCGTGCCATCTGCCTCTTGGGTTGGCGGCCATCAATCTGTAAACTATGGCTTTCCGGGAGTAAGTGCGTGTCCACCCTTTGCGAATGGGCTGGAGCGGCCAAGCGTGGCTTCCAGCATGGCGGGTCGCAGGTGACGGTCGATTTGACCGGCACGGCCGCCCCGACCTCGCACGGTGGTCCCGGTCCGGCGCCTGCCGCCGCACGGATCCGCACCTCCCTCGCTGTCCCAGCGAACCGGAAAACCCCCTCCGAGCACCATGCCTGCCCTCCGGGCGCGCGTGGTGCTGCCGTTTTCCATTTCCAGACAGGATGCTTGCAGCCATGACTCCCTTGATTTTCGTAACCGGCGGCGTGGTGTCCTCGCTCGGCAAAGGCATTGCCGCTGCGTCACTGGCCGCCATTCTTGAAGCCCGTGGCCTGAAGGTCACGATGATGAAGCTCGACCCGTACATCAACGTCGACCCGGGCACCATGAGCCCGTTCCAGCACGGTGAGGTCTACGTCACCGACGACGGCGCCGAGACCGACCTCGACCTGGGCCACTACGAGCGCTTCGTGCGCACCCGCCTGAGCCGCAAGAACTCGGTCACCACCGGCCGCATCTACGAGAACGTGATCCGCAAGGAGCGCCGCGGCGACTACCTGGGCGCGACCGTGCAGGTCATTCCGCACATCACCGATGAAATCCGCCGTTGCATCGACGAAGCCACCGAAGGCTACGACGTGGCGCTGGTCGAGATCGGCGGTACCGTCGGCGACATCGAGTCGCTTCCGTTCCTGGAGGCGATCCGCCAGGTGCGCACGGAGCGTGGCCCGGAGAAGGCGCTGTTCATGCACCTCACCCTGGTGCCGTACATCGGCGCCGCCGGTGAGCTGAAGACCAAGCCGACCCAGCACTCGGTGAAGGAACTGCGCTCGATCGGCATCCAGCCGGACGTGCTGCTGTGCCGCTCCGAGCAGGCGGTGCCGGATTCGGAGCGCCGCAAGATCGCCCAGTTCACCAACGTTTCCGAGCGCGCGGTGATCAGCGTGCCGGACGTGGACGTGCTGTACCGCATTCCGTCGGGCCTGCACGCGCAGGGCCTGGACGAAATCGTGGTCAACCAGCTGAAGCTGGCCGACAAGGCCGGTCCGGTCGATCTGTCGATGTGGGAAGACGCGGTCGACGCCACCCTGCACCCGTTGGACGAAGTGACCATCGCCGTAGTCGGCAAGTATGTGGACCATCAGGACGCCTACAAGTCGGTCGGTGAAGCACTCAAGCATGGCGGCCTGCGCCAGCGCACCAAGGTCAACCTGAAGTGGCTGGAAGCACAGGACCTGGAAGGCACCGACATGGCCGCACTGGCCGATGTTGACGGCATCCTGGTGCCGGGTGGCTTCGGTGACCGTGGTTTCGAAGGCAAGGTGCAGACTTCGAAGTTCGCCCGCGAGCAGCACGTGCCGTACTTCGGCATCTGCTACGGCATGCAGGCGGCCGTGGTCGATTACGCGCGCAACGTGGTCGGCCTGGAAGGCGCCAACAGCACCGAGAACGACCGCCAGTCGCCGAACCCGGTGATCGGCCTGATCACCGAATGGCGTACCGCCACCGGCGATGTCGAGAAGCGTGACGACAAGAGCGACCTGGGTGGCACCATGCGCCTGGGCCTGCAGGAGCAGCGCCTGAAGCCGGGCACGCTGGCCCGCGAGCTGTACGGCAAGGACGTGGTCGCCGAGCGCCACCGCCACCGTTACGAGTTCAACAACCGTTACCGCACCCAGCTGGAAGACGCCGGCCTGGTGATCGCCGGCAAGTCGATGGACGACACCCTGGTGGAAGTGGTTGAGCTGCCGCGCGATGCGCACCCGTGGTTCCTGGCCTGCCAGGCGCACCCGGAATTCCTGTCCACGCCGCGTGACGGCCATCCGCTGTTCATCGGTTTCATCCGTGCCGCGCGCGAGCGCAAGGCCGGTGGCAAGCTGCTTTCCGAAGCGCGCGCCTGACTTGTGAATGGGGGCTTCGGTCCCCATCCTGCATGCTTCAACCCCCAGCGCACCGGCCCGGCCGGTGCTGCGGACAACAAGGAAACGCCATGAAACTGTGTGGATTCGAGGTCGGGCTGGACCAGCCCCTGTTCCTGATCGCCGGCCCCTGCGTAATCGAGTCGATGCAGCTGCAGCTTGATACCGCCGGCAAGCTGAAGGAGATCACCGACAAGCTCGGCGTCAACTTCATCTTCAAGTCCAGCTTCGACAAGGCCAACCGCACCTCGGGTACCGCCTTCCGTGGCCCGGGCATGGAGGAGGGCCTGAAGGTCCTGGCCGAGGTCAAGAAGCAGATCGGCGTGCCGGTGCTGACCGACGTCCACGAATACACCCCGATGGACGAAGTGGCCTCGGTGGTGGACGTGCTGCAGACCCCCGCGTTCCTGGTCCGCCAGACCGACTTCATCCGCAAGGTGTGCTCGGCCGGCAAGCCGGTCAACATCAAGAAGGGCCAGTTCCTGGCGCCGTGGGACATGAAGCCGGTCGTGGAGAAGGCCAAGGCCACCGGCAACGAGCAGATCATGGTCTGCGAGCGCGGTGCCAGCTTCGGCTACAACAACCTGGTCAGCGACATGCGTTCGCTGGCGGTGATGCGCGATACCGGTTGCCCGGTGGTGTTCGACGCCACCCATTCTGTGCAGTTGCCGGGCGGGCAGGGCACCAGTTCCGGTGGCCAGCGTGAGCACGTGCCGGTGCTGGCCCGTGCTGCGGTGGCCGTGGGCATCTCCGGTCTGTTCGCCGAGACCCACCCGGACCCGTCCAAGGCGCTGTCCGATGGCCCCAATGCGTGGCCGCTGGACCAGATGGAAGCGCTGCTCGAGACCCTGATGGAACTCGATGCGGTGACCAAGAAGCACGGCTTCTCGCGCTTCGCGTGAGTCGTGACCCGTGGCGGGCGCTGGAGGACCAGCGCCGCCGCCGGCACTGGAAGCAGTGGCCGTGGGGCTTGATCGCACTGGCCCTGGCCGTGCTGTTCACCGTGGGCATGTTCGGGCTGGTGCTGATCGGCGCCGCATCCGTGCGGCCACCGGGTGATGGTGGCAGCGCGCTCAATCTGCGCGCGTACTTCATTGCGCTGCTGGTGGCGGAGCTGCTCGGTGCCGCGGGATGCGTCGCTGCCGCCGTGCTGGCCTGGCGGTTGAATCGCGGCAAGGTGGCCGCTGGCCTGGCGATCATCCTGCTCTCGCTGTGGCTGGGCGCCCTGTTCTACGGAGTGCTTTGATGAATACGACCACATCGGCGCGCGGCTGGCCTTGGGGCCTGATCGCCCTGGGGCTGTCCGTGTTGACCTGGATCGCGCTGGTGGTGGGCGTGCTGGCCTTCACCGCCAGTTTCCGGCCGCCGGGGGACGGAAACAACGGCGTGCAGGCCACGCAGTGGTGGTTGCTGGGCGCGCTGGTCACGATGGTGCTGTCCTTCCTGGGTAGTCCGGTGGCGATGGTGCTGGCCTGGCGACGGCGGCGTGGCCCCATCCTGGCGGCGATTGCCGGTGCGTTGCTGGTGATGTTGGTGTCGCTGGTGCTGATCGTGATCGGGTCCAGCTGGGGCTGAAGCCGCCCATTCCATTTGGCAAGTGGCGGGCAGCCGGGGATAATCACGCGGCATTCGTTTTGTCGCCCCTCTCCAGACAGGTAACCGGTCCGACCATGAGTACGATCCGCAGCATCCACGCCCGTGAAATCCTCGACAGCCGTGGCAACCCCACGCTGGAAGCCGAAGTCATCCTGGAGGACGGTTCGTTCGGTCGTGCCGCGGTTCCCTCCGGCGCCTCGACCGGCACCAAGGAAGCGGTCGAGCTGCGTGACGGCGACAAGACCCGTTACCTGGGCAAGGGCGTGCGCAAGGCCGTCGACAACGTCAACACCACGATTGCCGCCGCGCTGAAGGGCGTCGAGGCCACCGACCAGGCCGGCCTCGACCGTCGCCTGATCGACCTCGATGGCACCGAGAACAAGGGCCGCCTGGGCGCCAACGCACTGCTGGGTGTTTCGATGGCCGCCGCGCACGCCGCCGCCGCATCGAGCAAGCAGGCACTGTGGCAGTATCTGGCCGCCAAGACCGGCGTGAGCCCGTCGCTGCCGGTGCCGATGATGAACATCATCAACGGCGGTGCGCATGCCGACAACAACGTCGACTTCCAGGAGTTCATGGTGCTGCCGGTCGGCTTCACCTCGTTCTCCGAAGCGCTGCGCGCCGGTACCGAAATCTTCCATTCGCTGAAGTCGGTGCTGAAGGGCCACGGCCTGAGCACGGCGGTCGGCGACGAAGGCGGCTTCGCGCCGGACTTCCGCAGCAACGTCGAAGCGCTGGACACCATCCTCGAAGCGATCGGCAAGGCCGGCTACACCGCCGGTGAAGACGTGCTGCTGGGCCTGGACGTGGCTTCCAGCGAGTTCTTCGAGAACGGCAAGTACAACCTGGTCGGCGAGAACAAGCGCCTGACCTCCGAGCAGTTCGTCGACTTCCTCGCCGACTGGGCCGCGCAGTACCCGATCATCACCATTGAAGATGGCCTGGCCGAGAACGACTGGGCCGGCTGGAAGCTGCTGACCGACCGCATCGGCAAGAAGGTGCAGCTGGTCGGCGACGACCTGTTCGTGACCAACCCGAAGATCTTCCAGGAAGGCATCGACTCGGGCACCGCCAACGCGATCCTGATCAAGGTCAACCAGATCGGTACCCTGAGCGAAACCCTGGAAGCGATCGCCATGGCCGATCGCGCCGGCTATGCCGCCGTGGTCTCGCACCGTTCGGGCGAAACCGAAGACACCACCATTGCCGACATCGCCGTGGCCACCACCGCCACCCAGATCAAGACCGGCTCGCTGTGCCGCAGCGATCGCGTGGCCAAGTACAACCAGCTGCTGCGCATCGAGGAAGCCCTCGGCGCCGGCGCGCGTTACGCCGGTCGTGACGCGTTCGTTTCGCTGAAGCGCTGAGCCGATGCGCGACTGGCGCTGGATGCTGCTGGTGCTGGCCCTGCTGCTGGGCTGGCTGCAGTACCGCTTCTGGTTCGGTCCGGGCAATTCGGGTGAAGTGATGATGCTCGAAGCCCAGGTCGCCAACCAGGAGCGGGACAATGAGGGCCTGCAGCAGCGCAATGATGCGCTGGCTGCCGAAGTGAAGGACCTCAAGGAAGGCCAGTCCGCCATCGAGGAACGCGCGCGAAGCGAGCTGGGCATGATCAAGCCTGGCGAAAAGTTCTACCGCGTGGTCGAGGATGCGCCGGTGCATCCGGCGCAGCCTGCGGCGAGCGTCAGCGCGCAGGTCGGCGAGCACCCGGCGGACGTGCCATGAGTGCGGCGATCTGGGTCGTGGTTCCGGCTGCTGGCCGTGGCACCCGCTTCGGCGCGCCGTTGCCCAAGCAGTACCTGCAGGCAGGTGGACAGATCCTGCTCGCCCATACCCTGGACGCCCTGCTGGCGCACCCGGCTGTGGCCGGTGCGATGGTGGTGATCGGCCAGGACGACGCCGACTGGCCGGGCTGGAACGAGTGGGCGGGCAAGCCGGTGCTGACCTGTGTCGGTGGCGCGACTCGTGCCGCTTCGGTGCTGGCCGGGTTGCAGGCGCTGCCGGAGTCGGTGCGCGCCGATGAGTTCGTGCTGGTGCATGACGCAGCCCGACCGAACCTGTCCCTGGCCGATCTCGGCCGCCTGCTTGAAGTCGGCCGTGCCGACCCGGTTGGCGCGATCCTGGCCGCCCCGGTGCGCGACACCCTCAAGCGTGCGGGTGACGACGGTGGCATCGACGGCACCGAGCCGCGCGAGCGCCTGTGGCGCGCACTGACCCCGCAGCTGTTCCGTCGCCATCAGCTCAGCCGCGCGCTGTCCGAAGCTGCCGCCGCCGGTGTTGAAGTCACCGACGAGGCCATGGCCATGGAGCGCCAGGGCCAGCGCCCGCTGCTGGTGGAAGGCAGCGAGGACAACTTCAAGGTCACCACCCCGGCCGATCTGGACCGGTTCGAATTCGTACTTTCCCGCCGCGCCAGCTGATTGCCCGCGCGGCCCTGCTGCAAGGGTTGCATCCATGAGCACCGCACCTTTCCCGCCCGTCCGCATCGGCCAGGGCTATGACGTCCATGCCTTCGGTGAAGGCGATCACATCATGCTCGGTGGCGTGAACGTACCGCACAGCTGCGGCGTGCTCGCACACAGCGACGGCGACGTGATCCTGCACGCTCTGTGCGACGCGATGCTGGGCGCACTGGCGCTGGGTGACATCGGCCAGCATTTCCCGCCAAGCGACAGCCGCTGGAAGGGCGCCGACAGCAGTGATTTCGTGCGCCACTGCGACAGCCTGCTGCGTGAGCGTGGCTGGCGTGTCGGCAACACCGACATCACCGTGATCTGCGAGCGGCCCAAGGTTGGCCCGCATGCGCTGGCCATGCGTGAGCGCATCGGCGAGCTGCTGCAGTTGCCGCTGGATGCGGTCAGCGTCAAGGCCACCACCTCGGAAAAGCTGGGCTTCACCGGCCGTGGTGAAGGCATCGCCGCGCAGGCCGTGGTGCTGCTGGTGGCCGCATGATTCCGTTGCCGCTTGCATTCGGTGCGCCATTGCTCACGGCGCGCATCCGCACCACGCCGGACGATTTCCAGGTGGACGAACTGCCGGCCTTCGAGGCCACCGGCGAAGGTGAGCACCTGCTGCTGCATATCCGCAAGCGCGGCGCCAACACCGTGCATGTGGCCAAGGTGCTGGCCAAGTGGGCCGGCCTGCCGGAAATGGCGGTGAGCTACGCCGGCATGAAGGATCGTCACGCGGTCACCACCCAGCGTTTCAGCGTGCACCTGCCCAAGCGCATTGCGCCGGACCTGGCCGAGTTGGCCAGTGATGAGATCGAAGTGCTCGAAGCGACTTGGCATAACCGCAAGCTGCAGCGTGGCGCACTGGCCGGCAACCGTTTCAAGCTGGTGTTGCGTGAAGTGCAGGGCGATGCCGCAGCTATCAGCGAACGCCTGCAGCAGGTTGCCGAGCGCGGCCTGCCGAACTGGTTCGGCGAGCAGCGCTTTGGCCGCGACGGCGGCAACGTACCGGCGGCACTGGCGATGTTCGGTGGCCGCCGCATGCGCAAGGATCAGCGTTCGTTGCTGCTGTCAGCCGCGCGTTCGGCGCTGTTCAACCGCGTGCTGGCCGCGCGCGTGGAGCAGGGCAACTGGGATCAGCCGCTGGAGGGCGAAGTGTGGATGCTCGATGGCAGCCGCAGCGTGTTCGGACCCGAGCCGTACACCGACGTGCTGGCCGAGCGCCTGGCGCGTTTCGACATCCATCCCAGCGCGCCGCTGTGGGGCGAAGGCGAGCTGCGCAGCACCGATGCGGCACGCGAGCTGGAGCTGGCCGCGCTGGACGACGAGGAATCGAAGGCCCTGCGTGCCGGCCTGGAAGGCGCACGGCTGAAGCAGGAGCGCCGCGCGCTGCGGCTGCGCCCGGCGCTGCTGCAGCACCAATGGCTGGCCGATGACGTACTGGAGCTGTCGTTCGCGCTGCCGCCGGGCTGCTACGCCACCGCCGTGCTGCACGAGCTCGGCCCGGTCGAAGACGCCTCGCAGGCCTGACAGAAAAAGGGGACGGAGGCGAAGAGCATCCACGCATGGCGTGGATCTACTTTCCTCCGCTCACCACAGTAGATCCACGCCATGCGTGGATGCGTTACCTCACCGCCGTGCCAGCAGCACCAGTACCGCGCCGGTACCGCCTTGCCCGGTTGGCGCCGAGTGGAACGCCAGCACATCGTTGCGCAGCCGCAGCAGGCGGTCGACCAGGTTCTTCAGTACCGGCGCACCGCCATCGGACTGCAATCCTTTGCCGTGGATGATGCGCACGCAGCCATACTCGTGTGCATGCGCCTCCAGCAGGAACTGGCGCAGCAGCGTCTCCGCCTGCGCGGCGGTGGCACCATGCAGGTCCAGCTCGTCCTGCACCGAATACTGGCCACGCTTGAGGCGCTGGAACAGGCGCGGTGGCAGGTTGTCGCGGCGATAGCTGGCCACGTCGCCGGCTTCCAGCGGCGTGCTGTCGCGCAGCAGCCGGGCGAACTCGCCGGCGGCTTCGGCCTCGTCACGTTCGGCCATGCGCGCGCGCGGCTTCGGCCGGGGCGCAGCCGGTGCCGGCTCGGCATCCTTGCGCAGCGGCGTCACTTCGCCGATGGCCGCACGGAACAATGCGGCCGGATCTTCGTCTTCAGGGTGCGACATGCGCACAGGGTAAACCGCCGGCGCAGGTCTGCCTATGACGGTTCGATGTCGGCCGTGACCGCCGGCAGGGTAGGACCAGCGGCTCGCATGCGGCACAATAGACGATGCCCTTGCAGGGTCGACGGCTTCCGCAGGGGAGTACGACGGTCCCGCCCACACTGCACGGTGATGGAATCGAATTCTTGGAAAATCAAGCGGTTAAATCGAAGATGCGAATCCTGGTCAGTAACGACGATGGCGTCGACGCCGCAGGCATCCGGATGCTTGCTTCGGTGCTGCGCGAGGCCGGACACGAAGTCACGGTGGTGGCACCCGACCGCGATCGCTCCGGCGCCAGCAATTCGCTGACCCTGGACCTGCCGATCCGCCTCAAGCGCATCGACCATTACACCGTCTCGGTGGCCGGCACCCCGACCGACTGCGTGCACCTTGCGCTGACCGGGCTGCTCGAGTTCGAACCCGACATTGTCGTGTCCGGCATCAACAACGCCGCCAACCTCGGCGATGACGTGATCTATTCCGGCACCGTCTCGGCGGCGATGGAAGGCCGCTTCCTCGGCCTGCCGGCGGTGGCGGTCTCGCTGGTCACCCGCAACCACGATCCGAAGCACTTCGAAACCGCCGCGCGCGCCGCAGTGGAGATCGTCGCCCGGCTCAAGGCCGATCCGTTGCCGGCTGACACCATCCTCAACGTCAACGTGCCGGATCTGCCGTGGAGCGAGGTCAAGGGCTTCGAGGTCACCCGCCTCGGCAACCGCCATCGTGCAGAAGGCTGCATCGCGCAGAAGGACCCGCGCGGCAACGAGGTGTACTGGATCGGCCCGGCTGGTCGTGAGCAGGACTCCGGTCCCGGCACCGACTTCCATGCGGTGCGCACCGGCCACATCTCCATCACCCCGATCCAGGTCGACCTGACCCGCTACCAGGCACTGGAGAAGGTGGCCAGCTGGGTTGGCGGCCTCAGTGCGGCGCTGGACCAGCCGGCATGAGCCCACGCCTGCGCCTGCAACCGGAAGCCGTCGGTATCGGCATGACCTCGCAGCGCGTGCGTGACCGACTGGTCGATCGCCTGCGCGAAGCCGGCATCGTCGACGAGCCGACCTTGAACGCGATCCGGGTGGTGCCGCGCCATCTGTTCATCGACGAGGCACTGGCGTCACGCGCCTACGAAGACACAGCCCTGCCGATCGGCCACGGCCAGACCATCTCGCAGCCCTGGGTGGTCGCGCGAATGACCGAGGCGGTGCTCCAGGTCGCGCCGAAGCGGGTGCTGGAAGTCGGCACCGGTTCCGGTTACCAGGCCGCCATCCTCGGTGCGCTGGGCCTGGAGGTCTACACCGTGGAGCGCATCGGCGATCTGCTGCGCCAGGCCCGCAAGCGCTTCCGTGCGCTGGGCATGAACATCCGCACCAAGCATGACGACGGCCGCGTCGGTTGGGCCGAGCACGGTCCGTTCGACGCCATCGTGGTCACTGCGGCGGCGCCGGCACTGGTCGACGCCCTGATCGAGCAGCTGGCCGAGGGCGGCCGCCTGGTGGCGCCGGTCGGTGGCCCCGGAGCGCAGTCGCTGGTACAGCTGGACCGCAAGGCCGACGGCAGCATCGAACAACACGTGCTGGCGCCGGTCACGTTCGTGCCGCTGCTGTCTGGCATGCTCGACTAATCCACGGAGCAGGGTTGCATGAAGATTTTCGGGCCGCTGTACGAGCGGGCGATGAAGTGGGCGGCGCACGAGCGCGCGCCGACCTACCTGACGGTGTTGAGCTTCTTCGAGGCGATCATCTTCCCGGTGATGCCGGAGGTGATGCTGGCACCGATGTGCGTGGCCCAGCCCAAGCGCGGCTGGTGGTTCGCCACCCTCAGCCTGGCCGGCTCGATGGTCGGCGCGCTGATTGGCTATGCACTGGGTCATTACGCCTTCGAGGCGATCAAGCCGCTGTTCGAAGCGCTGGGCATGCTGCCGGCGATCGAGCAGGGCATCATCACCGTGCAGGCGAAGATGGCCGAGTCGCCCTGGGCGGTGTTCACCTTCCTGGTGCTGGGCGGCTTCATGCCCATCCCGATGAAGGTCTTCACGTGGGCATCGGGTATCGTCGGCGTACCGATGCCGCAGTACCTGCTGAGCATGCTGATCGGTCGCGGCAAGCGCGTGTTCGTGCTGGCTGCGGTCATCCGTATCGGTGGTGCGCGTGCCGAAGCGGCACTGCGTCGCTGGATTGAACCGCTGGGCTGGATCGCCACCGCGCTGGTGGTGGTGCTGATCGCCTGGCTTGTATGGAGGTCGAAGTTCGCATGAGTCCTGATCGTCTGAGCAAGGGAGTGCGCATCGGCGCGCTGGCGTTGCTGGTTTCCACCCTGGCCGCCTGCGGCACCGCCACTGTGGTCCGCCCGGGTGGTGGCAGCACCGCCAGTGGTGTGACCACGCCGAAGACCTCGGTGCCCAAGCCCGGGCAGACCGTGGTGGTGCGCAAGGGCGACACCATCTATGCGCTGGCCCGCATCCATGACATCACCCCGGCCGACCTGATTGCCTGGAACAGCCTGGACAACCCCTCGACCATCCACCCGGGGCAGGTGATCCGGCTGTATCCGGCCGGTGCAAGCGGTGGCCGCGCGCCGACCACGGTGGTGACCCCGCCGCGCTCGGGTGGCAGCAGTGGCGGCAGCACCGCGCGGGCCCCGGCGCCAGTCGGTCCGGTGAAGAGCAACATCGCCTGGCGCTGGCCAGCTGACGGCGCGATCGTCGGCCGCTACGTGGCCGGTGATGCGACCAAGCAGGGCGTGGACATCGCCGGCACCAGCGGCCAGGCGGTCAAGGCCACCGCCAATGGCGTGGTGGTGTATTCCGGCGCCGGCCTGGTCGGCTACGGTGAACTGATCATCATCAAGCACAGTGACCAGTGGCTGTCGGCCTATGGCCACAACCGCAAGCGGCTGGTGAACGAAGGCCAGAGCGTGAAGGCCGGTGAGCAGATTGCGGAAATGGGCCGTACCGGTGCGAACCGCGACATGGTCCACTTCGAGATTCGTTACAACGGCAAGCCGGTCGACCCGCAGCAGTATCTGCCGGCACGCTGATCACCGTGTGATCGGGTAGCGCCGGGTCACGCCCGGCGGCTTTCCGCGCCGCGACGCGGCGCCGCCCGAGCATGGGCTGGGGCGCTACAGAGTACGTGTGATCCAGGGCACTGCCGGGCCATGCCCGGCGACGCCACGTCAGCCTTCGAGAATGAAGGCGGCGGCGACCTTGCGGCCTTCGCCGGCCAGGATGTTGAAGGTGCGTGCGGCGGCCGGAGTGTTCATCACTTCCAGGCCGATGCCGCGTGACAGGCAGGCGGCCATCACCACCGCCGGCGGGAACACCTGGCGGTCACCGGTGCCGAGCACGATCAGCGCCGGGTTCAGCGCCAGGATCGGCTCCAGGTCGGCCAGCTGCAGTTCGGTGGCCTGCTTCACCGGCCAGCGCTCGACCAGCTGGTCCGGGGTCAGGAAGAAGCTGCTGCCCAGCACCAGCTCGTTGACCCGGGCCGAGCGGCCATCGGCGGCGCGCAGGCTGTAGGCGTAATCTGGCGGTTCGTGGTTCAGCTGCATGGCAGTAGGGCGATCAGCCGCGCGGCAGCACGATCTGTCGCTGTTCCTTGCTCGGGCGGTACAGCACGGCGACGTGGCCGATGCGCTGCACCAGCGCGCTTTCGGTGGCTTCGACGATCTCGCCGATCATCACGTCACGGGCGTCGCGGTCTTCGGCAGCGACCTTCACCTTGACCAGCTCGTGGCGCTCCAGCACTTCGTTCAGCTCAGCGATGAAGGCCGGGGTCACACCCTTGCCGCCGGTCTGCAGCAGGGCCTTCAGGTCGTGGGCTTGGCCGCGCAGGAAACGGGTCTGGGAAGCGGTCAGGGCGATGGACATGCAGGAAAACACGGTTGAATGGGGCGATCAGGGTATCATGAGGACCCCATCAGCCCCTATTTTCAATGGCTACCCGCAGCAAAAGCAGCCAGCGCTGGCTCAAGGAACACTTCTCCGACCCCTTCGTGAAGAAGGCCCAGGCCGAAGGCATGCGTTCGCGCGCCGCCTACAAGCTCGAAGAGCTGCTGGAACGTGACCGGTTGCTGAAGCCGCACATGGTGGTGGTCGACCTCGGCGCGGCCCCGGGCGGCTGGTCTCAGCAGGTTCGGAGACAGATCGGCGACACCGGCCGCGTGCTGGCGCTGGACATCCTGGACATGCCGCCGCTGGCCGGCGTCGAGTTCCTTCATGGTGACTTCAGGGAAGAAGCCGTTCTATCACAGTTTGAAGCCATGCTCGGGGATCAGCCGGTAGACCTTGTGCTGTCGGACATGGCCCCCAATAAGAGTGGTGTGGGCGCGGTCGACCAGCCGCGGATGATGCACCTGGCGGAGCTGGCCCTGGATTTTGCCGACAACCACCTGAAAACCGGTGGGGCATTCCTGATCAAGCTGTTCCAGGGCGAGGGCTTTGACGACTACGTGCGCGACATGCGCCGCCGGTACGACAAAGTCTCCATCCGCAAGCCGGAAGCCTCGCGCAAGCGCTCTCCCGAGGTGTATGCCTTGGGTCAGGGAAAACGCGCCCACATGAAGTAAGCTCGCAACGTACGCAAGTTCGACCCCAACGCAACGCCAGCACTGAGAGGAACACCGGAGCCAATGAGGATGAACGACTTGACCAAGAACCTCCTGCTATGGGTGGTCGTCGCCGTCGTGCTGATGGTGGTCTTCCAGAGCTTCTCGCCCAAGTCCTCCGGGGCCGGGGCGCAGGGCGCGTCGTATTCGCAGTTCCTGGACCAGGTGGACAGCGGCAACGTGCAGAAGGTCGCCTTCGGCGGCGACATGCGCGGCGGCACCAGCCAGCTGACCTACACCACCCGCGGTGGGCAGTCGTCCACCATCACCGCGCCGTTCGATCGTGACCTGATCAACGTGCTGCGCACCAAGAACGTGGAGATCGTGCAGGAGGAGCCGTCCAGCGGCATTTCCCTCGGCGCGATCCTGATGAATTTCCTGCCGGTCATCCTGATCATCGGCTTCTGGTTGTTCATCATGCGCCAGATGCAGGGCGGTGGCGGCGGTGCCAAGGGCGCGATGTCCTTCGGCAAGTCGCGCGCCAAGCTGCAGGGCGAAGACCAGATCAAGGTCACCTTCGCCGACGTCGCCGGCTGCGACGAGGCCAAGGAAGAAGTGGGTGAACTGGTCGACTTCCTGCGCGACCCGTCCAAGTTCACCAAGCTGGGCGGCAAGATTCCACGCGGCGTGCTGATGGTGGGCCCGCCGGGTACCGGCAAGACGCTGCTGGCCAAGGCCATCGCCGGCGAAGCCAAGGTGCCGTTCTTCTCGATCTCCGGTTCGGACTTCGTTGAAATGTTCGTCGGCGTCGGCGCCAGCCGCGTGCGCGACATGTTCGAGCAGGCCAAGAAGCACGCGCCGTGCATCATCTTCATCGACGAAATCGACGCCGTCGGTCGCCACCGTGGCGCCGGCCTGGGCGGCGGTCACGACGAGCGCGAGCAGACCCTGAACCAGCTGCTGGTCGAGATGGACGGGTTTGAAGGCGGCGAAGGCGTGATCGTGATCGCCGCGACCAACCGTCCGGACGTGCTGGACCCGGCGCTGCTGCGTCCGGGCCGTTTCGACCGCCAGGTCGTGGTCGGCCTGCCGGACGTGAAGGGCCGCGAGCACATCCTGAAGGTCCACATGCGCAAGCTGCCCCTGGCCGACGATGTCGAGCCAATGGTGATCGCGCGCGGTACCCCGGGCTTCTCCGGCGCCGACCTGGCCAACCTCTGCAACGAGGCCGCCCTGTTCGCTGCGCGTGGCAACGAGAAGGAAGTCCGCATGGACCACTTCGACCGTGCCCGCGACAAGATCCTGATGGGTGCCGAGCGCCGCTCGATGGCCATGAGCGAAGAAGAGAAGACGCTCACCGCGTACCACGAGGCCGGTCACGCCATCGTCGGCCGCCTGGTGCCCGAGCACGACCCGGTCTACAAGGTCACCATCATTCCGCGCGGCCGTGCGCTGGGTGTGACCATGTACCTGCCGGAAGGCGACAAGTACTCGATGAATCGCGTGGCGATCAAGTCGCAGCTGTGCTCGCTGTACGGTGGTCGTGTGGCGGAGGAGCTGATCTTCGGTGCCGACAAGGTCACCACGGGCGCTTCCAACGACATCGAACGCGCCACCAAGATGGCCCGCAACATGGTCACCAAGTGGGGCCTGTCCGACCAGCTCGGCCCGATCGCCTATGGCGAAGAGGATGACGAGGTGTTCCTGGGCCGTTCGGTCACCCAGCACAAGAGCGTGTCCAACGACACCGCGCGCCGCATCGATGAGGAAGTGCGCAAGATCCTCGACGAAGCCTACGCGCGCACCACCGAGCTGATGACGGCCAACCTGGACAAGCTGCACGCGATGTCCCAGCTGCTGCTGCAGTACGAGACCATCGACGCGCCGCAGATCGACGCCATCATGGAAGGCCGCGATCCGCCGCCGCCGGCCGGCTGGAGCAAGTCGAACAAGGATGGTGGCAACGACAAGGGCGGCGACGCCCGTCCGCTGCCGCCGATCGCAGGCCCGGCCGAATCGCACTGACGGCCCGCTGCACGTGACACCAGACGAGGCCGGGGTAACCCGGCTTCGTTGTTTATGGGCCATCGGCCCATCCTGAAGAACCGATCTGACGCTGGAGCCCGCATGTCCGCCCCGAAGCCCGAACCGATTTCCCACACCGCCGAAATGGTCATCGCCACCGTGGTCGGCGTGGGTGTGGGCCTGGGGGCCGACAATCTGCTGCTGGGCTGCGTGGTGGGTATCGCCGTTGGCATCGTGCTGAGCATCGCCAGGACCCTGTACGTGGATCGCAAGCGCCGCCGCCGTTGAGGGGTATCGGCAGGGCTGCGCCCTGCACCCGCGGTAGTGCCGGCCGCTGGCCGGCAACCTCAGCAGCAACAGCAACAGCAACAGCAACATTCCGTGGTTTGGCGGGGCGGTGTCGGAGGGCGGGGACGCCGTGAACCCGTCCATGGGGGCTTGGCAGCCGCATCCATGCGGCTGACACCCCGCCCTCCGACACCGCCCCACCTCTGACAGATTTCTGCTGCTGTTGGTGGGTGTCGACCTTGGTCGACACGGTGGATCCACGCCATGCGTGGATGAATTTCGATTCCAATTCGAAATATTCGATTCCGATGGAGATTCATCCACGCATGGCGTGGATCTACTGCAGATCGCGGAAATCTGTCGAAGGCGGGGTGGGTCCGGTTGCGGGGGCGTGAGCCGCATGGATGCGGCGACCGAGCTTACATGGACGTACTTGCAGCGGCCCCCGCAACCGGACCCACCCCGCCATTCTTCAGTGAACCCGCTGTTGCTCCGGCTGTTGCTGTCGCTCTGGCCTCTGCGGGTGCAGGGCGCCGCCCTGCCGAACTAAACTACCTTTCGTTGTCCCAGCAGGATTGCCCATGTTCGATACCTCGCCCCAGCTCGACTGCGCCGGCCGCATCCTGCGCCTCGACCGTGCCCAGGTCATGGGCATCGTCAACGTCACCCCGGACTCGTTCTCCGATGGCGGCGCGCACGACACCACCGAGGCGGCCGTCGCCCACGGTCTGAAGCTGGTCGAGGAGGGCGCCGACCTGCTCGACATCGGCGGCGAATCGACCCGCCCGGGCGCTGCGCCGGTGTCGATCGAGGATGAGCTGCGCCGGGTGATTCCGGTGATCGAGCAGCTGGCCGCCCGCACCCAGGTGCCGATCAGCATCGACACCTTCAAGCCGGAGGTGATGCGCGCGGCGGTGGCCGCTGGCGCCGGCATGATCAACGACATCTTCGGCCTGCGTCAGGACGGGGCGCTGGACGCCGCCGCTGCAACCGGCGTGCCGGTGGTGCTGATGCACATGCAGGGCGAGCCAGGCCACATGCAGGCCGATCCACATTACGACGACGTGGTCGCCGAGGTGCACGGCTTCCTGGTGCAGCGCCTGTTCGCTGCCGAGATGGCGGGCATTGCGAAGAAGAACCTGTTGATCGATCTCGGTTTCGGTTTCGGCAAAACCACTGCCCACAACATGACCCTGCTGGCGCGCTCGGAACGCTTCCTGGAACTGGGCGTGCCGATGTTGGCTGGCCTGTCGCGCAAACGCAGCCTGGGCGAACTGACCGGCCGCGACACGCCATCCGAACGGGTGGCTGCCTCGGTGGCGGCGCATCTGATCGCGGTCCAGCGCGGTGCGCGAATCGTGCGCGTGCATGACGTGGCGGCGACCGTCGATGCGCTGAAGATCTGGCAGGCCGTCGACGCCGTGCCGACGCCACGTGCCGACGCCACGCCGACGATCCGCTGGCCGGACGAAGATTGATGGGCATCGACCGGCGGCCACTGGCGATCGCCGTGATGGGGCCGACCGCCAGTGGCAAGACCGCCACCGCGATCGCCCTGGCACAGCAGCTGGATGGCGAAATCGTCAGCGTCGACTCGGCGCTGGTCTACCGCCACCTCGACATCGGCTCGGCCAAGCCTGACGCCGCCGAGCGTGCACAGGCGCCGCATCATCTGCTGGATCTGCGCGATCCCTGGCAGACCTACTCGGCAGCCGAGTTCGCGGCCGATGCCAGCCGGGTCGTGGCCGACATCGTGGCGCGTGGCAAAACGCCGATCCTGGCAGGTGGTACGGGGCTGTACTTCCGGGCCCTGCTGCAGGGCCTGTCGCCGATGCCGGAGGCTGACCCGGTAATGCGCGAGGCGCTCAGCGCCGAGGCGGCCGAGCGTGGTTGGGCGGCACTGCATGCGGAGCTGGCCGAGGTCGATCCGGCAGCGGCCGCGCGCATCCATGCCACCGACCCGCAACGCATCCAGCGGGCGCTGGAAGTCTACCGCCTGACCGGTACCCCCATCACCGAATGGCAGCGTCGGCCGGGCGTGGCGCCGTTGCCGGTACGCACCCTCAAACTGATCCTGGCACCGCGTGACCGCGCCGTCCTGCACCAGCGCATCGAGGCCCGCTTCGACGCCATGCTGGCGCAGGGCTTCCTGGACGAGGTGCGGGCACTGCGTGCAATGCCGGAAATGGCCGCCGTGACGGCGCCGCTGGACCTGCCGGCGGTGCGTGCGGTCGGCTATCGCCAAGCCTGGGAATACCTCGACGGCGAGGGCGATGCCGCCCGTTTCCGTGACAAGGCGATCTTCGCCACCCGCCAGCTGGCCAAGCGCCAGCTGACCTGGCTGCGTGGCGAGCTTGATGCGCGCTGGTTCGACCCCCATATGGACAGGGAGCGCCTGGCCGGCGCGGTGTCGACCTTCGTCGCACGCTGAACCCCCGCCAGCCGTGTAACATCATCGGTCGGCGGGCGGCTCGGGGGCCGTGGCAACCGTCGGCAACCCAATAAGAACAATAATCAGGAGTGTGCAATGTCCAAGGGGCAATCGCTGCAGGATCCTTTCTTGAACGCACTGCGGCGCGAACGCGTGCCGGTTTCGGTGTACCTGGTCAACGGCATCAAGCTGCAGGGCACAATCGAGTCGTTCGACCAGTTCGTGGTCCTGCTGCGCAACACGGTCAGTCAGATGGTCTACAAGCACGCCATTTCCACGGTCGTTCCGGCACGCAACGTAAAGGTCGGTCCGGGCGGTGGTTACGTGCAGTCGGGTGAAGGTGGTCAGGCAGGTGATGAAGCAGACGAGTAATACCGGAGCGGTGAATGTTTGACCGCTCGAAGAAGGGCGAACACGCCCTGTTGATCCAGCCCCATTTCGGCAAGCTGGAAGACGATGTGCTGGAAGAATTCGGTGATCTGGCCCGCTCGGCTGGGGCCAGCATTGCCGCGACGATCACCGCGCGCCTGGACCGTCCGAATCCGTCGACCCTGATCGGCAGCGGCAAGCTGGACGAGATCAAGGCGGCGGCCGACGCCAGTGGTGCCGACCTGGTCCTGGTCAACCATGCGTTGAGCCCGGGCCAGGAGCGCAACCTGGAACGGTTCTTGGAGCGCCGGGTGATCGACCGTACCGGCCTGATCCTGGACATCTTTGCCCAGCGTGCGCACAGCCACGAGGGCAAGCTGCAGGTCGAGCTGGCGCAGCTGCGTCACCTGGCCACGCGGCTGGTGCGCGGCTGGACCCACCTGGAGCGCCAGCGCGGCGGTTCGATCGGCCTGCGCGGCCCGGGTGAAACCCAGTTGGAAACCGACCGGCGCCTGCTGCAGAAGCGGGTCGAGCAGCTGCAGAAGCGCCTGGAAAAGGTCGAGGTGCAGCGTACCCAGATGCGCCGTGCGCGTGTGCGCAGCGAGCTGCCGCGCGTGGCCCTGGTGGGCTACACCAACGCTGGCAAGTCGACCCTGTTCAACGCCATGACCGGCGCCGAGGCCTATGCCGCCGACCAGCTGTTCGCCACGCTGGACCCGACCGTGCGCCGCATCGCGGTGCCCGGTGGCAACGTGGTGCTGGCCGACACTGTCGGTTTCGTCCGTGACCTGCCGCATGACCTGGTTGCCGCCTTCCGCTCGACGCTGTCGGAGGCACGCGAGGCCGATTTCCTGCTGCACGTGGTCGACGCCGCCGATCCGCACCGCGAGGAGCGCATCGCCCAGGTGGACGAGGTACTGACCGCAGTCGGTGCCGGTGATCTGCCGCAGTTGCTGGTGTTCAACAAGATCGACCGCATTGAAGGCGCCGACGTCCGTCACGACGGCCAGGACGGTATCCCGGACGAGTCGCGCCGCGAGCGGGTGTGGATTTCCGCGCGTGACGGGCAGGGCCTGGACCTGCTGCAGGCGGTGCTGGGCAAGCGCCTGGGACTGCAGCACGTCACCGGCGAACTGCGCCTGCCGCCGGATGCGGGCCGCCTGCGCGCGCGCCTGCACCAGCTGGAAGTGATCCGCAGTGAGCAGGCCGACGAGGAAGGCTGGCTGCTGCAGGTCGACCTGCCGATCGCCGAAGCCGAAAAGCTGGCCGCCAGTGCCGACGGCGCACCGATCCGGGCGCTGCTGCCGGAGAAGCTGCCGGAGTGGTGAGGCAGCGCCGGGCCATGCTCGGCGACTGCTATCGCGGCGGCGCGCGACATCAGCCTGTCATCTGCGGTACAACGTGCAGGCTCTTCACCCCACCGTCATGCCGATGTCCATTCCCACCGACGCCGATCTCAATGCCCAGTCCGCCGCGCTCGGGCAGCGCCTGCAGCAGGCCTCGCTGCAGCTGGTGACCGCTGAAAGCTGCAGTGGTGGCTGGATCGCCAAGTGCATGACCGACATTGCCGGTTCCTCGGCGTTCTTCGACTGCGGCATGGTGGTCTACAGCTACGAAGCCAAGCAGCGCCTGCTGGGCGTGCGTGCGCAGACCCTGGAGCAGTTCGGTGCGGTCAGCCGCGAAACCGTGCTGGAAATGGTGTCCGGTGCGCTGGTCAACTCCGGCGCCGGTATCGCCGTCGCGGTGACCGGGATCGCCGGCCCCGGTGGAGGGAGCCCGGACAAGCCGGTCGGCAGCGTCTGGATCGGCTGGAAGCGCCGTGGCGGCTATGCCCGCGCCGAACTCTTCCAGTTCGATGGTGACCGCGAAGCCATCCGCCGGCAAACCGTGGCGGCGGCATTGCGCGGTATCGACGCCCAGCTGTGACATGCTGCTCCGGTAATCGTCCGGAGCACGCATGATGTGGGAAACGCTGGGCACGGTCCGTGACCTGGGCCGACTGCAGGAAATCGCCGTCGTCCTGATCCGCTATGGCTTCGGCGATGTGGTGCGGCGCATCGGCCTGGCCACCACGCTGGAGCGGGCAGGGCGCCTGCTGCACTGGAACGAGGACCGCCAGGAGCTGCTGCGGATGACCGCACCGGTGCGCGTGCGCAGCGCGATGCAGGATCTCGGCCCGACCTTCGTCAAGCTCGGCCAGGTGCTGGCGACGCGCGTCGACCTGCTGCCACCGGAATGGATCGCCGAGCTGTCCGAACTGCAGAACGCGGTACCTGCGCTGCCGTATGCGGACATCCGCGAGCAGCTCGAAGCCGATCTTGGTGCGTCTCCGCAGGACGTGTTCGCGTTCCTCGACGAAACCCCGATGGCGGCCGCCTCGCTGGCGCAGGCCCATCGTGCGCGCCTGCATGACGGTCGCGAGGTGGTGCTGAAGGTGCGGCGCCCCGGCATCCGCGATGTGGTCGAGGCCGACCTGCGGTTGCTGGCCCGCCTGGCCGAGATCGTCGAGGCCCGACTGCCGGATCTGCGACGTTACCGCCCGGCCGAAGTCGTGCAGCAGTTCACCGTGTCGCTGCGCCGCGAGTTGGATTTCGCCGCCGAATGCCGCAATGCCGAGCGCATCGCGCGCAACTTCAATGGTCGTGATGACATCCTGATTCCCCGCGTGCACTGGCAGTGGACCTGCGAAAGCCTCAACGTGCAGGACTTCGTCGACGGCATTCCAGGGCGTGACCTGGCCGGTGTCGATGCGGCTGGGCTGGACCGCCGCGAACTGGCGCGACGCGGTGCCGACATCGTGTTGAAGATGGTGCTGGAGGACGGCAGCTTCCATGCCGACCCGCACCCGGGCAACATCATCTACCTGCGTGACGGCCGCATCGGCGTGATCGATTTCGGCATGGTCGGCGCCTTGTCGGAAGTGCGGCGTTTCCAGGTGGCTCAGCTGCTGCACGGGCTGGTCGAGCAGGACCCGCAGGGCGTGGCCGACGTGCTGCTGGACTGGGCCGGCGGTGTCGAGGTGGACGAGAACCGGCTGCAGCACGACATCAGCCAGTTCGTCGACCAGTACCGTGGCGTGCCGCTGAAGGACCTGCGCATCGGCCTGATGCTGGGCGACATCACCCAGCTGCTGCGCAGCTACAGCCTGACCCTGCCGGCTGACCTGGCGTTGATGATCAAGGCGTTCCTGACCCTGGAAGGGATGGGGCGGCAGCTGGACCCGGATTTCGACATGGCCAGCGCCGCGCGCCCGTTCCTGGAGCGGGTGGTGCTGCAGCGCTATGCCCCCACGGCGCTGCTCAAGCGTGGCCGACGCAGCCTGCTGGGCCTGGTCGACTTCGCCGGCGAACTACCGCGCGACCTGCGCAAGCTGGTACAGGCAGCGCGCCGTGGGCGCCTGCAGCTGAAGGTGGAAACCACCGCACTGCAGGGCTTTGGCGAACAGGTGAACCGGGCCGCGAACCGGCTGGTGATGGGCATCGTCACTGCTGCGCTGATCATCGGCTCGTCGATCGTGATGCACAGCGTCGGTGGCGTCTCCAGCCGCTGGCTGCTGGCGTTGGGGGTCTGCGGCTTCATCGGCGCCGGCTTCTGCGGTGTGTGGATCCTGTTCTCGATCTGGAGAAGCGGCAAGCACAACTAGTGTGCTTGCCGCAGCGATTCCTGTAGAGCCGAGCCATGCTCGGCTGCTCTTGCCCAGGTCAGCCCAGACATTCACCACATTGCCGAGCACGGCTCGGTACTACAGATGTCGCCGTGTCGTCTCCGGCACTTGCAGTCCTGTGAGTTAGTAGTAATACTGCTAATCATGGACCTGACCGACACCCAGCAGGCGATCCTGCAGTTGATCGCCGAGCGTATCGAGAGCGAAGGCGCACCGCCGTCGCAGACTGAAATCGCACGTGCGTTCGGCTTCAAGGGCGTGCGCGCGGCCCAGTACCACCTGGAGGCCCTGGAGCAGGCCGGTGCGATCCGTCGCATCCCGGGCCAGGCCCGCGGCATCCGCCTGGTGCAGGCGCCGCCGGTCGAGAAGCTGGCCGAGCCAGGCCTGCCCGACAGCGTGCTGCGCCTGCCGGTGCTCGGCCGGGTTGCGGCGGGCCTGCCGATCGGCGCCGATATCGGCTCGGACGATTTCGTGGTGCTGGACCGGGTGTTCTTCTCGCCAGCGCCGGACTACCTGCTGAAGGTGCAGGGCGATTCGATGATCGACGAGGGCATCTTCGACGGTGACCTGATCGGCGTGCACCGCACCCGCGACGCCCATTCCGGGCAGATCGTGGTGGCCCGCATCGATGACGAGATCACCGTCAAGCTGCTGAAGATCGCCAAGGATCGTATCCGCCTGCTGCCGCGCAACCCCGACTACAAGCCGATCGAGGTGCAGCCGGACCAGGACTTCTCGATCGAAGGCCTCTATTGCGGCCTGTTGCGACCCAACCGTTGACCCGTTCCATAGCGCATTACCCCGCGGTCTTTTGTGGCGATTCTCTGGTTCCACTGAGGTTGGTACGGATGTCCGATAATTCTTTTCAGAGCGCCGGGCAGAATCTCAGCCTGTGCGATACGTCCGACTTAAAGTGAGCCCATGGCAAAGAAGACCCCCAAAGACAGCACCTCCAACGACACGACCTCTGCAAGGACCCAACCGATGGACGAGAACAAGAAGCGCGCCCTCGCTGCAGCTCTGGGCCAGATCGAAAAGCAGTTCGGCAAGGGCTCGGTGATGCGCATGGGCGACCGCGTGGTCGAGCCCGTCGAAGCCATCCCGACCGGTTCGCTGATGCTCGACATCGCACTGGGCATCGGCGGTCTGCCGAAGGGCCGTGTCGTCGAGATCTACGGGCCGGAATCCTCGGGCAAGACCACGCTGACCCTGCAGGCCATCGCCGAATGCCAGAAGATGGGCGGCACCGCGGCCTTCATCGACGCCGAGCACGCGCTGGACCCGATCTACGCCGCCAAGCTGGGCGTGAACGTGGACGACCTGCTGCTGTCGCAGCCGGATACCGGTGAGCAGGCGCTGGAAATCGCCGACATGCTGGTCCGCTCGGGTTCGGTCGATATCCTGGTGATCGACTCGGTCGCCGCACTGACCCCGAAGGCCGAAATCGAAGGCGAGATGGGCGATCAGCTGCCGGGCCTGCAGGCCCGCCTGATGAGCCAGGCGTTGCGCAAGCTGACCGGCAACATCAAGCGCTCCAACACTCTGGTGGTCTTCATCAACCAGCTGCGCATGAAGATCGGTGTGATGATGCCGGGCCAGAGCCCGGAAACCACCACCGGCGGCAACGCGCTGAAGTTCTATGCCTCGGTGCGCCTGGACATCCGCCGTATCGGCGCGATCAAGAAGGGCGACGAGATCATCGGCAACCAGACCAAGATCAAGGTCGTCAAGAACAAGCTGGCGCCTCCGTTCAAGCAGGTCATCACCGAGATCCTGTACGGCGAGGGCATCAGCCGCGAGGGCGAGCTGATCGACATGGGTGTGGATGCCAAGCTGGTCGAGAAGGCCGGTGCCTGGTACAGCTACGGCGAAGAACGCATCGGCCAAGGCAAGGACAACGCCCGCGGTTACCTGCGCGACAACCCGACAGTTGCTGCGAAGCTCGAAGCCGAGCTGCGCGAGAAGTTCCAGCCGACCGAAGCCAGCCGTGAGGAAGGCGACGACGAAGGCGACGACGAGTAAAGCTTGCTGTGGGGCAGGGCGGCGCCGTCAGTGACGTCGCCCTGTCCCGCAGGTTCGAATCGCCCAGGGATGGGCTGGGCGCCACGGATGGCGCCACCCTTGGAGTACGCATGTCCGACGCCGACGACATTCCCAACGGTCGCAAACGCCGGCCGCGTGAGCAGACCCCCGTGCAACGGGCGCTGGGCCTGCTGGTTCGCCGCGAGCACTCGCGCAAGGAACTCACCCGCAAGCTGACCGCACGCGGCATCGAAGACGATGCGGCGCAGGCGGCTGTCGCCAAGCTCACCGAGGCCGGCTGGCAGGACGACACCCGTTTTGCCGAGAATCTGGTGCGGATGCGTGCCAACACCGGCTATGGGCCGATCCATGTCCGCGCCGAGCTGGGGACCCACGGCCTGGACAGTGCCGCGATTGCCGCGGCGATGGACAGCTACGAAGGCGACTGGCAGGAAAACGCCCGTGACCTGGTCCGCCGACGCTTTGGCGAGGCCGGCCCGCAGGACCTGACGCAGCGGCGCAAGGCCGCCGATCTGCTGGCCCGACGCGGCTTCGACGGCGACAGCATCCGCCGCGCGACCCGCTACGACCCGGATGACTGAGACTGGCGGCGCCGGGCCTGATACCCTTTAGGTTTTCGGCGGTCCCTCGCGACCCTGGCCAATGCGGCCGGTGGTCCGGGCCCGCCGGCCCGCAGACTGCCAGCCCCCAATGAACGCATCCGCCAAATTCACGACTTCCCAGATCCGCAGCGACTTCCTTGAATTCTTCAAGGGCAAAGGCCACACCATCGTGCCGTCGGCGCCGCTGGTGCCGGGCAATGATCCGACCCTGCTGTTCACCAACTCCGGCATGGTGCAGTTCAAGGACGTGTTCCTTGGTGCGGAGAAGCGCAGCTATGTGCGCGCGGCCGACGTCCAGCGCTGCCTGCGCGCTGGCGGCAAGCACAACGACCTCGACCAGGTCGGCTACACCGCACGCCACCACACCTTCTTCGAAATGCTGGGTAACTGGTCCTTCGGCGACTACTTCAAGAAGGACGCGATTGCCTGGGCCTGGGAACTGCTGACCCAGGTCTGGAAGCTGCCGGCCGAGCGCCTGCTGGTCACCGTCTACCAGACCGATGACGAAGCCTACGAACTGTGGCGCGACATGGTCGGCATTCCGGAAGCGCGCATCGTGCGCATCGGTGACAACAAGGGCGCGCCGTTCGCTTCGGACAACTTCTGGCAGATGGCTGACACCGGCCCCTGTGGCCCGTGCACCGAGATCTTCTACGACCACGGCGACCATATCGCCGGTGGTCCCCCGGGTTCCCTGGATGAGGACGGCGACCGCTTCATCGAGATCTGGAACCTGGTGTTCATGCAGTTTGACCGCCAGCCCGACGGCACCCTGGTGCCGCTGCCGGCGCCGTGCGTGGATACCGGCATGGGCCTGGAGCGCCTGGCGGCGATCCTGCAGCACGTGCACACCAATTACGAGATCGACCTGTTCCAGGCCCTGATCCGCAAGGCCTCCGAGCTGACCGGCACCGCCGACCTGGAAAACAAGTCGCTGCGTGTGATCGCCGATCACATCCGTGCCTGTTCGTTCCTGATCGTCGATGGCGTGCTGCCTTCCAACGAAGGCCGTGGCTATGTGCTGCGCCGTATCATCCGCCGCGCCCTGCGCCATGGCTGGATGCTGGGTGTGCGCCAGCCGTTCTTCAGCAAGCTGGTGCCGACCCTGGTCGAGCAGATGGGCGAGGCCTATCCGGAACTGCCGGCAGCTGTGGATACCGTCACCCGTGCGTTGCAGGCCGAGGAGGAGCGTTTCGCTGAAACCCTCGACGCCGGCATGAAGATCTTCGAAGACGTCGCGGGCAAGGCCAGCAATGGCGTGATCCCGGGCGTTGACGCCTTCCGCCTGTACGACACCTATGGCTTCCCGCTCGACCTGACCCAGGACATCGCCCGCGAGCGCGACCTGACCGTCGACATCGCCGGCTTCGATGCTGCGATGGAACAGCAGCGCGAAACCGCACGTGCGGCCGGCAAGTTCGGTGGCGGCGTGACCCTGCCGGCCGAGCTGGTGGCGACCCTGAGCCCGACCCGGTTCCTCGGCTACGACCGCCTGCAGGCCGACGGCCTGACCGTGCTGGCCGTGCTGAAGGACGGTCGTCCGGTGCAGTCGGCCGATGCCGGTGACGCAGTCATCGTGATCACCGACCAGACCCCGTTCTACGCCGAATCCGGCGGCCAGGTCGGCGACACCGGCGTGCTGACCGGCAACGGAGTGCGCCTGGCGGTGGACGATACCCAGAAGTTCGCGGGCCAGTTCCATGGCCACGTCGGCACCCTGTCCGACGGCGGCCTGAAGGTCGGCGACGTGCTGTCCGGCCAGGTCGATGGCGAGCGCCGCGGCGCCACCATCCTCAACCACTCGGCCACCCATCTGCTGCATGCCGCCCTGCGCGAAGTGCTGGGCACCCACGTGCAGCAGAAGGGCTCGCTAGTCGCTCCGGACCGCCTGCGTTTCGACTTCTCGCACTTCCAGCCGATCAGCGCGGAAGAGCTGGCTGTGATCGAGCGCAAGGTCAACCAGCAGGTGCGCGCGAACAACGCTGCCGAAGTGCACAACATGGGCATGCAGGAAGCGCTGGACTTCGGCGCCATGGCCCTGTTCGGCGAAAAGTACGGTGAGCACGTGCGCGTGCTGAAGATGGGTGACTACTCCACCGAGCTGTGCGGCGGTACCCACGTCAACCGCACCGGCGACATCGGCCTGTTCAAGATCACCTCCGAGGGCGGTGTCTCGGCTGGCGTGCGCCGTATCGAAGCGGTCACCGGCCAGGGCGCCCTGGACTACGTGGACGCCGAAGAGGCCCGCCTGGCCGAGGCCGCCGACCTGCTCGGTGGCAGCGCTGCCGACGTGGTCGAGAAGATCCGTGCCCTTGGCCAGCGCCAGAAGCTGCTGGAGCGCGAGCTGGAGGCCGTGAAGGCCAAGGTCGCCGCCGGTGCCACGGCCGACCTGTCCGGCCAGGCTGTCGAGGTTGCCGGCGTGAAGGTGCTGGCTGCCCGCCTGGAGGGCTTCGATGCCAAGGCCCTGCGTGACGCCATGGACCGCCTGAAGCAGCAGCTGGGCGATGCGGTGATCGTGCTGGCCGGTGCCCAGGACGGCAAGGCTGCCCTGGTTGCGGGCGTGAACGGCAGTGCAATGGGCAAGGTCAAGGCCGGGGAACTGTTGTCCCATATCGCCAGTCAGATCGGGGGCAAGGGCGGCGGACGCCCGGACCTCGCCCAGGGTGGTGGCGAGGACGGGCCCGCCCTTGCCACTGCGCTGGCTGCAGTTGTCGAGTGGGTCAGCCCCCGCCTGTGATGAACCTGGCCGTCCCCCTCCTTGTAGGAGCGGGACGGCTGACGGTACCATTGCGAATCTTTTCCCTTTGTCGTGGTAGCGCTTCTTGACGGAGCGTCAAGCCGGTGGGGGATACCCTTCCACACGGTTCCATGGAGACTTACAAAAATGTTGATCCTGACTCGCCGCGTCGGCGAAACCCTGATGATCGGTGACTCGGTGAGCGTCACCGTGCTTGGCGTCAAGGGTAACCAGGTGCGTATCGGCATCACCGCGCCGAAGGACGTCGCTGTGCATCGCGAAGAGATCTATCAGCGCATCCAGCGTGGTGATGAAGCCGGTGGCACCGGTAGCGAAAATTCTGCCGAATAACGCTTTACCTTCGCACTCGATTAACGTTATGATTCACGCCCCGCTGAGGTGCAACGCACCAGACGCGGAGAAAACCCCGGAGTGATGCCCGAGTGGCCGAAGGGGCTCCCCTGCTAAGGGAGTATAGGGTCAAAAGCTCTATCGAGGGTTCGAATCCCTCTCACTCCGCCAGTTGATAGGAAACCCCCGCAGATCAGTGATTTGCGGGGGTTTTTCTTTTTGCGGCCTTGGACACTCGCTTGGACACTTCGTCATGCGAGTAGCGCACTACTTGGTTCGCGGCACCACTGGCCGCTTCTACGTTCGGCTGAAGGTGCCGAGCGATCTTCAATCCCTGCTGGGCTGCAAAGTCATCAAACGCGCCACCGCGACGACCTGTGCGCGTGTCGCCACCGCCTGTGCGCTGGTGATGCAGGCAGGCTATGCTCAGATCTTCGCTGCCCTCAGGAATGACGGTATGGGACCGGAGCTGGATGAGCTCTTGAAGATGCTCAAGGGAAAGCCTATCCGCGAGTTGACCCTTCAAGGGGTCAAGCTGCCGGGCGGGGTGGAGTTGGGGCGTGTCGAGATCAACGACGATCGTGATCGTGTGTTGTTTCAGGAGACCGTTCGCGATCTCCTGGCGCTCGACCCATTGGCTGCCTCCGTCGAAGGCGTTGTGCCGCCCTCGGCACCTCGTCCCACTCGACCGGCGGGCAGTGAGAGGTCCTCCGTGCCAGTGGGCATCACGCTTGCGGATGCGCGCGAGAAATACCTGTTGGGCATCCAGGGCAAGAACGTTGGCAAGACCATCGTTCAGAAGCGGAAAGCGCTGGTCGACCTGGAGCTCTTCTTGGCGGGGCAACGCAAGAACGGCCGACCGGTGCTGTTGCAGGAACTGACCCGCCTGGACTTCGCCGATTGGTTCTTGCATGAGCAGTCCTTGGGGCGGGTGATCACCTACATCGCCAACCGCTTCTCGGTTTGCGTGACCTTTCTTGACTGGGCGCAAACCTCGGGCCTCTATCCCGTCGGCGACAACCCTGCGGAGGGGCACGCTCGGGTGTCAAAGCAGGTCAAGAAGCAGCGTGCCAAAACGCACGGCTCGCAGGCTTTCTCTGCGGAGCAGGTGCAGCGTGTCTTTGACCCTGAGAACTTCCGGCAACTGAAGGGAGATGCGGCCAAGTGGATCCCGCTCATCCTTCTCTACACGGGTGCGCGTTCCAACGAAGTGGCCCGCTTGGAGCTTGAGGACTGCCGGGAGGAGGACGGGATCCCGATCTTCCACTTCACCTGGCTGGGCGAACACAAGAGCCTCAAGACCGACGCCAGCGACCGAAAGACGCCGGTGCATCCCGACCTCATCGCGTTGGGCTTGTGGGAGCGGGTGCGTAGGCTGAAGGCGGCTGGCGAGACCAAGCTTTTCCCGGACCTGACGTTTGACGCGAAGAACGGGCCTGCAGGCAGGGCCCAGCACGCCTTCTCTCGCTACCTGGTCAAGCTGGGCATCAAGGCGCGCGGCGGCGGCAGGGTGGGGCACCACAGCTTCCGTGACACCGTCATCGGCGCGCTCAAAGCGAAAGGTGTCCACCGTGAGCTGCGCGAGGAGTACACCGGCCACGAGCTGTCCGACCGGCAAGAGCATGCCCACGCCTATGAAACGGAGTTCGCGCCGCGGGTGCTGGCCGAGGCTTGCCACGCGGTGCTCCACTGGGGACTGAGGCTGGGCAGGAGTGACTTGGGTGAGGAGTGAGGTCTGTTGCCGGATGGTGGTGCCACGCGCGACTGTGGCTTCCATCTTCCACGGCCCCACTGCTCACCGATTCAAATCAATTCTTTGGGTGTACCAAGCGCGCAGCCAGCAGTTGGCCACGAGGCTGGCCTCAGCACGCAGGGTTGGACGACACGTTTAGTTCTTCCAAATCAGGGAAACCGATATGCACACAGACATTGCAGCCGCCATGGGTTTCGGCGACCTCTACAGCGGAAGTGAGGCCTTTCGTGAGCGCTTCGATGAGATGCTGGCCGCGGTGAAGGCGCTCCCAGAAGGCCTGCAGGAGCGTGGGCGGTCACTGATGTATCCCCAGCTGCACAACGCTTGCGTGATGGGGGATGTCGAACTGGTAACGGCGCTCCTAGCCACCGGCTTGGACCCGGATGCGTATACCTACACAGACGACGATGAGGATCAGCCTCCATTGGTCTGGCTGGCCCGTGACCTGGAGCTCGATTTCGACGTTAAGCGTCAGATAGCTGATGCGTTGCTTGCTGCGGGGGCGGACATTCAAGAAGGAGAGCCCGAGGAAACAGCTCGCTCGGCGGGCGACAATGATTTAGCAGAATATCTACTTTCCAAGTGTCGCTGATAGGATCGAGGCGGATGAGGCTGGGTCGGATTCCCATTCTCATTGATGAAAGGTTTGATGGCGTGCTCGCTATATTATCTTCTAAAATTAGTTGGAGGTGAATGTGAAATCTTCGGATACTGAGCCGGTAGATATGGGGAAGGAGCGGAAAATCCGTGCGGCTCGAGGTCGTCGGATGGATGGGGTCTGGGCCCAAATCGAGATATTGGTGGATACTTTTGCTAGCTATATATGGATCGTGGCAGGAATTTTCTCAATTGCTTTTGTTTTGTACGGCAAGTATGTTTCTTCCTCGCCGGCGATACAGACTGCTCAGCTCATTCTAACAGCTGCCGGTGGCGTTCAAATTCTGTTGGGTGTCTATGTCGGATTCGGCAAAAGAAATTTTCTTAATCGGTTGATAGGCAATGAAGAGGAACAGCCGACGGTATACGTTAGAGAAGTGATGCAGAGTCGCGCCTTCGTCAAGCTGTTGAAGGGTCTGCGCGATTGTGATCCGAGCTCACTTCATCAGTGGCGCTCAGATATCGATAGTTTAATTTCCGGTTACGAGCAGGCCGTCACAGAACAGTCTTCCAAAAATCCAAATCGTGAGTGGCTTTCCCAGAAGGATATCGCCGAAGGCCTACTTTCCGCCTCATACAATACCTTCTACGGAACTGCTATGGTGCTGGCCGCGGCAGTTCTTCCTCTTATCTAAATAGCTCCGATCCTATCTGCAAGAGCAATAGCTACCGCCAGCCATGCAAGGGCAACGGCAATAATTCCTTTGGCGTGGGATTGCTTCTTCATTCTGAGAAAGTATGACGAATTTCGATTCTGTCAAGTGCCTGTATGTATATAAACATGTCTATGGAAAGTTTCTCTTCTTCGGTGGCGACACTGCTGTTGGCGGGTAAACGTGGCGAAGATGTTTGAGGGAGTGGCTACCAGTCGCGTGGATATTCGCCCATAGCTGAATGACCAGCTGCGCCTGCGCCTTGGGAAAATGACCAACAAGTGGCCCGGTTGCGACCAGGAAATGTTCCCATTTCATGAGTCGGAGTGGCCGGCTTTCCTGCCGGCTGCGAGGTAAAATGACGAATCCGCACTCCAATGGAAAACCGAAGCAGGTTAGGTAAGGGCTGCCTCGACTCTGTAGATCGGATTAGGGTGCAGATGACCCCACCAATACGGGCACCACGCAGTTTGCCCCCATCTGCGCCAGAATCAGCAAGATGAACATCGCCGTCGTCGCTCGGGTGCGGGCGAAGGTCCGCCAAATGGAGCCAGCCCAAGGGCAGGCCCTAGTGCAGACGCGGGGGGCCGCCGTTTACGAACAGTAGGCCGCATAATCGAAGCTCCTAGCAGATTGCTGGCCTTGCCACGTCTACGTGCAGCCTCGGCGTCAAAGTCGCAGGGCCGGTTGCACCCAAGAGAACGATTGCGATCGCCTATTCGCGATGCGCCAACAGGCGTTCAATTGCTTGCTTCCGCTTGCCCGGCGGGAGCGCGGTTAGACCTTCAAGGGCTTGAGAAAGCTTGGCCTGTTGAGCCTCGCTTTGAACACCCAGCGCCAAGATGGCGTCTGCCATCGCCGGCGTCGTCGCCAGCAAGTAAGCCGGCGGCACGTCCAGTGCCTGCGCGAGCTCAAACAGTGCTTCCAGGCTCACCGTCATCGATTCGCTCTCGTAGCGACTGATGCGAGCCGATGCGGTGTCTTTGTCCAGGCCCATCCTGACCCCCACTTCGCGCTGGCTGAAGCCTCGAAGGATCCTGGCTTGGCGCAGTCGCGCGGCCACGATCGCTCGCGGAGTTGTCGGCGTAGTCACAGGCTGAACGGATGCAGTGCAGGCATGCACCGATGATGACCCAAGGCCTACGTCGCGGGTAGACTCTACGTGTCACGTAAGTTCGTGGCAAGTCCATCCATCACGGAACGAGGGGCTGTATGAAGAACGGTGCAGTTCTGGCTAGCGCGCTCGCGCTGGCCGTATCGACGGGTGCCAGCGCCCAATCCACGACCCCATCGGGCCTGCTTCGCCAGATTGGCGGGGCCCTTTCTGGAAAGTCCGGGTCACAGGCCAAGGTGTCCCACCCCCTGTACGCCGAGCCGGCCGGCATGTACTGGGACCTGGACGGGGACAGCCTTGATGGTGTTCAGCACCTGCGCGAAGGGCTGTCCTCCACCGGCGCGCAAGGGATCGACATGTGCGACATGGGCCTGTTGGCCATGGCACACTCCGCCTACCAGTTGAGGCCTGACAAACGGCAGTGGTGCTTGCGGCAGGCGTGGGTGGCCGCAAAGAGGACGACTGGCAGCAAAGAGGCGGAGCCGCCAGCGGCGGTGATCGAGCAGCGCTTCGGGCCGGCCTTCGACGCAAGGCTCGAGCGGTTCAAAGGGATTCGGCGGTATGCCGTTCGCCCGAACTTCAAAGCGCTGGGCGGAGTCAGCTACAACGCGGAGCGTGGCGTCATGGAAGTGTTCGTGCCGATGCCGCAGATCTCGGTTGCTGGCTTGAGTGTCACGGGAAAGAACTTCGTCCCCTGGATCCGCAAGACACCCACCGGCGTGTCCAGTCCGCCGAACGCGGGGCGCTACCGGTTGCTGATCCGGATGGACCCCGCCGAAGCCGCCAACCTCGCGCGGCAAGGCCGCTCGTTCCAAGACGATCGCGTGGTCTTCTCGGTCAATCGGGTTTGGATCGACGGCACGGAACCCAAGATGGACGTGACCGTCGAGAAGGTGAGCCTGGGCTATCGGAACGAAACGATCGAAGTGGACGTCACCAAGAACCAAGGAGAAGGTGCATGAAGCGTGGAATGGTGGTCGCCGCGGTAGCAGCTGTTGCCTTGATCGCCTGCGGTAAGGCGGAACCGGGACCGTCGGTGGAGCAGGTGGCGAAGGCTTACGAGCAGTATTTGAACGCGAACTTGGTGGCTGAGCTGGGGCAGCGCGTGGAAGTGCGCGGCTGGGACGACTTGAACGCCGACTGCCATCAGAGTGGGCCTGAGCGAACGACGTGCGTCACGGGCGGCACCCTCGATGTGATCGGTTTCCAAGGCGGTAGCCAACTGAAGGAGGCTCCTGCACCTGTGCCGGCCCGGGCAGACCTGGTGTTTGAAAAGCGGGCAGGGCAGTGGGTGCTCATCGACGCACAGAAGAAGCCCTGATCGGTCCTTGCAACCCGCCCTCGTTTTCGCTCATTTGGAGGCTCCATGAATGCCCATGTCCGCTCTCACTTGACCGCATCCCATATGCAGTGGGGCCTGCTCGCACCCGCAACGGTCCTCCTGGGCGGTGCTGGCCTGCTCGCCTTCGCAGGCGGTGCAGAAATTTCTGGAGAGCTGGGGCTTGCCTGGCAGGCTGTGGCGGCGTTCTCGGCTGGCGTTGGCGTGCTGGCGCTCCTCCTGCTGCTTTACGTGCTGAACTGGCGGGCGGCGCGCGTTAGGGCAGCCAGGGCGGCCAACCCCTTCCTGGAACCGAAGCGCGGGGGCTTTTGGAAGGGGGCATTGATGGGCACGTTGGTTGTGGTGGCCGTGCAGATCGGAAGCATCGGGGTGGGGATCTTCTGCCCTGGCCTTATCGAGTCGGAACGCAACTTCTTCGTGTCTGTCCCGCCGCTGGCGTTGGCCGCCCTCTACACCGTCTTCCCGGTTGCGCCACTCGTCGGCGGGCTGATCGGGCGCGTGTGGCGCGCCACCAGCCTGTAGGGCGGGCGCTTCAGAATATCGTCCTAGGGGGCAATAGACGCGCGGTTAGTTCAGATACTGCAAGGCTTTTGGGCTCATTGCTGGAAAAAAAGCTGGCAGGAGCTCTGCCCGACAGCGCGACTGTTGCGGGAGTATTCTTGAACAGTCGCGCGTTCGGGACGGGTCGGCTCCGTCTTTCCGCTAAGTGAAGATCTGAATTAGGGCGTCAACCTCCGGCAGTCTCTGCCTAGAAGCAATCGCGTTGCCTAGAACGAAGACCTGCCTAACGTTCCGATGAGCTTCCCCGCCGTAGAGTCGCTGATACTCACGCTTGTAGTGGGCCGTATCTCCATTGCACTGGTGCCCATTCGTTGCGAGGAGCACGGCCTCTAAGCATGGCGACTGGGTCAGCATATGGATCTTGGCTCGTCTGCCAATAGCTCTAACTGTGTCGTCCCAGTCAGTGTCGGTGTCGAAGAGGGCAGCCACTTTGCTGTAACTGCCTTGCCGACCGATCCGGATGGCGTCTTGGATCACACTTCTTGCGCCTTTTCCCCTCGCATTTCGAATCGTCACACTTGGACCATGACGGTTACCGCAAAGTGCATCGCGGAGCATCTTAAGAAGTTCGACCTCCGCGTCGCCTTCGCCGACTACTAGCAACGTTGGTCTTAGGTTTCGGACAATCTTTGGGGCTCTAGACATCGCTCCGAACCTCCGGGAGGGCTCCGATCGCGCCAGACTCATACTTTGCCCGGAGGTTATCGTCGCTTCTCAAGCCCTGCACCTGGTCGCCACGGAACGCGGTACTGACGCAGTCGCGCTTTTCTACGAAGTATGTCTGCGCCTTGCTGATGTAGTCCAAAACCTTCGTTGTGTGACTGGTGAAGAACAGTTGAGCGCCCGAAGGATTGGTTTGCTCCGCGTCGAAAAGTGAAAGCAAAGACTCTAGCAAATGGGGATGGAGATCACTTTCCATTTCGTCAATGACAGCAAAACCGCCAGTGCGCAGTACGGGTAACAGCATCGCGAGGAGGACGTATGCAGACTGAGTGCCATTGGACTCCACCTCGTAAGGCAGCGTGAAGTGCTCGCCGTCTTCCCTTGTATGACGGAAATAGGCGCGCAGCTTCGTTTTTTTCTTGCCGGCTGCGTCCACGGAGTCTTCTTCCCTAACCTCGAAGCTATCAAGGCCAAGATCCCATGATCTCAAAAGGCTGATGGCCTGGTCGCGCACGCCATCGAGCTTTTTAAATGCCTCGTTGGCGTATTTCAAGTTGCTCAAGTAGTGAGGGCGACCATCAATGTCTACATTCCACTGTCCCATGTAACCATCAATGAACTCGCTGGAATCGCTGTCATGCTGTCGCGCTGTCGAGACCAAAGAAGCATTCCGCCTTGCTCTTCTGGCGACATGGAGCGGGAGATCGAATGACTTGAGCTGCACATCATAGGCGTCGCTGCGTGCGTTCCACTCCCGTTTGAAGAGGTAGCTGAACCTGGTCGCCTTCTTGTACAGCGCTTCCCACAGCACACGCTTCTCTGTCAGTTTGAGCTCGTACTTCCACGTCTCGCCCTTGGAGTCGAACACTATTTCGAACTCCGACGGTTCATCCGGATTCAGTATGCGAGGTGGAAGCGGAATATCCTCGTCAACATCAAGGCCAAAGGAGCCCTTCATAAACCATAGGAGGAAGGCCGCGGGCTTGAGTAGGGCTGTTTTGCCGGACGCGTTGGCACCGAACGCTGCCAAGACGGTTGTGAGGCGTGTGCCATCGGCGGCGCTGCGCTCGTAGCCTCTTGAAGGTGCACCCTTTGGCAACTCAAAGAGAACCTCCGTTTCCTCAAGGAAGCTCTGGAAGTTCTTGAATTTCAACGACCTGATCATGTTCCATCATCCGAAGGGTGGTGCTAATGGCCAAATCTTACAAGAAATTGGTTAATTGCGCATGTAACGCACGGCCGCGCACTGCTCTGGCTCTGTGCCCCAAACGGGGCAGCCTATCGGATGCAGCCTTGGCGTCGGCGTCGGGAACCATCAATGGGATCCACCGCAATACTTCTTGACGGTGGTGCGCTCGGCCGCGCGCCAGCTTCAAAAGCTGGATAGTTGCTGGGAAATTACGCGCATTGCTGACCTGAGGCGGTTATCATCAGAACAGCCCATCAGGCTAATCCATTGATGGGCTTTGTTATTTCTGTATTCTGGGGGCTGGCGCCAGTGGCGTTGCGCGGACAAATACCCTCGTTCGGCGGTTCGCGAAAGATGCCGCGACTATGACCACCTACGTCTCTCGACGCTCCATCAGCGCCATCCGGTAGTTCTCGCAGGCGTCCCTCAAGCCCGATTGGACCGCCGCGATCAACGCATCGGTGCTCATGACGGAAGCTTCGTTCCGTTCGACGATCAAAATCGGAAGGGCATCAATGGCCTGTTGCCAGTCGTGCTCAGAGCCTCTGTGGTGCTTGTTGTTGCAATTGTGGTCCATCGTCTCCGCTCCCCTTAAGGATGGAAGCATCTAACCATGTGCGCAAAGCTGCGCAAGGTGTACTTAGGAGCGGATCTGCAGATGTGTCGAGCCGTTAGCGATTCAGGGCTTAAATGCCACGGATGTCTCACTCTTCTGGAGGCCGGCGTGGTAGCTTTCTGGCCTCCGGGGGATCCACGGGATCGTGCGTGTTGAGGGCTAGAGCCGCACCCCAAGCGCGTCCAGGGTGGGAGTCGTCATCGTTCCGGTTGCCCGGATGCCGTGGGCCAATTGGAACATTCGCAGCGCCGATTGGGTCTCTGGAGTGAGGATCCCGTCGATGGCACCTGGATCGTAGCCCTTGGAATAGAGCGCTGCCTGGACGCGCATGATCAGCAGCTTAAGCGCATCGGCGTCCCGTCCCTCCGTGACAGGCTTGTCGTAGGTGCCCGGTTCCAGCGTCAAGCTATTCGTCGACCTCGAGTTTGCTCGGGCGGCCGGCTCCAAATTCTGGGTCGGGTAGCTATTCAAATGGCTGGCGCCACTCCCGGTAGTCCGGGGAGCTGCGGGCGCCGCCGGTGCCACTGGCGCGGTGTAGCGGGTGGGCGGTGGGGTATAGGTCGCCGGTGGCGGGGTATAGGAGCGATACGAGCTTCCCGACCCGGACGAATGGGAGCGATGGGAACTGTGTGATCGATGGGAGCTGTGGCTGCGGTGCCCTGCATACAGGTTGTGCCGTCCTGCATTCAACGAGGTGCTCAGGACGGTCGCGTATTTCCCGTCCATCTCGGAGAGCCTGGAAAGGTCGGACTGGCCCTTGGGCGGCTCCGTGCCCAAGGTTCCCAAGGCGGCGGCGCCGACGATCATCAGTGCGTTGGACATGATCAGGTTTCCAGGACGGGAGAGATGGACCGGCTGGTCCAAGCCGGTGTGACCCACGAGAAGAAGCCGCCGCACTGCTGCCGAACCGAGCAGCCGTCACAGGCTGGCAGGTAGTCGTTCTTCCAAGGCGAAATGCTCTGCACGGCGTAGGGCCAAAGCGATCGGTCCAACGCGCACAGGGGCAAGTTGTAGAGCGAGACCGGAATTCCGCCCCCGGCCAGTAGCCCAACCGCTTCGGACAGGACGTCGCCATAGTCAGCCGGATCGGCCCAAAGCTCACGCTGATGCGCTTTGGCAAAGCCGATAGGCTCGATGCCCATCAGTGCAACGTGTTCGACGAAGGGCAGGTTGCGCCAGATGTAGCGGGCCAGCTGTGCCAGCCGCTCGACCGTGGGCTTGACCAACACGACCCGTATCTCCACCCGCTGCTGGGCGGCTTCCAATGCGTAAAGCCCACGAAGGGTCTGAGCGAACGCCCCCTCGCTTTGCACCACGTAGTCGTGCAGGGCATAGCGGTCGCCGTAAAGCGGAATGCCCCAGCTCAGGTTGGGATGGAGACCTGCAAATTTGGCATGCAGGCCAGGCCCACGCAGGCGACCGTTGGACAAGATGTGGAGCTGGGTGTTGGGCAGCACGTGCGCGCACTTGGCCACCACGTCGACCAACCCGTCGCCCAGCAAGGTTGGTTCCCCGCCGCTGATCGCCAGCGAAGGTTCTTCCGGATCGATGAGGTCGATCAGGTCCAGGAGGTGCCTCACCCGCCAATCGTCTTGAACGTCTCGGGGCGGCTGAGAGCACATCAGGCAGTAGCTGTTGCAGCGCTCGGTGGCGAACAACACATTGCCGGTGTCTCCGCGCCGGTAGCGGATCGCCACCTTCTGCTGCAGGGGATTGAGCTCCACCACATCCCCAGGCTTGCAGACACCTGGCGGACCTTCCAGGCGAACGAGGGGAGTCTCACTGGGTGAGTGCAACCCGCCTGAGGCCAAGACTGCACCCCAAGGCAGGTCTAGCAGCTCATTGCTGGCGTGGTCCGCTGGGACGTCCCGGAGGTCCAGAGCCAAGCGCTCGAAGGGAAGTGCTGATTGGGCAAACTCTGCCAGCGACACGACCTTGAGAAGGCTGGCCTTCGCCGACGGCGCCAGCTCGGCTCTGGTTTCAAGCGGCAGCACGGGCGGCGTCCTCGACCGATGGCTTCGGATTGGCCCAAGCGCGTATCAACCCTTGGATGTTCCGGTCAGCCTTCTCGTATCGCTCCAGCAGGAAATCAAAGAGCCCCATGTTCCGCCGGCAGAAGTCGCTGCTGGGCCGATGGCCGATAGGATCCCCTTGGCGGGCGTAGTGCTCGATCGGATCGGCGCCGCACATCGGCACAAACGCGCAGTCGGAGCACGAGGGAAGGGCCTCGGCGACCCCGGCGTCCAGCAAGCGGGCCATGGCAGGCGAGGTCAGCCATTGGCTGACCGGTTGGCTGACGTGGCCCAAGGCAAAGGCATCGTCCCCCATGGCGGCCAGCATGCGTGCCTCGTCCGACGGATAGACCCGCCCATCGTGGTCATAAATGACAGCGCCCAACCCGGCTCCAGAAGGCGATCGGAGATCGACGTAGCCGTGCCCGAAGGACGTGAAGAGCTGGGAGAGGAGGAGAGACGCGTAGGACTCTTCCATGGCGTAACCGGCCAGGTTTACCGACAGCAAGTGATCGAAGGCGCGCCGGTAGAAGGCAAGGAAGTCTTCCGTCGGGTAGCCGGTGCGCCGGGCCGTCTTGGTGGCGAACCCGTAGGGGCTCAAGGGACGTAGGGAGATGCTGTGGAATCCCAGCTTCCGGTATTCGTCGATGATGGCCTCCGGAACTTCGAGGCTCTGGCGGGTCAGCGTCGTCAGCGCCGAGACGCCATCGTCTCCCAGCCAACGGCGCCCGCGCTCAATCCCCTCCACAGTCCGACGGTAGCTGTCGCGGCCGGGCCGGGGGCGGTTGGCGTTGTGAAGCCATTCGGGACCGTCGAGTGAGGTGGACAATTTGAAGCGATGTTCGGTCAGAAACGCCAGCTGGTCGTCGGTGAGGTCATGCAGGGTAGATGCCAGCACGAATCGCAGGATGCGTCGGGCGCTCCGGTTGCGCTCGACGATCCGCCGGGTGATGGCCTTCACTTGCTCAAAATTGAGCAGGGGTTCACCCCCTTGAAATTCGATCGTCAGTTCTTGGCTCGGCCATTCGAACAGCCGTTCCACCGCCTGTTCGGCGTGCGCGCTTTCCATGTCGAACCCAGTGGCGCTCGTCTCCTGCCGCGACACCTGGCAATAGTTGCAGGTGTGGTGGCAGCGCAGGGAAACCACGAAGATGTGGAGAGCAGGTCCTCCCATCAGATAGGACTTTCGGCTGCGGATCTGACTAAGCAGGGGGGCCAAGCTGCTTCGATCGGTCCCGGCAACGGCCAAATGCCGGGCTTCCAAATCCGGAAAAAGGGCGGACTCGGTCGGAAGCTGGTGTGTCACCAGACGCTGAACGTCCTCCATCTTCATCAGGAGCCAGTCGCCCGCCATGGAGGAGACAAATGCCCGGTCGTGATCCCAAGGCAGGCGCCGGAACCGCAGAGGCAACAGTTGGTAGTCCGATGGGGCGGCGAAAGCCTCAGCGGGCCTAAACCTCGACATGGGGCATCACCGGCTGTGCCTGGTTCAGCGCTGCGCGAAGCAGCTCCTGCTGCAGCCCGCTCGTCTCCGCTCGGACGGCCGCTCGCAGGCGCTCGTCCAGCAAGTCTCGGGAAAACCGCGCCCAAAGATTCTCCGGCAACTCGGAGCCATCCAAAGACCAAAAGATGACAGTAAGGTTTGTGCCATGGCTACGAACCTCGACACCAAGCTCGCCGCCATAGCGATGCGCGGCCCGAGCGGTCACGTCGTCCGAATAGAGTGCGCGATCAATAGTGAATTGCGAGCGTTCCATTGCCCATCCCCCCCCCTGGATGGACGAACTTTGCCCCTGTACGAGCATTGTTGCAAGTTCGACGGCTCAACGACGTTCCATACTTGCTGATCTTCCCCTGTGTGGACAGGGGGAGTGTTAGTGTAGGTCTTCGGAGCTCAAGCCCATGCCCGGAGGGGAGGCGTGCCAAGTGGCTTCCCCCGTACATCACAGGCTGGACAAGCCTTGCCATCCGACTTTGATAGAACCGGCCGCGCTCCAGTGGTGCGCAGGGGTGGTCGAGGCAGTAATGCTCGACCACGGCTACTTGGGGCAGGTCTGATCGTCCACAGGTGCGGAAAGGCCATCCTCTTGACGGTCTGGATCCCAGTTTCTCTGGCACTCACCGTTGAGTACAGTTCGCTCGTTCCGATCCCCCCCGGCATTGACGGCCTTTAGGTTGAGCATTGCTTGTGCCATCTGCTGCTGTAAGTCTCAGCCTCTTCCCCGCAGCGCACCGTTCGTCCAATTGACGCAGAGGGATTTTCAGGCCGGTATGTCATCTATGTTGAGTGTCGCCATGATCTCCCCAGCAATCTCCTCATTTGCGCAGAGGAAGAAGACAGCATCCCTTTCTGCAGCCTGAGACAGGAAATGGTGGACGGTGATCAAAGCGGCAGTCGTGGTTCTGACGAACACCTCGTGACACTGCGAGAGCCGAACATGAACAAGCTGGGTTTCAAGCGCCCGCTTGGTGGCGTGAACTCCGGCACGTCGATCGCTGTCAATTCGCCCAGGGAGGCCCACTCCGCATCCGGTGTAGACACATTTGTCCTTGAACCTAGTTCTCCAGACGTACTGAGGGGAGCAGGGTTCGAACGGGCGGGGGTGTAGGGGCTTGCTCTTGATCATGCAGGGGCGATGGGGTCTGGGCTGATCGCGTCCTGCGAGTTGCGCGGAGCGGTCTAATGCCGCTCGCGGCCGTTCAGTTCTGAGTGGCGTGGCGAGAATAGGTGCACGGACGTGAAAGCCCCGCGACTGCCAACGCCGCTTTCGCTCTCGTTTCCTGCACACGTGGAGCACGAGGGCCGATGTAAGCTTCACCCTGAATTCGAGGTTGTTGCGCATGCCCAAGTGTCCCCCCAAGTGTTCTGTTGTCTTTGTAAGCTCGGCGGTAGGAGAGGCTGAGGAAAAGCTGCTTATCGATCTGATGGCCGCCGGAGCCAGGTTCAATGAGAAGTGTGGGTCGCGTGCAGTGGTGTGCTTCGATGGGAGCCGTTTTTTCACCTACCTTGAGGGCACCGCCAGTTCAGTAGCTGCGACTTTGGCCTATATCGAGTCGTTGGCCATCCACTCGGAGCTCGTCCAGCTCGCTCGAGGTGCCGTTCAGCAGCTTCGTTTTCCGGATCAGCCAATGCTATTCATGCGGGTGTCCACTCCTCGGTTGAAGTCTTTGGTCCGCGCTGATTGGACCAACTTCTCACAGCGTCTGAAAGGAAAGTTTGAGCCCATCACGGGCATGGAGCAGCTTGCCGAGCTGGTTGCGCAACACGGCGAGCCGGCTGAAGCCTAAATGGTTGCTGTGCTCACTTGGGGGGGGGCAATTGGAGTTCGTTTCAGGTGTATAAGCGATCTAGGTAGGCATAGGGCAGATCGATGCGCTTCGAGTTCTCTCATACCCATATCTATCCTGGTGCCACCGCCATCCTTTCTGGCAGCCTCTCGCAGAGTAACGTTGAGACGACCTGTCTGGTCGAGATGAGCGATGGAGTCGTCCTGTCAACGAGTTGCTCGGTGAGAGGGAATGAAGTTCTGCTTTCAATGCCGGAGTATTTGACGGCACGTGGGGCGAAGATACCCGCGAAAATGTGGGCGCTGCGTAGGGATCTTGAGACTGGAGCATGGAGGGCAAAGCCCCCATTGAGTGCCTAGATGGGTGCATCTAGCGCTACCTGGTCTTCGCACCGCCCTGTGAAGGCTATGCTGTACAACCCACGTTGAGCTCAGAAATGCACCCCTTCCAAGATTGGACATTCATCGCCAATGGCAGAATCATTACCGCCCGAGTGGAGGTGGACGAGTACGGGGGCGGAACCATCATCAGGTTTGAGGCTCGTCCTGGCCCCGCTCAGAGTGGGCTCGCGATCAAAGTGGGCTCTCAGCAGGAGGCCGCCGCCAAGTTAGAACGGATCCTCACTGATCTACTGGGCGATGGCTGGTAGTACGGGAGTCCATCAGGGATATCTGCTCGGTGAGCATCCGAAGACACTGCTGAAAGGCGGCGGTGAAGATCGGGCCGTTTAGGCCCGCATGAGCGTCCGCCGCTTCTACCAATATCAGGTCCCAGATCCGGCCCAATGACCGCGAATCGTTGTGGGTGGCGATGGTCGCGCCGAGCGCATACTCCATCGCTTTGAGGTAGCCCCGATGCGCTTCCAAGTCGACCTCGCATGCGTGCAGGCGTTCAGCAAGTTGCTCCAGGGTGTATTTCATAGCGGACTCGACGTGAGGGTGAATACGAGGGATAGTCCGTCTAGGTCATTAGGCAGACACAATGAGCATTCTCAACGTCTTGCTGAGCCCTAGCCAGCTCCTCGTTGCTGTTGACACTCTGGCAGAGGATGCCCGGACCGGCGCCCACTCCTCGGGTGCCAAAATGCTCCTGATTCCGCAGCACAATCTCGTGATGGCCGCACGCGGGTCGACACAGTTCTTCCTTCGTGTCTATGAGCTGGCACTTCAGGCGAGCTTCCGTGCAGATTTCACGATGGAACAGCTTTCTGCGGAGCTGGGGCTGGTGTTGGACCAGCTGTGGCCAAACTACGTCAGGGCGGCCGCCGAGGCGAGCCTGCCGGTCGATAAGCTCGGAACGGAGTTGGTGCTTGGAGGCTGGTCGCCGAGGAACCGTCGAATGATGGCCACTGCGTATGCCAAGAGCGACAACACCAGACCGACTATCGTGCAGTGCCTTGATGGCGGCTTGGCCTCGCCCGGAGAACCCTTGGCCGGCAGGCCTGACAGCTTTGCCCCAGCCGATGTCCTCGCAGCCGGCAAGATCCAGGCCACTTGGCTTAACGCGCGGATAGGACGGCAGGTGGCTGGTGGTCGGCTTCTGGCGACGGTGCTGCGGGAGGGGCAAGCAGTGACGCAAGATCTAGGTGCGATCTAGATCCTCGGGCATCAGCCCCGGCAGGATGCAGGCCTTGCGATCGAGCAGGTACTCTAGGGCGCCTGTCGCTTACTGGGCCCACCGCGCAGCCTGACCGTTTTCGGATGCGGGGCAGCCACTGCAAACTGAGCCCCGAAAAGAAGCCCCGCTGAGGCGGGGCCTCTCTTGCTTACGCAACGCCCCACTTGTGAGCGGAAGCGGGCTTCTGCTTGTAGATGGCGCCAGCAAAGTCCACGTGCAGCTCCATCCAATCGCCGCCCTTCTGGCGGGCCAGCACTTCAAAGTGCTTGGGGTGGCGCTGCGGCTCTCCAGCAGATGTCCATCCTGCCTGCTTCACGGCATCCAGCGCTGCGGCAGGATCTGCGTGCACGTGTTCACCGGCGCGATGGCCCGGCCCATGATGAGGCTTCTTGTGCTCGATCTCCACCCGCCTGCCGCCCATGCGGGCAATACTGAGCACCTTGATCTCCGAGGGACGGCGTTCGCCTTCCAGAATGACTGCCAAACCGGGCCTGATGGCGAAGGCCTCGGCACCCTTGGGCCCCAAGTCAGCTAGGTGCGGCTGACCGTCCGCCAGCAGGGTGAAGCGATGGGCGAATACGTGTTCAACAACGCCTGACAAGGCGATTTTTTCATGGTGCGGCATGTATTTCTCCTGAGAGCGCCCATGCTCGGGCGCATAGATCAGCTGGGTGCCGCACGTTGCGCGTTCAATGCAACGCCATGCCGGGATTCAGCGTAGGTTGCCCGTCGCAGATCAGTCCAGCGCTCAAACAAGGCCGATCGGCCCCTCCAAAAAAAATCGGACCTGGTGCAACAACTGTTGTCGGTTGAAGGGCTTGTTAAGCACCTTGAACCGGGAGCCGCCGCCATCGGTGCGCAGCAGACCTGCTCTGGCTGGGTAGTGCCGGACGCTGGCCGGAACCGTCCAATCAAAGGGCTGTGATGTCCAGCGCCCAATCCCTAGTCCGAGATGCATGTGCCGCCCAGTGCTTCAGGTGCGGACGATTGCAGGGACGTCGCGTGTTTCCGGAACTCGCCAGGCCAAAAGTACTGCCGCCGTGGCGATGGCTGCCAGGGTCAGGAAGGCGGCGTCATAGCCAGCGTGCTGCACGATGAAGCCCGCCAAGGCGGGGCTGAGCGCGCCCCCCACACCAAAGACAGTGGAGACCGCGCCCAGCGTGACATTGAAACGCCCGGTGCCCTCGCTCAAGTCACTCACCATGATGGGGATGAGCGCACCGAAGATGCCAGCGCCAATGCCATCGAGCAGCTGTACACCCAGCAACCACGCTGGCGCGTCGGAAAGGGGATAAAGTGCCGCCCGAATGGGTAGGATAAGAAATGCCGCCAACAGCAGGGGCCGCCGCCCCCAGCGGTCCGCACGCGAGCCCACGAGCCACGCCATCGGAATCATCACCAATTGCGCAGCCACGATGCAGCCAGCTGTCATCGTCGTCGCCAGGGCAGGACTGCTTAATGAGAGCTTTTGCCCCACCAGGGGTAGCATGGCCGCGTTGGCAAGGTGGAAAAGGCAACTGCACGCGGCCAGCAGCAATAGTCGGCGGTCATGCAGTAGGCGTGCGGGTGAGGGCGGGGCCGCACCTCGCGGTTCGGCAACGGAGCCACGGGCCTGCACATCATCGATCGCCGCGACGGGGATCGAGCCAGCGGCCGCCAAACTGGCCAGTGTCATCACCGCCATCAGGTAGAACACCACCGTTGGTCCCCACAGATAGGCGAGCCCACCGGCCAGCAATGCCGCCACCACGTTGCCGGCATGGTTAAAAGTCTCGTTGCGCCCCATGCGGTGGGCGAAGGCGCGAGGTCCGCTGACGCCCAGCGAGATCGCCGCGATGGCCGGGGCAATCACCGAGGCGGCCACTGCGCTCAATGCCTGCGTCGAGGCCACCACGGCAAAGTCCTGCGTCCATGGCAGCAGCAGGCAGCTTGCCGTCACTACAATGACGGCGATGGCCAGCACCATCCGCTTGGAGTGCGTACGGTCCATCAGCGCGCCGGCGGGCGTCTGGGTCAGCAACCCGACGATGGCAGCAACGGTCATGACCACACCGATGCTGGCCGGCTGCCAGTGGTGCACCGAGAGCAGGTAGATGGCCAAGTAGGGCCCTAGGCCGTCGCGGACATCGGCCAAGAAGAAGTTCAAGCCGTCCAGGCCGCGCTCGGCGCGCTGGCTTACGGGAGAGTGCGGAACGCGAGCGGTCACGTGGATACGGCCAAGGGCTTTGAGGGACGGCCAAGATCGGTCGCCGTGTTATGCGCGAGATGCTGTGATGGTGGTGTCGCGCCCCTCCCTTGGAGTGCGCCGGCCTACGGGGCGCTCCAAGATGAGCCAGGATCCTCAGGTCGATCAGGGAATCTGCGCGTATGTCGCGATACCCTCGAACATGGGGCGGCCAAACCAGTAGCCCTGCATTAGCCTGATGCCCAGATCACCAAGGCATCGCGCTTCTTCGCCGGTCTCGACGCCCTCAGCGATGACATCGATGCCGAGCTCGCCGCACATGCTCACTACGCCGGCCACGATGGCCCGACGCGAATGGCTGCCGTCAATGCCTCGCACTAGCGCCATATCCAGCTTGACGATGTCGGGTTGGAAATCGGCCAGCAGATTCAGTCCGGCAAACCCCGCGCCGAAATCATCGATGGCGGTCCTGAAGCCGATGCGCTTGTACTCCGTCAAGACTTCCGCAAGCCATTTGCTGTCGTCGACCTTTTCACCTTCCACCGCCTCGAAGATGATGCGCTCGATCGGGAAGCCGTATCGGCGCGCCGCATCCAGCGTCGAACGGATGCACAACTCGGGCCGGTAGATCGCGTTTGGCAGGAAATTGATCGAGAGATGGGACTGCATCTGCAGCGAGGCCGCAATCCTAATTGCCTTCTCGCGGCACGCTTGGTCAAACGAGTACTGGTTCGAGGTAACCACTTGGGATAGCACCGAATGGGCAGACTCGCCCGCAGAACCGCGCACCAGCGCTTCGTGCGCGAAAATGCTGCTCGCAAATGTGTCCACAATTGGCTGGAACGCGTAGCTGAACCCGAACGGCAGCACTTCTGCATTGCGGCACAAGGAGCAACCTGTACGAACATCTTTGGGGTGCATATGGATTTTCACTGCCTCAGACTCGTGAGTACTATTGGGCAATTGAGCAGTATGACCGCAGAGGTGTATACGCGATCTACACAAGTGGAGATTGGGGGGCGACAGGCCTTACATGTTGTTGATGAAGATCACCGTTGACGAAGACCCGGCACTCAGAAACGAGGAGAAGCTAACAGATTGGTCGCGACGGCTGGTAGTGATGAGGAGAGTGGCGCAGGGGCGCATGTCCTTCAAGATACTAAGCAGCTATCGCCGGCACAGAGGGGGATTTCATGTCAAAGTTGTCAGTGCTATTTGCGAAAGCAGCTATCGATAAAACCGGCGAGGAGCACCTCGCTGTAGTTGCGGCTGGAGAGCGACCTTTCAATCAAGGGAGTGGGCAGCATGCGGTCGTATGCCTCCACGGGGGACAGGAAGACTTAGCAGAGTCACGAGAGGTCAATCGATCGGAGCGTCAGACTTGCGTCGTCGACGCCAGACACTGTGGCCAACGGGTAGCTGGGATATCAAGCGGTTGGGCTATCACAAGCACATTGTTCAGTGTCGTTTCTCTGAGGACTCCAATCAGCTCGTAGTCCTGCACGCGGTGTTCAAGAAGTATCGCTCACATCCTACAGTTGTCATCGCTGCTTCTGAATCCAGCGATCGCTCTATATCGTATTGAGCGAATTACGCCTGGCTTGCGCCACACGCCGAGGTAGGCATAACCAGCGGCTTCATTTTTCGTGACGCTTTGGTCCTAACGTCTTTCACTGGAGGGGCTGCTATCTATATCGGGCTGAATGCATCAAACCATGGCGACACGGTGTTTGTCCCGTGCGCTTACCAAGCCACTTTGGATATCAAAGCAGGCGCACCAAAGACCGATTGAGAGCCACACGCTGGTGCTTCTTTCCTCCATTCCCAGCCGACAAGAGTAGTCGCGAGCCAACCCGCCTGTGATCATGCGGCGACGGCGATCCGGGTGGCGATCCGGGACTACCCTCACGCTAGCGAAGCAGATGAGCACTACGTCCGTGCTGACGCGTACGCGGCAATACTCCCTCGTTTCCGGCGTCCAGTGCAGTAGAACACAGCGTGCTTCCGGTGCGCTGCAAAAGATCGTCGTTAGGGAAGCACTTCGCCATCGGTTTCACAGCACCATCACGAGGTGTCCCTGCTGAGCGATGTATCAGCACGCGAGAAATCCAAAGCCCACTCTCTTTTTCACTTCTTTTTCACGCGAAGTTTGAATCTCAACTTCTTGCGTCAGCAAAGCACGGGCGTTGCCCCACCTCTTTCTTCTGGTCTCACTTCAGTTGGGAAAAGGAGTGCCGCTACCTTGCAATCGGTCTAGCAGGCCGGGTGATGTCGGCCTACTCAAGCCACCTCGCTGCTTTCCTCGCATCAGGAGCGCTGAGCTGTTTGCACGGTGGTTGCAAGCCAGAGCGCCTAGCGTCAGATCGTGAGTTGTCAGGAAGGTCGTTGAAACAGGTTTTGGTATGCGATGGAAGCGACACGCCGAAAACCAAAAAGAGCATTCGCTATCCCATTGTCGCACCCTTATTGAGCAGGATCATTCCGGATGAATTGGTTTAGAAATTTAAGTATCTCAAAGAAACTGTTGCTGGCATTCGCCGTCACCACCAGCATGACCTTGGCGTTGGGAATCTTCACGATCGTGCGGGCGTCTCACTCAAAGCAAGAGTTGTCCAGGATTGAGACCGTTTGGGCGCCTGGCAGCTACGCCATCGGAGAGATGCGTGCGCAGTTTGGCGATCTGCGCATCTACGAGACATCTCAGGTCAGTGAGGCAGGTTCACCAGAGGCAGTCAAGCAGTACGAGCAGCGGATCGTGGCGGGCAAGGCCAAGATCAACGATCTGGTGAAGCAATACGAGCGGTCCCTGGCCGACAGTGAAGATGCTGCGTTGTTCAAGCCGGTCAGCGCTGCGTTGAGCGATTACTTTGTCATCCACGATCGGCTTCACGCTGCGCTCCTCGCTGGCGATGCCGAGGCCGCGCAGACGATCTCGGTGACAGAATCCAGGGCAAAGCGCGTGGCGCTGTTCGACGCCATGGAGAAAGTCAGCGAATACAACCTTCGCGGCATGAAGGCGGAACTCGCAACCAACGCAGCAAGCCTCAACAACCTGATGTCGATCACAGGCTTGGTCGTGGCGGTGCTCTGCTTAGTTGCAAGCGTGTTGGGTTGGGCGATCAGCCGTTCGGTCACCCGCCCCATTGGTGAGGCGTTGGCCGCTATCCGCAGCGTGGCCAATGGCGACCTCAACGTGCGAGCCGACTACCAGAGCCGCGACGAGGCAGGCCAGATGCTGCTCTCCCTCCGTCAAATGGTTGCCACCTTGGAGCGTTTTTCGAACGACACCAAGGTCATGGTCAAGCTTCACGAGGCCGAAGACATCTCGCACCGGATTCCGGAGGACCTGCCGGGTGTTTACGGGGAGCTGGCCAAGGGCATGAACACAATGGTGTTTGAGCACCTTGAGGCCATCCTGGATGCCATCCAAGTGCTCAACGAGTATGCGGCCGGTGACCTGCGGCGTGATGCGCGACGTCTGCCAGGCTCCCGCGCGGTGCTCCACGAGTCAATGGACGCTGCCAAAGCAAGCCTGCTGGCGATCAATACGGAGATCAAGCGGTTGGCAGTGTCGGCCGCCGACGGTGACTTCTCCGCCCGCGGTGACACGTCTGCGTTCCGGCACGACTTTGCAGGGATGGTTTCGGACCTCAACCGTTTGATGGAGACAGCTGACCACAGCCTCAGCGCCGTCTCCACCTTGCTTCAGGCCATTGCCTCTGGCGACTTGACCCACCGCATGGAGGGCGACTTCCGCGGCGTCTTTGCGACGATGAGTCAAGACGCCAACGCGACCGTGGCTCAGCTGACCGATATCGTCTCCCGTATCCAGCAGGCATCCACGGCAATCAATACCGCGTCGACGGAAATTGCGGCTGGCAATGGCGACTTGTCGCGACGCACCGAACAACAAGCGGCCAACTTGGAAGAGACGGCGGCGTCCATGGAGGAGCTTACCTCCACGGTGCGCCAAAACGCAGAGCATGCGCGCCAAGCCAGCGAGTTGGCCAGTGGGGCCTCGCGCGTGGCCGGGCAGGGCGGTGGAGTGGTCGGGAAAGTGGTGGAGACGATGGGGGACATCGAAGCGTCGTCGCGTCGCATCGGGGACATCATCTCCGTGATCGATGGCATCGCTTTCCAGACCAACATCCTCGCACTCAATGCGGCCGTGGAGGCGGCTCGAGCCGGGGACCAGGGGCGAGGGTTCGCCGTGGTGGCCTCCGAGGTGCGCACGTTGGCGCAGCGCTCTGCCTCTGCAGCCAAGGAGATCAAGGGGCTTATCGAGGACTCTGTGGCCAAGGTCGCTCAAGGATCGGTGCTGGCTGAACAGGCTGGCCAGACGATGACTGAGATTGTCAGCTCGGTAGAGCGCGTGTCCAACATCATTGGTGAGATATCTGCCGCCTCTCAGGAGCAGGCGTCGGGCATCGAGCAAGTGAACCAGGCTGTTTCTCAGATGGACGAGACGACCCAGCAGAACGCCGCGTTGGTGGAAGAAGCGACCGCCGCCGCCCGTTCCATGGAAGACCAGTCGGTACAGCTGGCTGCAGCCGTCGCGGTCTTCAAGGTGAATGACGGCGCGCAGGGAAAGACGTCATCAGCGGCCAGTGCCCGTTTGGCCAAGCCAGGTGCTGTGGACGGCTCCCGCCTTTCTCAACCCGCCTACGTAGGCAAGCCAACCCCGCCGAAGGCATTGCCAGCTCGTCCAGCACGGCAGGTATCTGCGGACGCAGCGCACTGGCAGGAGTTCTAACCGCCCTTCCAAGGCCAGTGCGAACGCATGGTCGCTCGCAGGGCATGGCTGACCGAAGTTGCCGCTGAAGTCAGCGTGGGTGAGGCCGCCTGGATGGCGGCCTCAGACCCGCAAGCGCGCCGAAAGCTCGGCGCCTTGCGCCGTGAGGCAGCAAGGCGGCATGGCATTGGCCGAGGTTACGGCCGCCCGATGGCCGCTCTGCTTTAGCAGTTCAGCGGCTCGGAGACGGGGGAATGCCAGCCAATGGTTCCCTCAGGATGCCCAGCCAGGGCTCAACGATCTCCTCGAACGCGAAGACATGGTCCCGGTGCTGGTCCATCCCCTGGAGGTAGTGCCGAATGCTGCGCTCAAACTCGTCTGCGACGTTGGCGTTGCCGGCGTTCGTGCGAAGCAGGAGCACTGTGGCCGCTTCCAGCGCCGCAACACGGATATGCATGCGATTCATTGCTTCTTGAAGACGCAAAAATGCGTCCCTGACCTCGTCGTTCACCAAGCCCTCCGCGAGCGGGCACATCAACACAGAAGAGGATCAGTGGCTGCTGCTTGAGCCCGGGATCGTCAGACGAGCACGGTTGGCGGCGATCAAAAGGGCATTGCCAATTCGCTCCGCTTGCGTCGGAGTCATCGTCGAGCCGCACATGGTCGAGTCACCGGCCGCATTGCGAACTTGGTAAAGCCCGAGTGCAACCACTGCTGTTTCGGCGTCAATGCCGACTTCAAACCCGTCCAGTGGGAACCACGTTGCTCCGTCGAATTTCTCCATCGAGCGCCTCATGCACGGAATCGCGTTGTCAGCTAGAGATTACCGCAAAGCGTGGAACTTGGGACGCGCGCGCATCGGTTGCAGCTGAAAGCGGCAGCACCGTGCAGCAGTCGGCAATCAACCTGAATCGATCTCCAGCCGTTGCTGAATGGATAGGGCACGACCCGGGTCAATGACGGCGACGCGTTTGCCGTTTCCCAGCTGCACGCCCTGTGGGCAGAGCTCAGCGAATCGGTCGCCGTGAGCGGCAGGCTTGGCACGCCAGGCAGACAGGCTCTCGATGACCAAGACTTCGTCCACTGCAAGGGCGAACAGCTGAACCGCGGATTGAACCAACAGCATGGCTGGACAACCCGTCCCGACCGCATCGCCTCCGGTGATCAAGCCCAGATCAACCACAGGGACGTCTTGCCCTCTGATCGAGACTACAAACTGGCGGTCCCGGGTTCGTGTCAGCGGCTCTGGTCCGCGTATTTCCACGGCCGACTCGACATCCACACCGAACAAATCGCAGCCCAGACGCACAATCACCAGCTCCAGCAATGGCTCTGGTGAGGCCTGCAGAAATGGATCGAAAGGCAGGGAAACGGTCAAGGTTTCTGTGGGCAGCAAAAGACCAAAGGGCGGTCGCATCATGCCCTTAATGTGTCGCCACCGTTGCGATTCATGCCCTAGGAAATCCGAAGCGTTCAGATTGGCAGGACAGGGGCCTCACTCCGATAAAACCTGCCCCTCGTCCGAAGACGATGGGTTAGCGGTGGCTGTCGCGTCCGTGCCGGCCATTCGCTTCATGAACTCTTCGAACCTCATCCGGCTCACCGCTTGATGGTTTTGGCACTGCGGGCACACCATCACACCGGCGCCTTCCAAGTCCGTCAGGCCCTCGCCCGGTGCTAGCAGCGAGGTGAGACCACAGCTGCTACAAGTGGCCTCAACAGCATGCAGACGCGCCAGAGCGCCGTCGGAGGTCAGTTCTCCATTGACAAAGCGAAGCAGAAAAAAGCCGGTATTAGCCACGGGTAGGGTCCTGAAATAGGCCAGAGGCAGTCAGCAGCCTCAGCGATCTCGGAGACTTCCTGAAAGCGATACGCACGCTGCAGGGTCCTTCCGCGTGCCTCCATCCGGGACGGTTCGTCGGCTGGAAGACCGAGTATCAAACTGCCTCGGGTCAGGGCGCAAGGAGCTCGGCCAACTCAATGGCGCTGATGGGTCTGGAAAGCGCGAAACCTTGAATTTCGTCACACCCAAGGCCTCGGAGCTTGGCGACCTGATCGCTCGTCTCCGCTCCTTCAGCGACGGTCGAGTAGCCCAGATCATGGGCCAGACCGACGATCGCTTGGACCTTGAGCAACGCGCGTTGGTCTTCGGAAATATCGTCTATCAGTGACTTGTCGAGCTTGAGCGTGTGAATGGGCAACTCGGTCAGGTATCCGAAATTGCTGTAGCCGCTGCCGAAGTCATCCACCGCGAGCCGAATGCCTGACGAGGCCATCCGCTTGAGTTGCTCGCCCGGCAGCGAGTTGACCCGCAGCCATTCTCCCTCGGTGATCTCGACCTCCACGTCCTGGCAATCCAAACCCTGCGCGTGGATTTTGGCCACGAGTTCATCGGCCATTCCTTGCCGCGCGACATCCCGAGCGGAGAGGTTGATGGAAAGGCTCAACGCAAGGCCAGCACGCTTCCATTGTGCCAATTGTGCCAATGCATGGTCGATAACCCACTCGGTGACCCCCTCCATCAGTGCAGTGCGCTCGAAAACGGGGATGAATTCGGCAGGACTAACTGGGCCAAGCTGCGGGTGGTTCCAGCGAATGAGCACTTCCGCAGACACCGGTTGAAGGTTGCTGGATCGGAAGCGCGGCTGGTAAACCAAATGGAACTCGTCTTGCAGCAGCCCGTGCCTGGCGTCGGCCGCCAGACGGTAGCCCCGTCGCAGGCCTTCGTCGCGCTGGGCGGAGTACCAGTTGAAGCTTTCGTGGGCCGCGATGGCAGAGTGGAGGCCGATCAGCATCTTGCGGATGACGTCATCTGCGTTGTCTCGGCCGAGTTCCGCTTCGCAAATTCCCGCGTGGAAAAGCGGCGACATGGGAACCTCTGCCGCCATCATCGGGCGGGTAAGTCTCACCCGAAGTTCCTCGACCAGGCGCTCGATGGCCTCGCGGCTTGGGAGTTCCACCACGAAAGCAAAGCGGGTCACGCCGACGTGGTAGACCTCCGCCAATCCATCCAGGGCAACTTTCACCCGGACGCCAGCGCGTTTGATGAGGGCTTCCAGGGGAGCCATGCCCAGCACTTGGCCCGCCTCGTTTGCACGCGGCAGATCAAGGACATCCACGAGCACTGCAAAGCATGTTCGGCCGGGCGACCTAGCGGACCAAGCGTTGTAGTCGATTGAGAATTGGTGCCGATTGGGCAGACCGCTGACCGGCTCTCGCCGCCCCGTCAGTGCACGCAGCTCCAGCTCATTCATCACGGCCATGCCGAGCGTTTCCAGCTGACGCCGCTCGGCTTCCGAAAACTCCCGGGCCTGTTTGTCCATCACGCACAGCGCGCCGATGGCGGTCCCGTTCTGCGCGACGAGCGGAGCACCTGCGTAGAACTTCAAATGCGGGTCGCCGGTGACAAGAGGATTGGACGCAAATCGCGGGTCACGTCGCAGATCAGGCACGACCATGACTTCCGCTGAGCCAATCGTGTGCGCGCAGATAGAATCCCGGATGTTCATTTCGCTCATCGGTAGGCCCTTCCGAGCAATCAGCCGTTGGCGATCAACCTCTACAAGGGACACAAAGGCCACGGGGGCGCGGAAGGTATGCGTCGCCAACTCGGTCAGGCGATCCAAAGAAGCCCCGGTCACGTCGTTCAACGCGTTAAGGCTGCCCAATGTAGACATGCGTTCTTCGGAGCGGGTGGGGGACATGCTATGCAACCGATCAGTAGATGAACAGGTCTATCAACCATACGCCCAGATCCGACGCGCAGCCAAGTGGGAAACTACGAGGGGATTGCCTCCTGCGACAAATGGTCATGTCTCACCGCGGGACTGATCAAGAGCTTCACCGTTTTCTTGATCCGGGACGGCAACATTCTGAAGCGTTTATCCGTTTCGAAAAGGTGGATCTGCGTCACGACTGAATCGGCTACCCGCCATTAGAATTTGGTGTCCTGGGGTGACCGTGAGGAAGGGGATCATGCCCATTCGCGCCATTGCCTATTCCAGCAGTGCAATTGAAGACTTGGCAACTGATCGCTTGGCGAATCTCATCAGCGATGCCGCCGCTTTCAATTTGCAAGCCGGGGTGACTGGAGTCCTGCTCTACGACGGGGAGAGCTTCCTCCAATACCTGGAAGGCCCCGAGGACGGGGTTCGGGTTGCCTATGATCGGGTGTGCCAATCGTCCAGCCACCGAGAAATAGTGGAGCTGTTTCACGGGCGTGCGGACAAGCGCCATTTCCCATTCTGGACCATGCATTACGTGACTGTGCGAGACAGTGAGCTCGAAGCCGTCGCCCGTGGCGCTTGGTCTGGTGCGTCCGGTTTAACCCGATGGGATGCATCCGACGGTGCCTTGGTGCGGCTCAAGGCCGCCGTTGCCCAGGATCTTCCGTCGACTGATCCGATAGCGCTTTGGCGTCAGGGATAGTTGGTTCAGCACCCTTGTGCTGTGGTCGCGCGCGCACCGACCAACCAGTGCAGCAACTGCTCGGACCGCGGCCCATGATCCCGCCCAAACGGCCGCGACTTGTAGGGCCGCGGGCAAGCGCCACGTCACCGCGTCTCCAACAGCAAGCACCGCGTCAAACAGTTTCACCGGTCTGACCGACTCCTCTCGATGGCGTATGCGGGCCCCTTGCGGTGCCCGGGCAGGGCGTCAGGCGAACATCCAAACGCTCTTTTGCCAGAGTGGCACCAGAAGGCCATGCTCGGTGTGCAGCACAGGGGACGGGATCGTCAAATCAGGCTTGGCATACCCAAATGGCTCGGTGGAGCAGAGATTGGCACCACTTGGTCAAGCCGTGGTTGGCGCGATCCTCTCTCCTCTGGATGCTCTCGCCCGACCGACGTCTCATTTCTGGTGGCGGAGCCGCGGCGGTGCCAGGTGACAGCGGCTCCCGGAAGCCCATACTCGTCTGAGAGGGGGGGCCATGAACACCAAACGCAATGTGCGTGTGAGCGGGTCGGCTGATTACAGGCCTTGGCCAGAATTGAACCATGCTGCCCGGTCGCTACGCCGGATGGCCAGGGAAGAGGCGGGCTTTCGACTTCACCTGATGACCGGGTCCTTGGTGCTGACAGCCATGGCCGTCGAAGCCTTTTGCGCCACCGTGGGCCCGCAAGCGCTTCCCGACGCTTGGCATCATGGACGAGCTCCAGTCTTCCGGAAGCCGTTGGCCCGTCAGCTGGAGCTCATCGGTGCGGGGGTAGGTGTGTTCGTCGACTTTGACCAAGAGCCCTGGACGTCGGTGCACCAACTACTGGAGGCTCGCTCAGACCTGCTGGCGCCCAAGCCAGGGTTCGGAGTGGACGAGGTGCTGAGCGTGGACGAGGATGCTGACGCGAGGTTCGATGCACACATGGCCGTGCAGGCGCAGCACCGAACGCTTCATGGGATCGCCGATCTGGAACGCGTGGCGGGCGAAGTAAACCGAGGCTTGCTCAACCTGTGGGACGCCGTAGGGGGTGACGAGCTGGCTCTGAACGTGCTGGAGGCCGCTCAATGGACGGTGACCGAGGTGCATGGTGGAGGTCAACCTTGAACCTCGCCCGGTTTACCCGGGTGTATCGGCGCGGCGTTTGCGCATTCTGATGCACATGCCGGCATGAATAGGCGTATTTTTATCCTCTTCCCTGAAAATGTTGGACGTATTTGTGGCCGCGTGAAGTCTCAATCCGTGATCGATACGCGTAGCCCTGCTCTCGGCATCCTCAGCCCGGTTCAGAAAACAGGGGCGGTCACCGGGGCAGCCCATGACAGAAGAATTGGCCCGCGGATAAATAGTTCAGAACAGTTCGGAGAAGGCGCTAGCAGGCAGGGTGTAAAACCGGCATCGGCGTCGCCAATGGGCGGCCTTTCCAGGACAGCAATGCTGGCCTTTCGCCGGTAAAACCGATCAATCGCATTTTCCACACACAGCAGCGAGCCGGGGGCGTCGCCGCACAGTGATCATCAAAGACCCCAAGTGGAAAAATTGTGAATGGAGTGGGCGTTGGTCGCGGATTTGTCGGGGGCAACGCACGCGGCGGGAGCGGCGTTCAGTGCCTCAAAACCGATTGCAGGGTCTGCCCTAAAACGGTCTTCAGAATCTGTATTGCCGGCCGATGCACCTCAACATGGAGGCTTGTAATCCAATGGATAACGTCCAGCCAAACGCTGGGGCTGGTGGTTTCTCCGACTGGGAGATGCTGTTCCGCTTGGAAATGATGGCCAGGAGCATGCGAGGCCTCTTTGAGCACCGCCCCATTGCCCCACCGCATGATCTTAGCAGCGGGTCATCGAGCGTGCGGACGCACCCGATGGCCGAGACGATGGAGCGGCTGCTTATTCTGGGGAGCGTCGGCGATCCCAGCTCTCTGGCGACCAGCGATGCTCGCCATGCCCTTCGACGTACTCTGCTTTCAAGCGAGCTCGGGCGGGGACTGCTCCTGCCGCCCGACCTGCAAGATAAGAATGAGCGGGGTCTTTGCCTTGCCCTGGCCGAAGCGACTGACTCTATCGCAGACGGGGCTGTGGCAAGCGCAGCCATGAAGGTTCTGATGGACCCGTGCACGCTCCGGCGCCTGGCAGCCTTGGTCGAGAGCGGCGAAGGGTCTGGGGTGCATCCAGCGAGCACCGTGCAAGTCTTCCTGCAGACCTTTGCCGTGGGCCAATCTCAGGAGGAGCCCAACAGCCCCTCGTTCTTCGCCACATCCAACATCGCGGCGACGGACTGAACTCCGAGCTGGCGCATGATGGCCCTCTTGTGCGATTCGACCGTGCGCAGGGACAGGTGAAGGGCCTCTGCAATGTCCGGTGCGGAACGACCCTCGGCGACGAGCCTCAAAACCAGTTGTTGCTTGGTGGTCAGGGACGGTCGTTGGCGAGCCAAGTCTTCCCGTGTCGCGATCAGCGATGCAGCCACGTAGGTGCATCCCGTTTGGACCGCTGCAATGGCCCGCTCAAGCTCTTGCACAGGGCACCGGCGATGCAGGAATGCCTTGGCTCCTGCCTCCATCGCTTGGGCTGCCACGGCGGCAGTGGCTTCAGCAGGCAGAAAAACGAATGCCGCGCTCGTACCCTTTGCCAGCATCTCTCGCATCAGGGACACGCAGCTGGTGCCGGCAACGTAAAGGTCAGCCAAGACAAGCGCGTCCGCTCCCAGGCTGAGGTCGGCCCTCAACGACTGCGCGGTCGTGGCAACGCTGACGTGCTCAAAATGCTCGCCAACCAAGGATGCAATCCCTTCCGCGACAATGCTGTAGCTGTCGACCACAAACAAACGGCGGTAGGGGAGGGCGGTGGTACTGGCGGAAGACAAGGAGGGATCCTTCAAGGTGTAGGGCGCAGGATGTCCGGGCGCGGATAGAGACTACACCCCCGTCCCCCAACCGAAGCTGTTGGCCGGGAAAGCTAAACCATTTAGCAAGGTGCCGCTGGTGTGCAGGCTGTCCTGGTCGGCAGCAACGGGGCGGTAACTACCCCGAGCCTATGGTTTGCTCACGGCATCGCTCCGATGCCATCTGCGGAGAAGTAGCATGGGCACCAACCAGAATCAGCCGGGCCAAGATCAGCAGAACCAGAAGGACCAGCAGGGTCAGCGCACGCCCGGTCAGCGCGATAGCGACGACCAGCGCCAGCAGCAGCAAGATCCCAGCCAGCAGCGTGAGCGCGGTGGTCAGCAGGGCAGCCAGGACGAAGAAGAATAACAATCGCCCCCGATCGCCGTTTCCTGGGCCCGGTTTTTTGCCGGGCCTTTTGTTTGGGCAACACTTTTTTACCCATTGCCGTGTGATTTCCTCACCTAGGGCCGAATAGCTCGGGGTGTAAGCTAAGGAGACTGGATTAAAACGTGCAGGAGTTGGCCGTGAATCCCTCAACCGCTGGCATGGTCCGCTGGCTTAGTTTTCGTCTTCGCAACGGGCAGTCGATTGGTCCGGATCGGCTGCTGCAGGCTTGGTCTTGGGCCTGCGAACACCCGCGGTGCGCGGTCCGCCGAGAGTCCATGAACGAAGGGCATTGCGTTTACGCGCTGTATGGTCCCGAATCACTTGCATCGCCGAAATTGGCGGAACAACGGATGCGCGACTACCTGCTGGACGCAGGATACATTTTCACCATGGGCAGCCTTGGCCGGCGGGAAGCGGCAGCGCACTGAGCACGCCGTGAGGCGTCGATGCCTCGACTAGGGAGTGCCGTCCCCTGGGTGGGTCGTCGGCTTGCTGGCAAGGTGGCATGAGAGCGCCGCAGCCATGGCTGCCGCGCAGAGAGCTGGAGCGTTCAACAGCTGGAACCCAAACCTCGGGAATGCCCAGGCTGCGCTGATTCCTCTGCCCACAAAGGCGAAGAGCACCAACGTCCCCAAGACAAGCCGCCGCCAAGGCAACGGCGCCCCGCGGGTCGATTGGCCCAGCAGCAGACCCATGTCGGTGAAAAAGCCTGTCAGGTGGGTGCTGCGAATTGCGGAGCCGCTGTAGTAAGTGGTCATGGCGTTTTGAAGGCCACAAGCCGCCGCTGCCATGCAAGCACCCCAAGTGTCGCCCTGGACGAGCGCCCACGCGGAGGCCATGAGCAGCAGGGACTGGCCAGCAAGAAGGCCCACGTAGTGCCATGACAGATCGCGTCTGCGCAACGTTAGACCAGCGACGTAACCACCGGCCACGAAGCTGGCGACCACGGCACTGAGCTGCAGAGCAAGGACCCACCGACCATTCCCGACGGCAATCGCACCAAGCGAGGTCGTGCCAGTGAGGTGGCTGAGTGCTTGGTGCTCAAACCCCAAGTAGCCGGCAGCGTTCACCATCCCAGCGCTATACGCTAGAACGGTCGTTCCCACCCAAACGCCTCGCGGCACGTGCAGACCCACGCCTTGCTCTTGGCATTGTCACAGCGCCCAGTGTGCCAGCCGGGGGCCCGTTCTGGGCGTCAGGAAGCAGAAGGGTGGTCCGACCGGCTTCGCTTTTGGTAGAGCACCACTTGGTTCCGTCCAGCATCCTTGGCTCGGTAGAGGGCTTTGTCCGCCTGGCGGATGGCCAAATCTGCGTCGCCCTCGGTATCGGGGAAGTGGCTGACACCGGCTGAAATCGTGACCTGGCCCACCGCAGGGAAGGCATGCTCCTCGATCGCTTTGCGCAGCCGCTCTGCCACAAGCACTGCCCCCCGGGCATCGACCCCGGGCAAAAGCATCAAGAACTCTTCCCCACCGAAGCGGCACAGGACGTCCTGCGGCCGCGCGTTGGCGCGCATGCAGTGCGCTAGACCGGCGATCACGTCGTCGCCCACGCTGTGACCGTAGCGATCATTCACGGCCTTGAAATGGTCGACGTCGAACGCGATGACCCCAAAGTGCGCGCCGGAGCGGCTGAACTCGCTCAGCGCTCGCTCAAGGCCGCGACGGTTGTAGAGCTGCGTCAGGGGGTCAGTGAGGGCAGCGACGTCCAGTTTTCCCATGCGCTCGCTGAAGGTCCTGAAGCTCACCAGCACGGCCCTCTTAAGTTGCGCCGCCTCGAAATACCACGAGTTGACCAAGCGGACCGTGGAGATCGCCTCGCTGACATCCTTGGCCTGTACGTTCTTGGCCAGCTGCCACAGCGGGGCAGAAATGCTCCTTGAAAAGAACCAGATCAAAACCAGCGAGAGAATGCCCAAAGGCGCAGCGTTGCGCAGCACGGTCGACATAAGCCCGCCCAAAGGGGCCAATGTCGCCTCCAGGGGGCGCTGGGCGACCACGCCCCATCCCACGGCAGGCACCGGTGCAAAGCCGGCCAGCATGTGGACGCCATGGCTGTTGACGGTGTGGAGAGCGCCGGCGCGCCCCTGGCTTACCGCGCGCACCACCTCGTTGCGGATGGCTGACTCTCCGACGCGGTTAGGTTCGGGGTGATACAGGAGCTTCCCATCCCGACCCACCACGTAAAGGTAGGAGCCGTCCCGATAAAAATGCGTCCCCAACAGGGTGTGCAGGACGTTCTTTTCTTTCAGATGAATGGACGCAGTGACGTAGCCTGCATAGGCGCCTTTCGCGTCGAACACGGGGTGGGAGATGGTGACCACCAAATTGCCGGTGGGCGCGATGAACGGGTCGCTGACCAACGGCGAGCGACGCTCCAAGGCCTGTTTGTTTGCCGCGCTGGTGAGGGCTTTGCCCTGAACCTCGGGCATCGCTGGGGAGGCGGCCTTGACCACGCCTGCAGCGTCCACCACCGCCACGGAGTTGAACGAATCCGTCTGCTGCTTAAGCCGTTCGGCTTCTTCGTCGGGCGTGGAGGGTTGGTCCAGGTGACGGCCGATGTGTGCGGCGCTGGAGGCCAGCTGCTGCTGTGCACTGAGCACGAAATGCTGAGTGGTTTGCGCCAGCTTGTTGGCGTAGACGCGATTCGCTTCCAGGGTGCTGTCGATAAGCTGCTTGCGCTGCACCTGATAACTGGCCCACACGGCGTTGCCGAGCATCACCAACGCAGACAGCGTCGCCAATGCAAGGATCAAACGCTGCAGGTTGAGTTGTCGACTGGATGGAATCACTGGGCGCCCCCCGCGCCGGCGCGTAGATCACCGTTTGTTATCGGCTGGGTTTTTCCGAACTGAAGCTTGATCGTGGGCGGCAGCCCCACGTGATTCCGATGTGCTTATTTCTGCCAAGAAAGTGCCACTTTGCCTGGACTGCCAATGGCCCTCAGGGCGCGGGTCCAGTGGTCATTCCGAAGGGACCCGGATGGAAAGAGTCGTTCGTTATGCCTACCGCTGTCGAGTAGGCCTGATGTAGCCCTGACGGAAAGCGGCGCAAAAACTCTTCAAAGCGCGCTCGGCTGATGGCCTGGTGCGTCGAACAGTGCGGACAGGCAAGTACGCCTGCACCGTTGAGGTCGGTCAAACCCGCGCCAGGCGAAAGATCCGACCCACGCCCACAGCTGGAGCATTCAGCTTCCACGCGCGTCAATCGGAGGATGCGGCCCTCTTCTGACTGTTCAGCGTCGACCGTTTTCAGAGTGAAAATGCCAGTGTTGGGCACGGACAACGTCTCAGAATCATGCTCGGTGAAGCAGAATATCACCTTAAGAAAATCACCTGACCAGCTCTGGACGATGGGGGCGGTCGGCACAAGGGGGACGATGATGTTGGCTCCCCCGTCGCTATCCTGTGAACAGGTTCGCGCTCAGTCGGACGCGTTGGCCACCGGAAAGTGAGGCCGCAACACCGAGCGGAGCAACTCCATTCCAGGGCCATGGGCCACCGATCGTTGCCCAAACTCGTCCCATCCCGCGTTGATCAATCCAGAAACGACCGTTTGGCCGGTGTCCAATCGGGTCATTGCCCAGTAAGGCACAGCGCGCTGAGCGATGGGAGCGTCGAGAAGGGGCCTCATCAGGGTGTGCGAGCGGCTTTGCTCTATGCGCCGGACCACGGATTCCAATCCATCGGAGGGCCCCTCGATGTATTGGAAAAATCGGGTTCCATCAACGAGCATGGCTCCAGTAACGCCCGCCATCCGGTTGAACGTCGCCGACTGGGACACGATCGAGCGCAGCTTTTCATCAACGAGGCCAGGTGCGGCGAAACTGGAATACGCAAACGCTTTGAGCATGGAAGGGGTCCTGATGTGACGGGCATCACTATACGGCGGGCGTGGGTACTGCGTCCCAGTCACCCGTTTGCGCCTTCGCGTTCAGGTTCAGTGAGCGGGCCTTGCCGCAAGCTGCGTCTCATCTGGCCATCCGCTCGTGCGAAAGCGCCTGAGTTTGATGCGGCGTCCGCTGGCTGCTTTGGGCGTTTTGACGCTCTCCCTTCACGCCGTGGACTAAGTTAAGTGCGCGAGTCGCGGTTGACTGAGGGCATGAAGCCCGAACGGAGCGGCGGCTCACCCCCTTCGCGCCATTTGCAGGAATTGAAGTGCTTCCCAACCGATCCGTCTTTCCTCGCGCCAAAGGGGCCGCTGCCGAGCGGATTAGGAACCACGACTGGGCGAACACGCCTCTGGGAGCGCCGGAACACTGGCCATCGGCGCTCAGGAGCGCGGTGGAGCTGATGTTGAATTCGCCAGAGAGCATGTATCTGGTTTGGGGCTCAGGGCTCATCTTTTTGTTCAACGACGCCTACACGCCGATCTTGGGCCCGCGTCTGGATCGAGCCATGGGGAGCCCCCTGCGCGGGCTGTGGGCCGACGCGTGGCCGGCAGTTAAAGAGCCGATCAAAAAAGCGTTTAGAGGCGAAGGGTCTCGGTTTGAGAACTTACCCATCGCGATGAACCACTATGGCCAGCACGAAGACACGTGGTGGACCTTCTCATTCTCCCCGCTCTATGGCGAGGGGGATGGGGGGCGCCGTCGCCTTCTGCGTGACCAATGAGGTGACCGGTCTGATCACGGCCCAAGAGCGGCTCGCCCGTGAGAACAAGCGACTCATCGCGCTGTTTGAGAAGTCCCCGCTGTTCATCGCCTTTTTGCGTCGAACGAACCTTCCCCAGCAACTCCGGCAGCGTGAAAGGCTTGTGCCGCAGGATGACGTCTCGTTGAAGGGCATTCGGGTCTGCCTCTCAGTCCGCCGGCGTAGCCAGTGACCGGCATGCCCCTTAACGAGCGAAGGCGTGCACGTCCATTCGTCCCGGACAAGGCCACGTCCAGAGCCAGAAAATCGCCAGCCGGTTGCTGTGCTAGGCGCTCGACAGCGGAATCAGCTTCGTCGTAGGCTCGTCTTCCAGCATGATGATCGAATCAGCACGGAGTATGCCGGCCCCCCGTGGGGCCGGCATCCATCAATGGTTGGTCTTCAGCCTCAGAACGTCGACCACTCTGCTACAGATTGTCCCGATACCCGCTTGGGGATGTGGAGAGAGTGAACCGAAGCTCGGTTCGGCTGGTTGGATTCGGTTCCCTCAATTTTGAAGAGAGAAGCCGCCTTTTCAAGCTCACTCGCTTGCTCGGCCATCGATCGGGCCGCGGCACTTGCCTCCTCTACCAAGGCAGCATTCTGCTGCGTTGCCTCGTCCATCTGAGCGATTGTTTGATTGACCTGCTCAATTCCCGAGGCTTGCTCTATGCTGGCTTGGGCGATCTGGCGCACGATCTCTCCAGTCTTAGCTGCTGAATGTCCCAGCTCTCCCATGCTTGCCTCTGACCGCCTCGCAATCGAAATCCCGGCCTCGACCTGGCTGGTCGATTCATCAATGAGTGCCTTGATGTCCTTTGCGGACGCGGCGGCACGCTGAGCGAGTGTGCGTACCTCCGAAGCGACTACAGCGAATCCGCGCCCCTGCTCCCCAGCGCGAGCCGCCTCAACCGCTGCGTTCAATGCAAGGATGTTGGTCTGGAAGGCGATGCCGTCAATCAGGGTAACGATCTCGCCAATTCGTTGCGACGATGAATTGATCTGTCCCATCACCTCGACCACTTCACTAACGACGCGAGTGGTGTCTGCAACCGCTTCACCTGCATTTTCGGAGGAGGCGTTCGCTTGCTGTGCATGCTCAGCGTTCTGGCGTACCGTCGAGGTCAGCTCTTCCATTGATGCGGCAGTTTCCTCCAAGTTTGCGGCCTGCGATTCGGTCCTGCGTGAGAGGTCACTGTTCCCTGCCGCGATTTCATCGGCTGCGGTAGCGATGGACGCAGAGGCTTGCTGGATGCGCCGCACGATCTCGGTCAGGTTTCCTGCAGTTCGATTCACATCTCGCTGCATTGCTGCAAAAACGCCTTGGTAGTCTCCTTCGATTCGCTTGGTCAGATCGCCCTCGGCCATCGCACTCAGGACCGCTGAGAGCGCGCTCAAACTCTCGTCTGCTGTAGCCATCAACCGATTCAGATCTTCAATCATCACCCGGAAATCATGGTGATAGGCTTGCGCATTGCCGCGGACGCTGAAGTCACCAGCGGCTGCTGCTTGGGCAAGTCGCTTGATGTCTCCGTTGATCGCTTCCAAGCTGAACTTGGCCGCGTCCATGGACTCGTGGATGATTGCGCGTGTGCCGGGCAAGCGCTTCGCGTCGCGGCTGAGGTTTCCTTGCGCATACTCATTCAGAACCTCTATAGCGTCGACAATCGCATCCAAGTGCTCAAACACCATGGTGTTCATCCCTGATGCCAGCTCGCCGTAAACGCCTGGGAAGTCCGTCTGCATGCGGAAGCTAATGTCCTCGCCGGCATGCATGTGAATCATGGTTCGGGTCTGATTAGAGAAGCGCTGGAGCATCTCAATCATGCCATCCGTGGATCGGAGCATTTGTCCGACCTCATCAGGGCTTTCATCTCTGTGACGCACATTTAGATCGCCTTGCGTTACCGCTTCGATCGAGGCTAAGACCTTCGAAAGGGGGCCAGTCAGGCTGCGAGAGATAAGCCAGGATGCAAGCGCTCCAATGACGAGGCTCAACGTTCCGAAGGTCGTCAGCAGGCCAGTAGTCCTGAGCGATAGCGAAGCTGCTTCCTCCGCACCTTCCTTCACCAAGCGGTGCTGCAACGTGGTGAAGTCAGTAAGAGCTGAATTCCAGTTGTCAGAGGCTGGTCTGACCTTGGTGACTAGAAGGAGATTGGCCGCATCGTAGTCACCGGACTTGATAAGCTGATCCAACTCCTTGTTGAGATCGCTGGCCGCGACCGCCGCGCTGTTGACCCGCTGCCTCAAGGCTTGGGTCTCAGCGGTGCTGGCTGGTCTTGAGGTAAAGGCAGTCCAGCGTTGGTCGTACTCTGACTTCAGCTTCTCCATTCTGTCGGTGTCAGCAGCTACATCCGAGCCTCTTTTCAGGAGCATGTCGCGACGAAGCAGCATCATCTCTTTGTTCAGCGCGAGCAGTCCATAGAGCTCACCCATGCGGGCGACACGTAAGTTGACTGCCGATTCAAACTGTTGGCGCTGTTTGTAGGTGCTGTGCAGAGCGATCCCAAGAATGGTCGCAATCAAGGCCAGTAGGATGACGAAGCCGAGCGTCAGCCGGGTGCCCACTTTCAGGCGGCGCATTGTGTACATTTTGTGAAATTCCGTAGTCAGTCGATTCCCGACTGCCGGGATGTCTGCTTAGGGGAGGGACCCGGCAGGCAGTAAAGCATTAACGGCCCGCCCGAGCTCTTCTTTAGCTATCTAGGCTGAGTTGAACTACCAGTTAGAGCGCTCTCGGTCTCGAGGGTGTCTACCTGTACATTCCTCAGATGTATGTCAGCACGCTAGAGACAGTTGTGGGCATAATTTCAGGAGGGGATTGCTTAGGACTGTTTCGTCAATGCGGACAGGACACTCTGCAAGGTCAAACGACACGGACAGAGTACCGCTGTCCACTCGACCTAGTGCTAACTCGGATGAATGCCGGTGGCTATCAGATCGCAGGTGGGGACTGCGCCTGTAGGCCTAGTTGACGTGTATCAGCAAGGCCATGGAAGAACTGTGGTCGCAAGGGCATGTCAGTCGAACCATCACCGGCTTGTCCGCCGATATGGATGTCGCGAGATGCGATCTCGCTGACGATGGCGTTGCCTCGATCCCTGACGTTGCGGTTGCGCCATCGCCCACGAAATGCGTGGTCGTGGTGATCAAGTGTTGATCGGCCAGGGAGTTAGCAGCACCAGCCTTGCCTTGGAGAGCCTCGAAGATCGGCGCTGCGTAGTTGCGCACCCGTGCCAGATCTTCCTAATAACCCTCATGCCTGCGACTCCACGGACCTTTATCCGGAGTTGTCACGGTCGCTGCGGAAGTCGACTCCATTCCGGTCACCGGGGGGCTCGACATAGGCTATACGCGCGATCTCACGCAGCAGTTCGGACTGCGTGCTGCGCACGACCGATATGCCGGCCAAAGCCGCAGTGAAAGCTAGTCGTACAAAACTATGATGATTGTGTCGTCACTTGGGTGAACGCTATCGGCCTCTGAGGCCACATCCAGTGTGCTTGCGAGCTGTCGAACGGTCGCCTTCTACCAGAACCCAAGGACTCGCCACCAAGCGCTGCCCACTATCGCGAAGATGAGAAGTTCAACCAGGCACATGACCAGGCCGACCTTCCACCACACCCCCAAGGTGACAAAGCCACTACCAAAAATGATGGGCGACGTGCCGGTGGCGTAGTGAGTCAGCGTCATCATGATGGCCGAGGAGGCCGTCATCATCAGCATGAAGAGGGGGACATAGTCGGCGGGTATGAACAGTGCCCCCACACCGAGGAAGGCGAGCAGCATTGCGCTGATGTGGGCGGTGGTGCTGGCAAACAGGTAGTGGGAGAAGACAAAGACCAAAATGAGCACGGCTGCGATTGCCTGCCAGTCCATGCCACTTGCGGTGATGGAGTTCTTCATTGCCTCTGTAAACCAGGAAATCACGCCCAGCTTGTTGAGCTGCTCCGCCATCATTACCAGCGCGCCGAACCATATCAGGGTGTCCCAGGCGCTCTTCTCGGAGAGCACATCGTCCCAGTCCAGTGTGCCGGTGATGATCAGCACGAACAGGCCGACAAGCGCCACGACCGTGGGGTCCAATGTCCACGCGGGGCCGAGGATCATGGCGGGGATGTTCGCCCAGAGAACCAGCAGCAGGCCGAAGGTTCCGATCATCACCTTCTCCTTCGGTGTCAGCGGCCCCATCGCCTTCAACTCGCCCTTGGCAAAGTTGACGGCGTTGGGCGTCACTTTCAGTTCCGGCGGAGCCATCAAATAGATGACCAGCGGCATCACAGTTAGACAGGCCAGCCCCGGCAGGAGCATGCACAACGCCCAGCTTGTCCAGGATAGGTGCAACTGTTGATTGGTCGCCTTGGCGACAAAATCCACTACCAATGGATTCGGTGCGGTCGCAGTCAGAAACATGGCCGATGTGATGGGGTTGGCATGGTAGTTCACCAGCGCCAGATAGGTTCCGACCTTGCCCTCGGTGCCTTTGCCTGGATCGGAATCAAACGCGTTGGCTATCGATTTCATGATCGGGTGGACAATGCCGCCACCGCGAGCCGTGTTGCTGGGGGTAAAAGGCGCGAGCACCAACTCGCATATCGTGAGGCCGTAGCCGATTCCGAGCGTGCGCTTGCCAAGCAGTGCAATGAACAACATGCCTATACGGTTGCCCAGCCCTGTCTTCTTCAGGCCGCGAGAGATCAGAATCGCAAGCACGATTAGCCAGATGAGCGGACTCGAGAAGCTCGAAAGTGCGTCGGTGATGGCGCCCTTTGAGCTGCTCGCTGTCACCTGGGACAGTGCTACCAGTACCAGGGCCATCATCGCCATTACACCGATCGGCATCACTTTGAGGATGATGGCGACGATGGTTGTGATGAATATGGCCACCAGCGCCCAGGCCTGGGGTGTCAGTTCGGCAGGACAGGGCAGCAAGAGTAGAACGATCAGCACGACCGTTGTTGCCAATGCCTGCGGCAGCTTGAATGGCACTGCGCGCCTGAAGTATTGGAACGCTGATCTGAAACGATTTGGCATGGCCGAGCCTGACTCTATCCGTGCGTGGACGGGGAAAAACTCTCAAAGCAGCACACAAGGCTGGTAACCGCTCACGGCTCGCGGCGCGGGGGCTGCCCGAAGTGGTGCATGAGATTCAAGTGAGCTTGCACGTAAGCACCGCTGCTGAAGCAGCGTGCCATGGGTGAGCTGGCAGCAGCTTCTGCCACCTCGGCTCTGGCCGCGTCCTTGTCTTCGCTTTTGAGCGCCAGGTCGGCCAGAACAGTCACCCGCGCCGGTAACACCTCCACGAAGCCTCCTGACACATAGAAATGAAATGGCGGCTTGTCGGCCGCATCCGGGTAGATCAGGAGGAGGCCCTCGCGCAGCGTTGCCAGCATTGGTGCGTGCCTTGCCATCACGCCAAATCTGCCAGCTTGGCCGGGAAGGCTGACCTCCCGTACGTCGCCCTCCCAATGCACCTCGATAAGGCTTGCGACCGAAAGAATGAATGTCTGCCGGGTTCGGCTGATGGACGTAGGCTCAGGTGTAGACAGGGTATGCGAGGGCATGGAGGGCGACATTGAGATCCTGGGGCAGGTACCCGGGGGGGGGCGTGTTTGCCACGCCCGCGGCACGGATGGTTTGACCCATCAGCGGAACACGAGGCCGCCGTCGATCAATGGTGCTTGTCCCGTCATGTAGTCCGAATCCGGTCCTGCAAGGAAGGCAACAAACGCAGCCACGTCTTCCGGAGTCTCCACTCGGCCCAACGTGATGCCTTTGACGAACTTTTCATAGCTGGCCCCAATTGGAGCGCCGGTGATTTCGGCCATGCGCTGGTCGATCTCCACCCACATGTCGGTGCCAACCACACCGGGGCAATAGGCATTGACGGTGATGCCGTGAACCGCAAGTTCCTTTGCCGCCGCTTGCGTAAGGGCCCGGACAGCGAACTTCGTTGACGAATAGACGCCGAGAAGCGCGTAGCCCTCATGGCCGGCGATGGAGCTGGCGTTGATGATCTTCCCGCCGCGACCCAGGGCCTTGAACTGCTCTGCGGCAGCCTGGATGCCCCAAATCGTGCCTTGAACATTGATGCGATAGATCGCCTCGACCTCGGTCTGCGTTACATCGGCGAGCGGCTTGACCTGCGATACTCCAGCGTTGTTGACGATGATGTCAAAGCCGGCAAGTTCTTCGCTTGCACGATTCACCGCTGCAAATACCTGGGAGCGATCACCCACATCCGCAGTGATGACGATTGCCTTGCGTCCCATGGAGGAGATCTCTTCGGCCACCGCCTGGAGTCGGTCCACTTTCAGGTCAACCAATGCAACGTCAGCACCATCACGCGCCAGGCGCAAGGCAATCGCGCGACCAATGCCTTGCGCAGCGCCGGTAACCAGCGCAGCTTTTCCACAGATATTCATATTGTGAGCTCTCCAGCGATCAGATCGATCCGGTCCATGCAATGGCCCGCGCGTTGCATCGACATCGCTGCGGCGCGGGGTACTGGTGGCGGATCAGGCGTTCAGCGAGCGGGGCTCGCTTCATGCAAATGGTGCGGCGCAGCATGCCGTCCTGCCATGATCTTGATCAATTCAGATGGCAAGCCGCAGGGGGGAATGCTCCGCCGGGTCAGACTCGCTCGACGGGCAAGCAACCATCGCGTGTCCTGGGCCTATGAGCCCACGCGGTCGACGAGTGGCGGGGCGCGGGGGCCGACCCTTGGAAGATCCTTCAGGAATATTGATTCCACGACATTGCCGAGGAGCGTCGCGCATCCATTCACCAGCGTACGGGTGGTGCCGTCGGCCTGACGCACTCCCCACCGTAACGGCCAAACCCGCTTACGCGGCGGGCACGGCATTGGAACGACTGCGCTTCCGATAGAGAATCACCCGGTTTCGCCCCGCACTCTTCGCTTGATAAAGCGCTTTATCTGCCTGCCTGATTGCCAGATCGGGAACCGACTCCGTATCAGGGCAGTGGCTGACGCCGGCCGAAGGCTCCACCCGTTGCGAGGGATGGCGCTTTCTTTGCGATTGCCTCGCGCGACCGCGAAGAGCTTGAGGACACGTGTCGCCTGATGAACGAACAGGCCGCGCTTCAGATCGACGCCCTGGCGTCCGATGAGCAGCGGGTGTCACTCCGACTGAAGGCCGAGAAGGCGCTACAGGCCGCCAGACGTCTGGCTGAAGAAGAGGGCTTGATGCTTGCTCAGGCACAAGCGCGCAAAGCGAGAACCGTTTTCAATGAGGCTGATTTGGTTCTATCCGCCAAGGCGGAGGATTATCGCGATCTGATCGTAGAGAAGTTGCGTGAGCACGCTTACGTGAAAATCATCTCCGTGCGGAGAGACAGCCGTCATCTGATCTTTGTAAGGCTAGAGGACGGGAGTTGGTCCGATCCAATGTGGGCCAATCGCAAGCTCCTAGTTGCATGCTACCGCGCGAGAATCGCCAATGGGTTTGATCTCAGTTCCTTGAGTCACTGGGGAAAGACCAAGGCCAAGATTCGCCAGATCTTGTTGCCCAGAGCGGCTCAGCTCCTCCAGTTGGAAGGTGTCAAACGACTCTTGGCCGATGCGCTTGCGAGGGGGCAGCGGGCTGTGGTCATGGGCTCGTTTGTTTTCTGGTATGAGAGCTTCAACAACGTTGGATGGCTGGTGAAGGAGCGTGCGGCGGACGGCGCAGGAGGCGATGCCGACGCTGTTTGGAGGGAGGGGAAGATCGTCTCAAAAAACCACGGTCGGATCGTGGTTCTTCCTTACACGAAGAACAATGGGGAGAACGTCAACGGTCATACGAAGAATTCAGCGCATGACGGCGAGGCCAAACCCAGGCATCCCGATGACGTGGTGGAGATTCCCTTTGAAGAACTCAAAGGAGATCTTATGATCGGCCTGTTTGGAGAGCTTCAATATGAGTAGTCGTAGGGATGCTTTGCGCCCCAAGGAGCTGTAATAGGCCCCGGTCTCCGCTGTGCTGCTGCCTCGGCGGCGGCCGGTGTCCGGCTTGGATCAGTCAGGCGACGGCGACTGGAATTCGTCGCGGCTAAATTGATCTGCAGCGGCAGTACATCCAGGCCTTGGCTTCACGTCGTTTGCTGGTGGTCATGTCTGACGCATATATCGCCCCGTGTGGCCTTATGGTTTGGATGTTCTTTCGGTGGTGATGGTGCGGAATGAGCTGCGCGTCGCTTTATACTCGTCGGGGCTAAGAACCTCTCTCCTGGCCGTATTCAGAACGCCAGAAACAAGCTGCTCGTACACGGCGCGCCTGTTGATTCCAGAGTCTGGGATATGCACAGCAGCCTCGTAGAACATGCCATCCATCAGGTAGAAGGATACGCGTAGTTGGAGTCGATATTTTCGCCAAGCACGATTGAATTGGGATTCAACGGAGTTGTCATCGTTCTCGGGTATGAGGAAGAACAATACGAATGTATTGTTCTTGGACAGTTCGACAAGTCTTTCGAATGTATCGAAGTCAGGTGGGTGTGAGCGGATCACCTCGATCACAATATTTGGCTTTAACCTGGTGGGGTGGAACGTGGCGGTAGCTCTTCCGCAAAGATCTGACTCAATGTAACTGCCATCTGGGCAAATTACTCTTGCACTGGGCCCTGTGAACCATCTGTAGTCGCTGCCGGCGATGGCGTTGAATACTGGTTGTAGCTCGTACGTTTTCGATTCGCCTTTACTTGCAGCTGGACGCCCGGTTTCCTTGTGAATGTAGGCGCTGAACCGGGGCACAAAGGTCACGATCTCAAAAGAATCGCCTGCGTTCTTAAGGAAGTTCTCCAAATACGCGATGCAGCGATCATGGTTCGTGTCGTGCGGATCGCCTTTCAGTTTTGCTTTCGACGGTTGTCCCAATGCCCTGAAGTGCTTTCGTGTTGGGTGGTTGACTGGGACGACGATCTGCGATTCGCTATTGAAAAGGACAGTTGAGCGCATTTCGGCAAGCGACAAAGCATCCCGGATATCATCCTCTGTATACGTCTTTTGGTTGCTCCCGGTGACAATCATCTTTCCGTCCTGGGGATGGTGGAAGGATGATCTCTCGTCAGGCCCCTCTGCGCAACTCTATTGGGATCTTACTTTTTGAAGCAGCAATGGTTTTGCGAGTGGGGTCCAGGCCAAGGGGAAAGGGGAAAGGCCGATCAACTTTGCGTCCAGCTCATCTTGTAGAGTTCTAGGTAGGCGTCTTCCTGCATCTAGTGCCTCTACTACGTTCGCATGATCATGGCTCCGATCTTCTTCGATCAGACTTTGAATCCACTGCTCGCATGCGTTGTACTGTGATGCGCGCATTGCCGCGATGTTCAACGCATTCGAGAGCTCTTCAAAGGTCTGGTATTCTCGCGATAGAGAAACACCGATTGCTGTCGACTCCCGATCGGGGAGCATGCTAAGTAGGTACTGAGACCCTGTACGTTCCAATTTGAAGCCGCAAGCGCGCAGATAGGATTTTGCCTTTTTTAGGTTCATTGGAGGTTCCTTTGAGCGCGCAATCTATTGCAAACTAGAAGCTTGTCAATGGATGGCGTCTTGCGTGTGATGCCTGCGATTGGTTTCCTTCGATCTCCGGAAATTGCACCAGTGAGGCTGGATTCGTGAGTTTCTGTGCGGCCGGTCTGGATTTAAGCCGTCCCGCTCCTTCTGATCTACCTCAGTCCGCTAATGGTCGCGGCGGTGGCACTGCTGTTTGACACGACACATGTTGGATATGAGCAGGCGTTGGTGTGCTTACCGGTTCGGCGCACGCGCCGACCCAAGGCAATGCGCTAACCGGTCGATGGAGTTGATGAAAGCCCCCGGAACCATTGATGTGATCTCTTCTTCCTCCTGAGGCTGTTGTGCATGCGCTTGGAGGATGCGGAAAGGCGCTATCTGTAATGCTGCGGCAAGCGGTGCCGATTGAGCAGGTTGGTGGACTGGCCAAATGAACGCTGGAATAAGGTGCTCAACTCTGCCGCGAATGCTGTCATCTGGACAGTCCTCGGCCACGCTTTGCATTCCTTTTTCGCTTCGGCAGAAGAGTCGGGTTCTGCGCTGCTTCCGTCACTTTGCTGCTCCGGCGGTGGCCGGTGTCCGGCTTGGATCAGTTGGGCGACGGCGGCTGGGAAGGGTTCCACCGGCCGGACCAGCGTGGCTCGGGCAAATGCCGAATGTGCGCTGCGCTGGTGCTGATGGACTTGGTGGTTCGAGCGGCGGTTCAGCCGTTCGTCGAGCAGCCGCCTGCGTAACGTTCATCCCATGACTCCAATACGCGGGCCCAGGCGGATCAGCCGATTGGCAGAAGCATCTACGTTGCGCAGCTCGAAGCAGTGCTTTCCGCCAGCCCTTGGCGCAGCCAGCCGAGGGCTACCGATCCTGAGAGGGCGTGGCTGCAACGCCAGCCCTCTGAAGGTCCCGTCGTGCCATGAGTCAAGCGAGCGTGCTGGGAAGCCGCGGTTCCAGCGGTATGCGGAAACCGCGTTGACTCAGGCCACCGACTTGGCACTCATTTGATCAGAAAATCGCTCGCTGACTTGCCCTTTTCAACCAACGCCGCCAGCCATCTCGGTTGCCGGCCTCGCCCCGACCAAGTCTCATTTGGGTTGGCCGGGTTTCGGTACTTGGGCGCTACTTTGCTGCCGGCCGACCTCGCCGGCTTCCGGCCTGATGGCTTCTTGGTCCTTCCTGAAGCTGGACTTGAAAGATCTCCGTAGAGCTCCTCAATCGTGTAACCGTGGTCTTTGACGTACTTGTTGATCTTCGCCCGCATGGCCGCAGCCTTGGGGCGTGTCATTACTTTGGCCTGCTGCTTTTCCGCTTGGGCAATCAGTGATTTGAGTTCTTTGGCCGAGAGGCCGTTGACGTTTATGACCACGGGGCGATCCTTGATTAGACTGGCCTAGCGTAGTTGTAAAGGCGGATGGAAGCGAATTGTTGGGTATGGTGCCCGTCGCAGAATCCAACTGGGTCGTGGAGTCGAGGGCTGTGAGATTGGGCGCAGGGAGGGGCCCGGATATCCAATCGCGCCCTAGCGCCGGATCTGCCACAGGAGCGACAGGGCGTCAGTGGACAGCGTTGGGCGGTCCAAGTGGTGCCCGTAGCTCGATCCCTTCGGTCTTGATGGTCCGCAGTGCCTTTTGATCGCTGTCATACCAGGCGATTACCTCGCTGCTGGTGATGATGATCTCCCCCCACCCAAGCAAGTGCTCCCCTCTCCAGATCTCGGTTTGCTTGGACGGTCTGCCTTTCCGGAGCCGATCAGAAACCCTTGCCGCTTCCGCTGAGCCAAATCGCTCGCCAGCGATGCCAGGAATGGTGGAGGCAATGGAAAGGAGAGCAGCTGCGCAGACGCCCGTGACCGCCACTCCGATGAGCGTAAAAAGCACAACGATGGGCTGTCGCACCCAATAGGATCGTCGCATCAGCCAATCCCTCAGCCTTGTATCAGGCTTTGCTGGCGCCCCGGTTATGACAAGGAAGCCAGTGGCGAGGAGGAGAAGGGTGACAACCTTTGGCCAAGGCACATCCTTGAAAAGCTCGGAGCCTTCAGAGGCCACGACGTAGACCCCATGTATGACCTTGGCATCGACTGGCTAAGGGAAGGAGGTTGGCTCAAGCCCCAGCTGAGTCAGGTAGGTGGTCTGCGATACATCCCAGCAAAATGGAGGAGAAATCCCAGAATCGTGGCGATCGCGAGCAGGCTGCCGGCTGTAGCTGCAATGGTGCTGCCCACACTCGAACCGACGCGTGGCTTGCTATCTTCCCCTGTTTCGTTCGTCCTGGCCGCAGTGTAGGCCTGACCTTGTTGCCGGAGGTGGCCTTCTGCAACTTGGCGCTGCTTCTTTCTCACTGTGGGGCCTTAAGCGAACAAGAGATTTTTGACGAGTTTCCAATGCGTAGCCTAGCGTAGTAGGCAAAGGGACACATCGGGACTTTGCAGCCTTGCTGCCGAAACGCCGCGTGCCTAATATGATGGCGTGATGGTCGGTGGCGCTTGCATGTGGCCTTCGCAAATGGAGGGGCCGGACTGGGCTCGGCTCATATCTGGATGACAACTGGGGGACGCATGAGCGACATGGAAGAGCGGTTTGCAGAGATTGAACGGCGTTTGGCATTGCTCGAGGCAAGAAACGCCGTGCCGGCAGCAGGAGCCAATGGCAATTCATCCGGAGCGCGTCAGGCAGAAGAGTCCGTGGTGTCGATCGCTGTCTCGAACAAGCGATACGACCACGGTGACTACGAGGATCACATCTGGTTTGATTGCGATTACACGCTTTCCGAAGAGTCCAAACCCACCCGGGCAGTCAAGGGAACCATTGAGTTCATGGACTTGTTTGGTGAAGTGAAGTTCCGGCTGAATGTGACCGTAAACTCTCCCATGAATCCGGGTCGGCCTCTTGCCAACCCTGGCATTGGATTCACCTTCAATCAGTTCATGCCCGAGCACCAGTGGATGCTGGCCACCGATCTCCTTGACATGAAGATCAAATTCGTCGCCTCCAACATGATCTACAGCGACGGTACATCCCAGGTCTTGGCTTGACGTTGTTTGCCCGTAATCAAGTCCGACGCCTTTAGTTGTTGGGCAGGGTCGCAGGGGGCGATTGGCTTCGCCTCACTGCATTTGGAATGGTGGCGGCCTGGTCGCAAATGCCCTGTTGGTATCTACAGAGGAAAACAAGCAGTGCTGGGTCTTGTCGTCGACATGGGCGTGGATGGCAACTGAGGGCATGATTGACCGGTGAGCGCTTGACCGATGTCATCGATCATCTAGCGTTCCGCAGGGAGAGTGAATTTGGACGTGAACAAGGTTGCATGGGATCTCACGGACAAGGCGCACAATGGCGGTTGGCTGCTCCGCTTGTTTGGACTTGTCCTGGTAGCGGATGTGATCTTCACGCTGTTGCTGGGCAGTGGCGTTTGGGAGGGGAGGTCAGCCTCGGGCGATCAACCGTTCGTGTATTTGGCGGTGATCCTCGTCTACGGTGCAGTGGTGCAGGTCCTTGGTCCTGGCACTTGGATTGTCGCGATGGAGCTGCTGAATTGGATCACAGGTCTCATACAGTCTTGGCTGCACGTGTCTCCCAGGCCGCGCCAACCCAGCCGACAGCGCCATGTGACCCGCGTCGACGCAGAACGCTGGCTGGCTCAGGAGCCCGACGCAGCCCGTCGGGAGCCGGTGGAGCGCCAAATCGCTGAGCGGCGGAGAGCTTTGAGGCGCTGGCAGTCTGTTGTCCAGGCAGGCTGGGTCGGGGTCGTACTGGTGATCGCCGACGGGTACTTGCCCAGTTCGACCCTCAGCCAGCTCACAAGTTGGAATGCATGGAGCCCCTGGGTGCTGGGTTTGATGTCTGGGCTACCTTGTCTGATTCACCTTTGGGTTGGCCCCCCTGGGCACGACATGATCGAGCTGCCTTCGCTGGCAGCTGAGATCCGGTCGAAGACATCCAAGGGCGTGTTGGGATCAGCGCGGGCAAGAAACCTCGGCGGTATGAGGGTCTAACTCAAGGCTCGTGGGAACCAGACGCTTAGACTGCGCGCGTGGTGTTCCATGCGCAGACACACCGCCTATAGACCTGCGGCTTCCTTGTGCGATGACTCGCCCCGGAAAGAAATGACGCGCGCTGTGACGGGCCGGTCCCCTCGATGCCGAAGGCATCACCAATCAACGCTGGTGTCCTGTGTTGCTCGTTGTTCTGGCATCTAGATTTTGAACCCATACGTCCACGTGTAAACGATGGTGCTTTTGGGACCCTGGGCTAGTCACTGGATGCGTACTGTGCCACTGTGGGGTATCGCCCTGCTAGGACGTGGTGCCACGCTGTTGGTCCCGCAGCTCAAGACGCTGATAGCGGCTGGGTGCGGCCGCGCAATGGCCGCCTTACCGCTCGCACTACGGTTCCTTCTATCGTTTAAGCCCCGAATGTTGAGTTGAATGCAACAGGCAAGCTGGCTTCACCCAGCGAAGGTAGCGGCTTGCGGACCATCGATCTCAAGCTCCACAGCAAACAGCCCACCAGCCAAAGGCTGGTCCTTCAACTGGTCAGGGGTCAGATCGCTACGTGCGCTGGTGATGTAAAGCGTGCGTAAGTCCTTGCCGCCGAAGCAGGCGCTGGTGATGAATTGCGTCGGCAGGGCTACTTGGCCAACAAGCGCTCCGGTGCCGTCGTGGCGCGTGATCTTCGAGCCACCCCAGCGGGCAATCCAGATGCAGCCCGCACTGTCGGTGACCATGCCATCGGGGGCGCCGTCGGCTTCATCGTGCTGCAGCCAGAGTTCGGCAGGTCCCAGCTCGCCAGTGTGCGGATCAAATGCGTGACGCCAGGTACGCAGAGCACCAGTTTCGTTGAGGAACATCTGAGCGCCGTCAGCCGACCAGACTGGACCATTGCTGATATGGATGTCGTCGCGCATCCGTTTGCAGCGTCCCTCATGATAGCGATACAGGGCACCCGTCGCCGCTGCGCACTGGAAGTCAGTACTGCCGATCCACCAGCGCCCGGCCGCATCGCACTTGCCATCATTCAAGCGATTGTTCGGCCGCTCTGGCTCGGGGCGATGCAGACGCTGGAAATCTCCAGTTTCTGGATCGAACAGGGCCAGGTCATGGCGCAGGCTGACCAGCAGGCCCGCATGGTCCCTGCGCTCTGCCAGCGCCGTGATTTCCTCTTCGAACGACCAGCTTCTGCACTGTCCATCGGCTGGGCGATAGCGGTGCAAGCGACGGCCCAGGATGTCAACGAAGTAGACCGCCTGTTCGCGCACCGACCAGGTAGCGCCTTCGCCGAGCGTAGCGTCCAGGGGCCACACGCACGTCGCCTGGGCTGTGGGGGGGAGGGAGGGTGACGTCATGGGATCAGTGTGAGTCGCGGGTGACGCTATGACCGCTTCCACCGACGAGGATGTCAAGGTCGGCGCCCAGATGCGCCTGCTGCACATGGTCGACGTAGAGCTTGGCCCAGCCGCGGGTCGGCGCGGGCGGCGGCACCCACAGCGCACGTCGCCTTTCCAGTTCGACATCGTCCACATCCAGGTGCAGGCGACGGTTGGGCACGTCCAGTTCGATGAAGTCTCCGTTCTGCACCAGTGCCAGCGTGCCGCCGGCAGCGGCTTCGGGCGAGGTGTGCAGTACAACGGTCCCGTAGGCGGTGCCGCTCATGCGCGCGTCGGAAATCCGGATCAGGTCGGTAATACCACGCTTGAGCAGCTTCGGTGGAAGCGGCATGTTGCCTACCTCGGCCATGCCCGGATAGCCGCGCGGTCCGCAGTTCTTCAGCACCATGATGCAGGTTTCATCGATGTCCAGCGCTTCATCATCGATGCGCGCCTTGAGATCTTCGATGTTCTCGAACACCACCGCGCGACCGCGGTGCTGCAGCAGGTGGGGCGAGGCGGCCGATGGCTTGATCACCGCGCCATTCGGCGCGAGGTTGCCGTGGATAACCGCGATGCCCGCTTCGGGCTTGAACGGCTGATCCAGCGGACGGATCACATCGCGGTTCCAACACGGCGCGTCGGCCACGTTTTCGCCGAGCGTGCGCCCGTTGGCCGTGATGGCGTCCAGGTCTAGGTACGGTGCGATTTCGCGCAGCACGGCGGGCAATCCGCCGGCATAGTAAAAGTCTTCCATCAGATACTTGCCCGATGGCTTGAGGTTGACCAGGCAGGGCAGGCGCGAGCCCAGGCGGTCCCAGTCTTCCAGGTCCAGCTTCACACCAAGCCTCGCGGCCAGCGCCAGCAGGTGCATCACCGCATTGGTGGAGCCGCCGATGGCAGCGTTGGCCTTGATTGCGTTTTCAAACGCCGAACGGGTGAGAATGCTGGACATCACCTGATCTTCCTCGACCATCTCCACGATGCGTCGACCCGTCAGGTGGGCCAGGCGGAATCGGCGCGAATCCACGGCCGGGATGGCGGCGTTTTCAGGCAGCGACATGCCCAGGGCTTCAACCATGCTTGCCATCGTGGAGGCGGTGCCCATGGTCATGCAGCTGCCCTTCGAGCGCTGCATGCTGGCTTCGGCTTCAACGAACTCCCTCTGGCTGAGTTCACCGGCACGAACCATCTCCGACATCTCGATGACCCCGGTGCCAGAGCCCACCGGGTTGCCCCGCCAGTTGCCCGACAGCGACGGGCCACCGGAGAGACCGATGGTAGGCAGGTCGACACTGGCCGCACCCATCAGCAGCGAGGGCGTGGTCTTGTCACAGCCCATCAGCAGTACGACGCCATCAAGCGGGTTGGCGCGGATCGATTCTTCCACGTCCATGCTGACCAGGTTGCGGAACAGCATTGCGGTCGGCTTGACCTGGGTTTCGCCCAGCGACATCACCGGGAACTCCACCGGCAGACCACCGGCTTCCCAGACGCCACGCTTCACATGCTCGGCCAGTTCGCGGAACGAGGCGTTGCACGGGGTTAGCTCGGACCAGGTGTTGCAGATACCGATGACGGGGCGGCCATCGAAGACATCGTGGGGTAGACCGAGGCTCTTGAGCCAGCTGCGGTAGTAGAAACCTTGCTTGCCTTCCCGGCCGAACCAGTCCTGGCTGCGGCGTTTTGCCTGTTTCGGTGAGCCCATGGGAGCGTGGATCCTTGCGACGAGGTGGAGCGGGGGATGTTCGGTTGATCGATGCGGATGAGCCGACAACGGATCGCTTTACGGGAGCGGATGCTACAGGGCATATTGATGCGGTAAAAATGAAAGTATCGCCAAAATCCATATATAAATAGTTATCAATAGGCATGTATTTAAGTGGAGGCTTGCTCAGTGTTCATTGATCCATCTCCGGCCATCGCGCCGCAGTACCCCGACCTGCAGGGAAGAACCGTGTTCATTACCGGCGGTGGCAGTGGCATCGGTGCGGCGATGGTGGAGGCCTTCGCGCGGCAGGGTGCGCGCGTGGCCTTCATCGACATCGACGAGACGGCCAGCTCAGCGTTGGCGGCGAGGTTGCAGGCAGAGGGGGTAGCAGCGCCGTGGTGGCGCCGCTGTGATGTCGTTGACGTGGCGGCGCTGCAGCAGGCCATCGCTGATGCCGGCGCCGCGCTGGGTGATGTGCACACGCTGATCAACAACGTTGGCAGTGATGATCGCCACGCCTTGGCCGAGGTGACGCCGGAGTACTGGGAGCGCCGCATCGCCATCAACCAGCGTCCGGCATTCTTTGCCATCCAGGCGGTGTTGCCGGGCATGCAGCGCCTCGGTGGTGGATCGGTGGTCAACCTGGGATCCACCGGCTGGCAGACCAAGACCGGTGGTTACCCGGTGTATGCCACGGCCAAGTCATCGGTGCAGGGGCTGACGCGCGGCCTGGCGCGCGAGCTGGGCCAGCAGCGTATCCGCATCAACATGCTCACCCCGGGCTGGGTGATGACCGAGCGCCAGGTTGAGCTGTGGTTGGATGAGGCTGGAGAGCAGGAACTACAGCGTAACCAGTGCCTTCCGGACAAAGTGGTGCCAGCCGACATCGCGGCAATGGCCTTGTTCCTGTCCTCCGATCAGTCGCGTGCGTGCACCGCGCAGGAGTTTGTGGTTGACGCCGGCTGGTCCTGAGTTCGACCGTTGTTGGCCGGTGCCCGCAACAGGCACCGGCTCTGCCGCCGGTCAGGCCGGCGGTAGACCGTAGACCTCATTGGCAGCCTGCCTGATCGCTTGGAGCACGTTGGTCGCGCCGGGCGACAGCAGCCAGTCGCTGCGGGTGATGATGCCGAACGAATCCATCCGGCACGACAGTTCCACCGGCACCACCTCGACCATGCCGAACTCGGCGTAGTGGCGGGCGACGTCGGTGGGAACCACGGCCAGATAATCGCCCTGCTGCAGCATCTTGGTGAGGAACACCAGAGCGGCGGTGCCGATTACCTGCCGGGGCGGCTCCAGCCCGGCGCTCTGGAACATCAGCTCGAACCGGTGGCGCAGCACGCTGCCGACGGGCGGCACGATCCAGCCGTGCGCGGCAAGGTCGCGCAGGCCAGGTTTCCTGACCTGGAAGATCGGATGGCCACGGCGGGCAATGGCGCAGACGTCTTCTTCGGCCAGGGCCTCGTAATGCAGCTGGCTCTTGTCATGCTGGGCGAACAAGCGCGAGACCAGGAAGTCCACGCGGTTCTGCGATAGCCGCTCCAGCAACACGTCGCTGCTTTCCACCAGCACTGACAGGCGCAGATCGGGGTGCTGTTCGGTGACCCGCGCGAGTGCGGTGGGCAGAAGGGTGACAGATGGCCCGGAAATGGTGCCGATGGAAACCTGGCCCGCATGGCCGCTGCGCAACGCTTCGATTTCAGCGCCCGCTTCGCCGAGGCTGGCCAGCGCGATGCGCGCATGGCGGATCATGCTTTCGCCATACCAGGTGGCGCGCATGCCGCGCGGCAGCCGCTCGAACAGCGGTACCCCGATCATGTCTTCCAGATCCTTGAGCAGCTTGGAGGCGGCAGGCTGGGACATGTTCAGCACTTCAGCAGCGCGGTGGATGTTGCCTTCCTCTTCGATGGCCACCAGCAGCATCAGTTGCCGGGTTTTGAGGCGGGCGCGCACGAACCAGGGTGAGGTCTGCATGGGGCCTATGCATATCCATTTGAGTATGTTTGTTTGGCAAATGTATATTTGTTGTGTATCTGTGGCAAGGGCAGAATCGGGTCTCCGGGTCTGCTTCCGATCCGGCGCAATCCTTCGGAAGGCGGGACTGCGTCCGGAAGCCCCCGGCCTTCTTGGCTCCGGTGGAACACAATGCGATTTATCCAGCTTGTTGATGATCTAGGCGCAACGCGGGTGGGTGTGGTGCTGGCAGATGGCCTGCAGGTACGCCTGCTGGATGCGGTTGATTCCACCTATGCCCTGGCCCAGCGTGCCATTGCCGCAGGCCAGGATCTGGAAGCGGCTGCGGCGCCCTTGCTGGGCGGCGAGCTGCTGGACTATGCCGCGCTGCTGGCTGCTGGTCGCGTGCTCAGCCCCTTGCACCATCCTGACCCGGCGCACTGCCTGGTCACCGGCACAGGCCTGACCCACCTGGGCAGTGCCGCGGCACGCAATGCCATGCACCAGCAGCTGTCACAGCAGGCCGAAGCGCCGCTGACGGATTCGATGCGCATGTTCCAGGCTGGCCTGCAGGGCGGTATTCCCAGTGATGGCCAGCCCGGCGCGCAGCCGGAGTGGTTCTACAAGGGCGATGGCGCGATCGTCGTTGCCCCGGGCGAGGCCTTGCCGTCGCCGTCGTTCGCCCTGGATGGGGGTGAAGAACCGGAACTGGTCGGGCTGTACGTGATCGGTGCCGACGGTACCCCGCATCGCCTGGGCTTTGCCATTGGCAACGAGTTCTCCGATCACGTGACCGAGCGGCAGAACTACCTGCTGCTGGCGCACTCCAAGCTGCGCGCCTGCGCCGTCGGTCCGGAGCTGCGCAGTGGCACGTTGCCGGCCGATCTGCAGGGCAGCAGCCGCATCCGTCGCAATGGCGAAGTGGTCTGGGAAAAGCCCTTCGTCACTGGCGAAGCCAACATGTGCCACTCGCTGGCCAATCTCGAATACCACCATTTCAAGTATCCGGGCCATCGCCGTCCGGGTGACGTGCACCTGCACTTCTTCGGCACCGCCACGCTGAGTTTTGCCGACAACGTGCGCGCCGAAGAAGGCGATGTTTTTGAAATCGAACTGCCGGCGCTCGGCGCAGCACTCGTCAATCCGCTGCGCGGTGAACCCGCCAGCTTCGCCCTCGGTGGCGTTGGCGCGCTCTGAGCGGCAACAGTCAAAGCAACAGGAGATCGTTCCGTGAACATGCGTTTCCAGAGTTACATCAATGGCCAGTGGATCGAAGGCAACAGCGAAGGCGTCGATGAAAATCCGTCCGACCTGGGCGCGCCGGTCGGTGCCTATGGCAGCGTCGACGCTGCACTGACCTCGCAGGCGGTGGAAGCCGCCGCCGCTGCTGCGCCCGCCTGGGGCTTGAGCAATCCGCAGCAGCGTGCCGACATCCTTGATGCGATCGGCAGCGAGATCATTGCCCGCCGCGAAGAGCTCGGCCGCCTGCTGGCGCTGGAAGAGGGCAAGACCCTGGGGGAAAGCATCGGCGAGGCCACCCGTGCCGGGCAGATCTTCAAGTTCTTTGCCGGTGAGGCGCTGCGCATTCCGGGCGAACGTCTGGCCAGCACCCGTCCGGGCGTGGACGTGGAAATCACCCGTGAGCCGGTCGGTGTCGTCGGCATCATCGCGCCGTGGAACTTCCCGTTGGCGATCCCGGCGTGGAAGATCGCTCCGGCGTTGGCGTACGGCAACACCGTGGTTTTCAAGCCGGCCGAGATCGTGCCGGGCTGCGCCTGGGCGATCGCGGAGATCATCAGCCGTACCGGCCTGCCCGAGGGTGTGTTCAACATGGTGCTCGGTGCTGGCCGCGTGGTTGGTCAGGCAATGGTGGAGCATCCGAAGCTGGACGCGCTGACTTTCACCGGTTCGGTGGGCACTGGCAATGCGCTGCATCGCCAGGCCGCTGCGCGCGGGCTGAAGATCCAAATGGAAATGGGTGGCAAGAATCCGTTGGTGGTGCTGGCTGATGCCGACCTCGACAAGGCCGTGGAATGTGCGGTCAATGGCGCGTTCTTCTCCACCGGCCAGCGCTGCACTGCCTCCAGCCGCCTGATTGTCGAAGAAAGCATCCACGATGCCTTCGTTAAGCGCGTGCAGGAGCGTCTGGCGCAGATCAAGGTCGGCAATCCGCTTGACAGCAGCGTGCACATTGGTCCGGTGGCAAGCGAGGCGCAGCTGGAAACCGATTTGGCCTACATCCGTGCCGGCCACGAAGACGGCGGCCAGCTGCTGTTTGGTGGTGAACAGGTGCAGTGCGCGACCGAAGGTCACTTCCTGGCACCCACCCTGTTTGCTGCCGAGGCCAACCATCGCATCGCCCGCGAAGAGATCTTCGGGCCTGTGGCGGCGGTTCTGCGCGCACGTGACTACGACCATGCGCTTGCACTGGCCAACGACACCGAGTTCGGTCTGTGTGGTGGCATCGTCACCACCTCACTGAAGTACGCCACCCACTTCAAGCGCAACGCACAGGTTGGCATGGTGATGGTCAACCTGCCCACTGCAGGTGTGGACCCGCACGTGCCGTTCGGCGGCCGCAAGGGCTCCAGCTATGGTCCGCGGGAGCAGGGCCGTTACGCGGTGGAGTTCTACACCACGGTCAAGACCGCCTACACCGCGGCTTGAATCAGTCCGGCAGGCGGAAGGGGCCTGCCGGCACATCACGCACGTTGGCTGGAGGGCCGCGTGCGTGATGGCCTGGAAATCTGAGGGAGGGAAGATGGATACCAAACGTTTCGTTCTGGGTGCCGTGCTGGGCGCGTGCGCACTGCTGGGCGGTTGCGGCGGCAATGACAAGGGCGGTGCCCAAACCGCGCAGGCCACCATCGGCTTCAGTCAGGTGGGTGCGGAAAGCGAATGGCGAACCGCCAATACCCGCTCGGTCAAGGAAGGCCTGGAAGCGGCGGGCTTCCGCCTGAAGTTCTCCGATGCCCAGCAGAAGCAGGAAAACCAGATCAAGGCGATCCGTTCGTTCATCGCCCAGCGTGTGGACGTCATCGCGTTCTCGCCGGTGGTCGAGTCGGGCTGGGAAAACGTGTTGCGCGAAGCCAAGGCGGCCAACATTCCGGTGGTGCTGACCGATCGTGCAGTCAAGGTGTCCGATCCCTCGCTGTACACCTCACTGATTGGCTCGGATTTCGTCGAAGAAGGCCGCCGTGCAGGGCGTTGGCTGCTTGAAGACCGCAAGGACCACGAGGGCCCGGTTCGCATCGCCGAGCTGCAGGGCACGGTGGGTTCGGCGCCGGCCAATGACCGCATGAAGGGCTTCCACGAAATCATCGAGGCTGACCCGCGCTTCACCGTGGTGCGCTCGCAGAGCGGCGATTTCACCCGCGCGCGGGGCAAGGAAGTGATGGAAGCGTTCCTGAAGTCCGAAGGCCGCAACATCGATGTGTTGTTTGCCCACAACGACGACATGGCGATTGGCGCCATCCAGGCCATCGAAGAGGCCGGCCTCAAGCCGGGGCAGGACATCCGCATCGTCTCCATCGATGGGGTGCGCGGGGCCTTCGAGGCGATGAAGGCGGGCAAGCTCAATGCCACCGTTGAGTGCAACCCCTTGTTCGGCAACCAGCTGGCCGGGCTGCTGGCCGACGTGGTGGCCGGCAAGCCGGTGCCGCAACGTGTGGTGGTCGAGGAAGGCGTGTTCACCCAGGACCAGGCTGCCGCCGAACTCCCGCGACGCGGTTACTGAGGAAGCGCCGGTGATTCCTGATCACGGCAATGCCGTGCCTGTCCTGCAGGCACGAGGGATCGGCAAGCGCTTTGCTGGCACGGTCGCGTTGGAGGAGGTGGACCTGTGCCTGCGTGCAGGTGAGATCCATGCGCTGATGGGCCAGAACGGGGCCGGCAAGTCCACCCTGATCAAGGTGATTACCGGCGTCATTGCCGGCGATCAGGGGCAGATTCTGCTTGGCGGCCAGCCGATTGCACCGGCGACCCCGGTTCAGGCGCAGGACCTGGGCATCAGCACGGTGTACCAGGAAGTGAACCTGTGCCCAAACCTGTCCGTGGCCGAGAACATCTTCGCTGGTCGCTATCCACGTCGCTTCGGCCTGGTTGACTGGGCGAAGATCAATGCGCATGCCGAAGCGGTACTGCAGGGCGTAGGCGTGCAGGTGGACGTGCGCAGCCCATTGGGCAGCCATCCGGTGGCAATACAGCAGATGGTGGCGATTGCCCGCGCTGTGGACGTGTCCGCGCGCGTGTTGATCCTCGATGAGCCGACCTCAAGCCTGGACGAGGATGAGGTGCAGGAACTGTTCCGCGTGATGCGGCAGCTGCGCGCACAAGGCATGGCGATTCTGTTCGTGACCCACTTCCTCGATCAGGTGTATGCGGTCAGTGATCGCATCACCGTGCTGCGCAACGGCCGGTTGGTGGGTGAGTACCTGGCCACGGCGCTACCGCAGGCGGCGCTGGTATCGGCCATGGTCGGGCGCGAGGTTGCGCTGGCCGGGGGCCGCAAGGCGGACGCTGCTGCTCTCAGGCAGGGCGCTGCGGTGATCGAGCTGCAGGGATTGGCGCGCCGAGGTGCACTTCAGCCGGTTTACCTGACCATCCACGAGGGTGAAGTGCTTGCGCTGGCCGGCCTGCTCGGGTCGGGGCGCACTGAGCTGGCCCGTCTCCTGTTCGGCCTTGATCGCCCTGAAGCGGGCGAGCTGCGGCTGGACGGTGCGGCCAGGCAGTGGCGGCATCCGGCCGATGCCATTGCGGCCGGCATCGCCTTGTGCCCGGAAGAACGCAAGACCGAGGGCATCGTGGCCGAGCTCAGCGTGCGCGAGAACATCATTCTGGCCCTGCAGGCGCGGCAAGGTTGGACCCGCGCGCTTGCGCCGGCAGAACAGCGGCGGCTGGCCAGCCATTGGGTACAAGCGCTGGGGATCAAGACCGCCGATATCGACACACCGATCGGCCTGCTCTCCGGTGGCAACCAGCAGAAGGTGGTGCTGGCACGCTGGCTGTTGACCGAACCGCGCCTGCTGGTGCTCGACGAGCCCACCCGCGGCATCGACATCGCAGCCAAGCAGGAAATCATGGGCGAAGTCGCGCGACTGGCCGGGCAGGGCATGGCTGTGCTGTTCATCTCGGCCGAGATCGAAGAACTGACCCGCCTCGGTGATCGCATCGCGGTCCTGCGCGAGCGCCACATGGCCGGCGTTCTGCCTGCTGGCAGCAGCCAGGCGCAGGTGCTGGAACTCATTGCCGGGCACGAGACGAGGGCCGCCTGATGTCTGCTTCTTCTTCCCGTACTGACCACGCGATCGCGGCACCCCCTGCGGCATGGCGCAACGTGATTTCCTGGCCGCTGTTCTGGCCGCTGCTGACCTTGCTGCTGCTGTTGGCAGGCAATGGGCTGTTCAACCCCGGGTTCCTGCAGCTGCAATGGCGGGACGGACATCTGTACGGCAACCTGATCGACATCCTCAACCGCGCCGCGCCGCTGATGCTGGTGGCGATGGGCATGACCCTGGTCATCGCCGTACGCGGGCTGGACATCTCAGTGGGCGCGGTAGTGGCCATCGCCGCCACCGTGGCGACCTGGACGCTGGGCCACGTGCTGGCGGCGGGCCTGGGTGGGCCCTGGCCCGTGCTGCTGGCCATCGCTGCTGCCTTGCTGGCGGCACTGCTGTGTGGGCTCTGGAACGGTGCCCTGGTGGTCAAGGCCGGCATGCAGCCGATCATCGCCACGCTGGTGCTGATGGTGGCAGGACGCGGTATCGCCCAGCTGATCAGTGATGGACAGATCCTCACCGTCTACTACCCGTCGTATGCCTGGCTCGGCACCGGCTTCCTGCTTGGCCTGCCCGTGCCGGTGTGGATCGCGTTGCTGGTGCTGGCAGCACTGCTGCTGCTGATTTCGCGCACCGCACTGGGCCTGTTCCTGCGCGCCATCGGCCACAACCCGGCGGCGGCCCACGGGGCCGGCATCCGTACCCGCAGCATCACCTTGGCGGTGTATGTGTTCTGTGCCTTGTGCGCCGGTATAGCCGGCCTGCTGGTCAGTGCCAACGTCAGCAGTGCCGATGCCAACAGCGCTGGCCAGTTGTTCGAGCTCGACGCGATCCTCGCGGTCAGCCTGGGCGGCACCTTGCTCAGTGGTGGCCGCTTCAGCCTGGCCGGCAGTGCGATCGGTGCGCTGATCATCCAGACCCTCACCTCGACCATCTATGCCATCGGCGTGCCACCGCAGGTCAACCTCCTGGTCAAGGCGTTGCTGGTATTTGCGGTGATGCTGCTGCAATCCAGCGAGTTCCGCAACGGCGTACGCAGCGTGCTCGCGCGCGGTGGCAAGGGAGGCAGCCGATGAGCGCCATTGGCAACCCGGTGCTGCCTGCACCCCGTGCGCGCCGCTGGCAGGCGGCACACCTGCCGCTGATGGTGACCATCGCCCTGTTCGTGGCGATGTCGCTGGCCGGCGGCATGATGTTCGATGGCTTCCTGTCACCGCAGGTGTTTGCCAATCTGCTCATTGACAATGGCTTCCTGCTGATCGTCGCCGTCGGCATGACATTCGTGATCCTGGCCGGCGGCATCGACCTCTCTGTAGGCGCGGTGCTGGCCTTTTCCACTGTATTGCTGGCCGAGCTGGTGCAGCGCCACGGTTGCCCGCCGCTGCTGGCGATTGCTCTGGTCCTCTCGCTGGGCACCGGCTTCGGTGCGCTGATGGGCTGGTTGATCCAACGCTATATGCTGGCACCGTTCGTGGTGACGCTGGCAGGCATGTTCCTCGCGCGCGGCGCGGCAACCCTGCTCAGTGTTGATTCGATCAACATCGACCAACCGTTACTGGTGAGCTTGGCGAGCGTTCGTGTGCCGGTGCTGCCGGGCGCATCACTTACCCTTGGCGCCGGCATCGCCCTCGCGGTAGTGCTGGCCGGTGTGTTGCTGGCCGTCTGGACCCGGTTTGGCCGCGCGGTCTACGCAGTGGGCGGAAACCCTGCCTCCGCGCGGCTGATGGGGCTGCCTGTGCGCGGTACCGTGGTTTCGGTGTATGCGCTGAGCGGCTTCTGCGCCGCGCTGGCCGGCGTGGTCTATGCGTTGTACATGCTGTCCGGCTACAGCCAGCACGCACTGGGCCTGGAACTGGATGCCATCGCAGCCGTGGTGATCGGCGGCACGCTTCTGTCCGGTGGTTGCGGCTACGTCGCAGGCACGCTGTTCGGCGTGTTGATCCTGGGCCAGATCCAGACCTTGATTGTGTTCGACGGGACGCTCAGCTCCTGGTGGACACGCATTGCCGTTGGCGTGCTGCTGCTGGTGTTCTGCCTGCTGCAACGCGCGCTGGCCGCTGGCCGCAGCCCAAAGGGAGAGTATTGATGAGCACCGATGACACGCAGGCGTCCTCCGGACATGGCTGGAGCCGTCGCGACATCCTGCAGGCAGGTGCGGCCTGTGCCGCTGCCATCACGGCCTCGGCAGCGTTGCCTGCGTCGGCTGCGGTGACTGCCACGCCGGCAGCACCGGCACGCCATGCGACGGTGCAGTGGCAGGAGCAGCCGTTCACACTGGGCCAGGTCACTCTAGGGGACGGGCCTTTCCTGCAGGCCAAGCAGCGCAACCGTCGCTTCCTGATGTCGTTGCCCAATGAGCGCCTGTTGCACAGCTTCCGTGTCACCGCAGGCCTTCCTTCCAGCGCCGAGCCGCTGGGTGGCTGGGAGTCTCCACACTGCGAAATCCGCGGCCACTTCAGCGGCGGCCACTACCTCTCTGCCTGTGCTCTGCTGGTGGCCTCCACTGGCGACGAGGCGCTCAAGCGCAAGGCAGATGCGCTGGTCGACGGCCTGGCGCAGTGCCAGGCCGCCGACGGCTATCTCGGTGCATACCCGAGCGAGTTCTACGATCGGCTGGCCGCAGGCACCGAGGTGTGGGTGCCGATCTACACCCTGCACAAGATCATCGCTGGCCACCTGGACATGGCGCGCCACTGCGAAAACGCGCAGGCAATGCAGACTGCGATCCGCCTGGCCAACTGGCTCGGGACGTGGATGGATCAGTTCGATGACGCGCGCTGGCTGGACATCCTGAAAGTGGAGTTCGGCGGCGTACACGAATCGCTACTGGAGCTGTATCTGCAGACAGGCAGGGAGGACTACCTCCGTTGGGCCGCCCGCTACGACCAGCCCAGCCTGTTGCAGCCGCTCCGCGAGCGGCGTGACGCCCTGGACGGGCTGCATGCCAATACCCAGATTTCCAAGATTGTAGCCAGTGCCCGTGCGTACGAAGTGACTGGCGACCAGGCGCAGCGTGGCCTGGCTGAGTACTTCTGGCAGCAGGTGGTGGCGCACCATACGTACTGCACCGGTGGCACCAGCGACTACGAGCACTTCGGCCGCCCCGGCCACCTGGCCGGTCGCCTCAGTGGCCACAGCCACGAGTGCTGCTGCAGCTACAACATGCTCAAGCTGAGCCGCCACCTGCATGGCTGGAAGCCCGACGCACGCTACATGGATTACTACGAGCGGGTGATGTTCAACGCGCGCCTGGGCACCCAGGATGCCAGCGGCATGATGATGTACTTCGTGCCCATGGATGCCGGCTACCGGAAACTGTTCAATACACCCGATGCCTCCTTCTGGTGCTGTACGGGCACGGGGGCCGAGGAGTTCGCCAAGGCACAGGACACCATCTATTTCCACGGCGATGCCGGGCTCAGCGTCAACCTGTACATCGCTTCGCGGCTGGACTGGCCCGAACGTGGCCTGCGCCTGACCCAGCAGACCCGTTTCCCGGAAGAGCAGGGCAGCACGCTGCGCTTTGAGCTGCGTAAACCGCAGCAGCTGACCCTGCGCCTGCGCATTCCCGGCTGGGCAACCGGCGCGCGGCTGCGCCTGAACGGCGTGCTGCAGGATCTGCCGTTGCAGCCTGGCAGCTATGCCAGCCTGCAGCGCCGCTTTGTCGATGGTGATGTGGTGCAACTGGAACTGCCGATGGCGCTGCACGCTGCACCGCTGCCGGATGAGCCCAGCCTGCAGGCCATGATGTTCGGACCGCTGGTGCTGGCCGCGCGCATGGGCACAGACGGCATTCCCGCTGCGCAGTTGCACGTGTCCGATCAGCGCCCCTCGCTCAACCGGATCCATGGCCAGCAGTTGCCAACGGTCTACCAGCAGGGCGACGCCGCTTGGGCCACCGCACGGCCCGGGCAAGCCCTGGTGTTCGAGGCCGAAGGCATCGATGGCACGCTGGAGCTGGTGCCGTTCCATCAGATCCTGCATGAGCGTTACTCCGTGCATCTGCGCGTGCGCCCGAAGTGGGAGAAGCTGCCTCAGTTCTGATCCACCGTCGCGGCCCGCCGTTGGTCGCATTCGCAGCAGGCGGGGAAGCGGATATTCTCGCCATCCATGCAGGCCAGAGCCGGAACAGAGTCCCTTGAAATGAGCTGAACAACGAAAGAATGCTCCGGCGTGGAGGGCACGGCCGAGGCAAGCCAAGCAATGCAGGAGCTCAAGAGGAGGGCGCATGCAGAACCAGAAGTTGAGCGTGGTCGAGAAGATCGGCTACGGTGCCGGCGATATGGCGGTGAACGTGGTCATCTCGTCGATGATGTTGATCATCACGTTCTTCTACACCGACATCTATGGCCTGAAGCCCACCGATGTGGCGCTGCTGTTCATCGTGGTCCGGCTGATCGATGCGTTTGCCGACCCGCTGATGGGCGTGTTCACCGACCGCCACACGACACGCTGGGGTCGCTACCGGCCGTACTTCCTGATCATGGCGGTGCCTTTCGGTATTTCGGTGTTCCTGACCTTCACCACGCCTGACCTCTCGTACAACCTGAAACTGGCCTGGGCCTACGCGACGTACCTGCTGGTTATGCTGATCTTCACCGCGGTGACCATTCCGTACATCTCGTTGATCGGCGTGTTGACCGCCGATCCGCAGCAGCGCCTCTCCGCCAATGGCTACCGGCTGTTCTTCGCCAAGGTGGCCGCGTTCCTGGTCACCATCGTGGTACCGCAGCTGGCGGTGGTCTGGAGCAGCGGCGGCAACCTCGCGGACGGCTACAAATGGGCGATGGGCCTGATGGGGCTGATGGCCACCGTGCTGTTCCTGTTCTGCTTTGCCAGCACCCGGGAGCGGATCCAGCACGAGGTGGACCGCAAACCGATACGCGAGCAGATCAAGCTGCTGCTGCGCAACGACCAGTGGCTGGTACTCGGCGCGGTCTGCGTGATCGGTACCATCGGCTACGTGATCCGTGGTTCGGTGGCGGCCTATTACGCGAAGTACTTCCTTGGCGGTGATGCGGCGCTGATGTCTGCGTTCATGGCGACCGGCGTGGTCGCGGCGATCCTGGCGATGGTAGCCTCGACTTGGATCACCAAGGTGTACTGCAAGATCAAGCTGTTCCGCTATAGCCAGTTGGCCGTCGGCCTCCTCAGCGTAGCCATGTATCTGCTGGTCAAGCCGGGCGACACCGTGTTGGCCTTCGTCCTCTACTTCCTCATCTGCTTCGTGGTCGATCTGCATGCGCCGGTGTTCTGGTCGGCCATTGCCGAGGCGGTGGATTACGGCCATGCCCGCAGCGGTAAGCGCGCGGCTGGCATGTCCTTCGGCGGCATCTCGTTCTGCCAAAAGGCCGGCATGGGCGTGGCCGGTGCCATCGTCGGCGTGCTTCTGGCGGCCTTCGATTACGTGCCTGATCAGGCGCAGAGCGCACTGTCGCTGACCGGTATCGCTTTGATGCTGACCATCATCCCCGGTGCCTTCCATGCACTTATGGGGGCGCTGATGTTCCGTTACCGAATCACTGATGAGTACTACCTCACGCTCAAGGAGCAGATCGTACCCGAGCAGGCGCCAGCAGGCGGCGGACAAGCGCCACTGCCGATATCCCAACGCACCACGGAATGTATGCCATGATCCAGACCAACCCCTTCATCCTCAACCGCGCCGACCCCTTCGTGTTGCGCGAAGACGGCCACTACCACTTCACTGCATCGGTACCTGAGTACGATCGCATCGTGCTGCGTCGTGCGCCGACCCTGCCGGGGCTTGTTACAGCCGAGGAGCGCGTGCTGTGGCGTGCGCCGGCCGAAGGCGCCTGGAGCCAGTTGATCTGGGCACCGGAAGTGCATCGCTTCGAAGACGGCTGGTATGTCTACTTCGCCGCCGCGCCGACCCGCGAGATCAAGGACGCGCTGTTCCAGCACCGCATGTACGCCTTGCGTTGCGCCGATGCCGATCCGATGACCGGTACGTGGGCGTTTGCCGGCCAGGTGGATAGCGGAATTGACGCGTTCTGCCTGGATGCAACGCGTTTCCGTCTTCGCGGCCGGGATTACTACCTGTGGGCCCAGAAGCACCCGGACATCGCTGGCAACTCCAACCTGTACATCGCGCCCCTGGCCACGCCGACCACTCTGGCAGGCGAGCCGGTGCTGCTCACCAGGCCGGAACTGGACTGGGAAGTGCAGGGCTTCGCGGTCAATGAAGGTCCGGCGGTGCTGGTGCGCAACGGCAAGGTGTTCGTCACCTATTCGGCCAGCGCTACCGACGAGCGCTACGCCATGGGCCTGCTGTGGGCCGATGAGAACGCCGACTTGCTCGATCCGGCCAGCTGGAGCAAGTCGCCGGTGCCGGTGTTCAGCAGCGATTCTGAGCGCGAGGTCTTTGGTCCAGGGCACAACAGCTTTACGACCAGCGAAGACGGACGGACCGATCTGATGGTGTATCACGCACGCAACTACGTCGGCATCGAGGGAGACCCGTTGTGGAACCCCGATCGCCATGCCTGTGTGCAGCCGCTGCAGTGGGACGCTCAGGGCATGCCGGTGTTTGGCCGTCCAGTGCGGGAGGTGCAGGCATGAGGCACCGTTCGTTGGGTCTCGCCCTGTGCCTGGCCTTGGCGCTGCCGGCAGCCGATGTGCTGGCGCAGCCGGTAAGCACAGCGCAGCCAGGACACACCAACATGCTGAATGCACCGCCGGCGGCAGCCACCAATAAGGGGCCAACGTCGGACGTGCTGGCGCATGACCCGGTGATCCAGCGCCAAGGTAATACCTGGTACCTTTTCACCACCGGTCCTGGCGTCAGCGTGTGGAGTTCCAAAGACCTGAAGAAGTGGGTGCAGCAGGCACCGGTGTTCGCGCAGAGCCCTGCGTGGACGGAGCACATCGTTTCGGGTTTCAACGGCCACATCTGGGCGCCGGAAATCTCCTTCCACGATGGCGTTTACACGCTGTACTACTCGATCTCGTCCGGTGGCAAGAACACCTCGGCGATTGGCGTGGCCACCAACACCACGCTGGACCCGGCGGATCCGGCCTTCAATTGGGTGGATCACGGCACGCTGCTGCGCTCGATTCCGCAACGTGACCTGTGGAATGCCATCGACGGCAACCCGATCGACGATGTCGACGGCACGCCGTGGCTGTCGTTCGGCTCGTTCTGGGGCGGGTTGAAGCTGGTCAAGCTGGGCCCTGACCGTCGCAGCTTGGCTGAGCCGCAGGAATGGCACACCATCGCCAAGCGCGAGCGCTCGATCTTGGTAGATGATGCCGAGCCGGAACCCGCGGCACTGGAAGCGCCACATATCGTCCACCATGACGGCTGGTTCTACCTTTACCTGTCCTGGGACCATTGCTGCCGAGGCATCAAGAGCGATTACCGGGTGATGGTCGGCCGCTCACGCACCCTCCAGGGCCCGTACCTGGATCGCGACGGCAAGCGCCTGGACCAGGGCGGCGGCACCGAAGTGCTGCGCGGCAACAGCCGCTGGATCGGTCCGGGTCACAACAGCGTGCTGCGCGACGGCGGCAAGGACTACCTGGTGTTCCATGCCTACGATCCCAAGGACGATGGCCTCCCTAAGCTGCAGTTGCTGCCACTCACCTATGATCGCGAAGGTTGGCCACAGGTTTCGTTTAAGTGAGTTAGACGACCCCGCTTCGGCGGGGTTTTTCATGGGCCGCAGACACGGGCCAAGCTCATTACCCGACAGCCTTGCCGCAACGTCCTGCAGGACGTTGCGGCGCGCTAGGGCATCCTCGCAGCAGTTGCGATCAATTCATCGTAGTCCCTGAAGCTGATGAAGTCCTTCTGCTTGCAACGATCTGAAATTGCGTTCAGTGGTTGCACTCCCAAAGCGATATCTTTCAGTAGGCCTCCAACAAACTCACTGATAGCCTCGATTTGGTTCTCATGAACCACATCAAGTGAATCTTTCGGTGGTTGCCTCTTGGGGGCATTTGAGAAAGCCTCTAGAGCAGCAATTCCGTCAGATTGCTTTCCTTCTAAAAGAAGCAACACCCCCTGTAGATATCGAGCGCATGAAGAGTGGGTCGCTGTGAGTTCATCGAGCATGTTCTCTAGAGGGCGGGTGTCCTCGCTCTTCCCAATATTGAGAAGGACATCCAAACTAAAGAGGCTCATAAGGGCAAGATCGCATCCTCCATCGGCGGATACGATCTGGCATCGCAACGCTTCGGTGTGGTTGCCCATCGATGTAAGATGGGCTGCCATTTCGTAGCATGCCCCGACATGGCCCAGGTTGTGAGCCATTGATAGCCACCTCAGGCAGTTGTCATCCTTGATGCCCCTGAGTGTCGTGCCGATCCAGTACATGGCACCGACATGTCCATTGCTTGCGGCCAGCAGAATTACATTCTTCTCCGCCAGCGAAAGCGTGTGTCGCGCCATCAGAAGGGGGATGCACCTTTCATTTATGACCTGTTTGAGCTTCTTGATGAGCTCGTCCCACTCAAGTCCAAAATCGCGCTTTGAGCAGCTATTTAGATGCTTCTTGGCAGACGGGTATGGCTTGTCGGGCAGGGTGGAGTACTCAGCCTTTCTTTCAGCCTTGTAAGCGTCCGCTGTCTGTCCATTTGGCAGATAGAGGTCCTCAGTCGCAATCTCGAGGAGTGCTTCTGAGAGATCGCTGTGGAGGTGGCCAAGCCAGCGGCCTACGCTGAGAACGTAAGTCGTGCCGTTGTGCGAAACGGAAGTGGTCGTGCGATTCTTCATGGCCGCCCTTGCTTAGCTATGCGCTCGATCGCAGTATGCTTGCGCCGCGAAAACTGCTTCGCTGAAGGACATGCCAGGGTGGCGTTCCATGTAGTCAATCGCAATGTTGAGCACCAGTCGCTCGGGGCCAAGCGGGCCGGAGGCAAGCATCTTCTGCTCGGTATCAATACGCGCAAGCGTACGCCCTTTGTGCTTGCGACGTTCACGGGTGGCGAGCAGGGAAGGGATGATATCTGCCATTGTTCAGCTTCCTAGGTAAGGTGCAGGAGGCTGATGACGCTGACGCGCGGATCCACCCCCCACTGGTTCAGACAAGTGAGAAAAGAGAATCCGTAATTTGCGCGTGCGCCGACCACGAATAATGTCGTGGGGAAACGGTAGCGAACCCCCAGCGAAAGATCAAGTAGGGAGCACGCACTTGAATGCCGCCCTCAAGCTGAGGATGGCGGTCGCTTATTGTTGATGGATGCCGCGGGCGTCAGGTCGCGGCACCTACAGCGTCCATCCCTACCTCGCAGCCGGCCGGAGAGGTGCCGGCTGCGAGGTCCAACAGTCCTTACTGCAGCTTCAGCATCACGATCGCCTTGGCTGGCAGCTTCACCTGCAGCGAACCCCCACGGAGGTCTGCACCGGTAAACGCCTGCGGTACCACCGCATCGGGTTTGTCGAAGGTGTTCAACGAAGTGATCGCCGGTGCACTGAGGATCTGCCCGCTGACCGAGGAAGCCGAGGCCAAGCCATCGACCTGCACGCTCACGCTGGCCGCGTTGTCCGGATCCAGGTTGGTCAGCGCCACGTACACATGCCCATCCTTGGCCTTCACAGCCGAACCATGCACAGCCGGCACCGTGTACTTGCCGTACGTGTACTTGGGCGCCTGCAACTGCATCGGCAGATGGGTGGCGTCCTGGTACGGCTTGTACATCGCAAACACGTGATAGGTCGGCGTCAACAGCATGCGGTTGCCATCGGTGAGGATCATCGCCTGCAGCACGTTGATCATCTGCGCGATGTTGGCCATGCGCACACGGTCGGCATGCTGGGTGAAGATATCCAGCGTCAGCGAGGCCACCATCGCATCACGCAGCGTGTTCTGCTGGTGCAGGAAGCCCGGGTTGACGCCCGGCACGCCCATGTACCAGGTGCCCCATTCGTCCACGACCAGGGCAACCTTCTTCTCCGGGTCGTACTTGTCCATGATCGCGCTGTGCTTGGTGATCAGCTCGTCCATGCGCAGCGCTTCAGACAGCGTCTCGATCCAGCCGTCCTCGTCGAAGTCGGTTGAAGAGGCGCGCGGCGGCCACTGCCCGGGCACCACGTAATAATGCAGGCTCAGGCCGTCCATGAACTTGCCGGCCTCGCGCATCATCACTTCGGTCCAGTTGTAATCGTCCACGTTGGCGCCGGGGGCGATCTTCAGGATCTTCTGGTCGGCCGGTGCCTTCACGAAGGTCTGGTAGCGGCGGTAAAGATCAGCAGCGTACTCCGGACGCATGTTCCCACCGCAGCCCCACAGCTCGTTGCCCACGCCGAAGTACGGCACCTTCCAGGGCTTGTCGCGGCCATTGGCACGGCGCTCTTCGGCCAGGGTGGAGCGGGTCGGGGCGGTCATGTACTCCACCCATTGCGCCATTTCGTCGGCAGGTGCGTTGCCAACGTTGCCGGCGACGTAGGCGTCGGTGCCCAGCAGTTCGGTGAACTCCATGAACTCGTGGGTGCCGAAGGCGTTGTTCTCTTCCACGCCACCCCAGTGGGTGTTGATGCTGGTCGGGCGCTTCTCGCGCGGTCCGACGCCATCTCGCCAGTGGTACTCATCTGCGAAGCACCCTCCCGGCCAGCGCACGTTGGGCACCTCGATGGCCTTCAGTGCGGCCATCACGTCGTTGCGGTATCCGCGGGTATTGGGGATCGGTGAATCCACGCCGACCCATAGGCCGCCGTAGATGCCAGTGCCCAGGTGCTCGGCGAACTGGCCGAAGATGTGCTTGGACACCTGCGGTCCGGGTTGATCGGCCTTGAGCGTGGCACGCACCTTGACCTCGGCGGCGTTGGCGAGGCCGCTAACCAAGGCCAGCGCGGCCAGTGCGAGCGGGAGCCGGCGCAACCACGGCCGACGGTTTCCGTTTGAATTGATGGGCATCAGTGTTCCTCCTGTTGCCATTACATGCGGATCGGCAGGCCCGCCTCGGGTAGTGCACCTGGTGGGCCCGCCGACGGCCGCGGTGCAGAGTGAAAAGGATCAAAACTGGTAGCGCAGGCCGACCGCATAGGTACGGCTGAACATGCTGGTGCCCAGGTTGAACAACTGGCGGTTGCCGTAGTAATCCTGGTACTTCTCGCCGGTGAGGTTGGTGGCATCCAGGGTCAGCACCAGCGAAGGCGTGGCCTGCCAGCTGAACTGCAGGTCCATCGAGCCTTCGCCTGCCGACCACACCTGGGTAGGCATCGAGCAGCAATAGTTGTAGCTGGTCAGGAACTTGTCCCGGTCCACCCAGGACAGGCGCGAGGAGAAGCGGCCGCGCTCGTACATCAGCACCACGCTGTAGGACCAGTCGGAGACACCGATCAGTGGGTTGGTCTTGTAGCCCAGCAGCCGGGTGGAGTCCGCCTCGTCGTATACCGGGTCCTTGGATTCGCCGTCGATCCAGGTGTAGTTGCCCTGGATGCCGATGCCACGCAGCCACTCGGGCACGTTGTCCGGGAAGTACTGGAAGCCCAGTTCGAGGCCCTTCAGCGTACCGGCACCGGCATTCTGCGGTGAGGTCAGCACATAGTTGCCGTTCAGTGCCGGGCTGCGGTCGTCGACGGTGATGCTGCGGTCGGCGTTGAAGATGAAGCCATCGACATCGCGCAGGAAGGCCACGGCGTAGATGCTGTTGCTGGCGCTGAAGTAGTACTCCAGGCCCAGGTCGATGGTCTTGGCATCCACGGGCGCCAGGTTCGGGTTGCCGCTGGTGGCGTAGCCGAATGTGGCCGCGGTGGAAGAGGGGGGCGTCAACACCATGGCCGGGTTGAGCTGGGCGAACGCCGGGCGGCTGATGGTCTCGCCGTAGGCAAGGCGGGCCCTCAGCTTTTCCGTCGCGTGCCAGCGCAGCACTGCGCTGGGCAGGACGTCGGTACGGCTCTTGCCCATGGACGTCGGCACCCAGCCCTGGACAAGACTGTTGTAGCTCATCTCGGTGCGGGCACGCACTGCGCGTACGCCGACCTGGCCATCGAGCACGCCCACCGGCAGGTCGGTACTGAAGTCGGTCTGCAGGTAGGCGGCGTAGGTGTTCTCTTCGATATCGAAGAAGCGTGCCGGGTCATACAGCGGACGGCCACTGCTGAAACCATAGAGTGCCCGCATGTCATCCGAGTGCGAGAGAAGGTACTGGTGGTCGGCAATGATCCAGCGCCGCGGGAAGTTGGCCTCGCCGGAGTAGAACGAGGCCGGGCTGGTCCGGTACAGATCCGGGTGCAGGTCCACATCACGCTGGCTGGCACAATTGGCCACTGTACCGCAGTCGGCCGAGCGGTCACCGGCCTGCGAGGTCGCGCTGCGACGATCAAGGCGCACGCCGAACTTCAGCGATTCGAAGAAACCGGCGTCGAAGCGGTACTCGCCGTCGGTCTGCCAGGTCAGTGCATCACCTTTGTCGCGGCCATGCTGGTCGTAGTACCAGGCCAGGCCCCAGCCGCGTGGATCGGTCAGGTCGCTCTCGTCGATGTCCGCGGTGGCAGGGTTGTCCGGGAAGGACAGCGAGGGCGTGCCCGAGCCTGCGTTGTTGAAGTCGACCGCCATCCTGTGGCGCACGCTGCCCATGTCCAGGATCTGGTTATGCCAGTCGTACTGTGAGGTCTGGTAGACCACTTCAGACTTCAGCTTGAAGTTGTCGGTGAACTCCCACTTTCCACCCAGCGCGTATTGGAACGTATCGGTCCTGGCGTTGCGCGCCTGGGTGCTGGTGAAGATGTACGGGTTGTTGATGTAGTTTTCCTTGACCACGTTGCTGTCCGGGTACAGCACGCTGTCCTGGTAGCGGTCAGGGTTGTTGGCGAAGGCGAACAGCAACGAGTTGGAATCGGTATTGCGGTAGCCGTTGTAGAACGCCTCGAAGGTGTACTCGGACCAGTCATTGGGCTGGAACTGCAGGGCCAGGTTGGCAGCCGGTCGCTTGCGTTCGCCAAAGCGGTTCCAGCCGCCCAGGGCATCGCGCAGCAGCACGTACTCGCGCTGTGTGCCATCGACATCGAGGGTGGAGCCGGGCGTCGTGGACAGGGGCGTGCCGCGGTCGACGATGCGCTGGCCGTTGGCCCCGAACTCGGGAACGCGCTGGAAGGTATCGGCGAAGTAGGGGTCGGCCGAACCATTCCAGATGTTCTCGTCGCGGTAGTTGGTGCGCGCGTAGCTCAGGTTGAGCAGGGCACCGAACTCACCGGCGCGGGTGGACCAGCGATCGCTGAACAGCGCGCTGAGGTTGGGATCGAACTTTCCGGTATTGCTGGCGTGGATGCCGCGCGCGGCGACCGAAACCTTGGAACCGTCGAAATCCAGTGGCCGATGCGTGCGGATGTCGATCTGCCCGGCGATGCCGCCCTCGACCAGATCGGCCGAGCGGGTCTTGTACACGGTCACTTCCGAAAGCAGGCTCGCCGGGATATCGGCCAGCGCCACCGAGCGCCCGGTGGAGGTGAACATCTGCCGCCCGTTGATCGTGGTGGAGGCATCCCCCAGCCCGCGGATGGTCACCCCGGCCACCTCGCCACCGCCACGGCCAGTGGTCTGCACACCGGTCACCCGCTGCAGTGCCTCGACGACGTTGTTGTCCGGGAACTTGCCGATGTCTTCGGCAACGATGGCGTCGACCACCTGGCGGGTGGCCTGCTTGATCGCCTGTGCCGAGATCAGGCTCTGGCGTACACCGCGAACTTCCACGGTGTCCAGGGCGACCGCATCATCGGTGGTGGTATCGCCGCCGGCCGCCGCTGGGCGGTCCTGCGCCTGGGCCGGGCCACTGATCGCTAGGGCCAGTGCCAGTGGCAGCAGTGCAGGGGGTGGGAGTGAAGCGTGTGCACAATTCATTGCGTTTGACCCTCAGGCTGAAGTAGCGGGGAAAACGTCGTGCGTGGGGGTGCACGAGACCGCTGCAGGGCCTTCATGGCCCTGCAGTTGCAGTCAAGCGGGGGAGATCAGAAGCGGAAGCGCAAGCCGAGCGAGAACGTGCGCTCGGCCATGATCAGGTCGCGCGGGAACAGGTTCGGATCGCTGCCGAAGTAGTTGCGGGTAACCTTGCCCAGCAGATTGGTGGCTTCCAGCGAAACCGTCAGCGACGGATCGATGTCATAGCTCATCGACAGATCCAGATAGTCGGTGGGCGCCACGTAGATTGACTGCGGCTGGTCACCACTGGCGGTATAGCTGAGCGCGTACTCGCTGCGCTTGTTCCAGGCCAGGCGGCTGGAGAACCCGCCCTGCTGGTACATCAGCACGGCGTTGTAGGCGCGGTCGGAGACGTTGACCAGGTCCTGCTTTTCGCCGGTCGGCGAGCTAGTCTGCGCGTCGATGAAAGTGGCGTTGAGTTGCACGCCAAAGCCGGACAGCCAGCCGGGCAACTGGTCGAAGAACTGGGTATAGGCCAGCTCGATGCCTTCAAGGCTGCCGCGCCCGGTGTTGCGCGGTCGGCTTACCGAGTAGACGACGCCGTTGATCAGTTCGTCGTCGGCGTAGGTCTGGATGTAGCCATCGATGTTGCGCTTGAACACCGCGGCCGACAGCATCGAGCCCGGCCGGAAGTACCACTCCAGCGAGACATCGAGGTTCTCCGAGGTGATCGGTGCCAAGTCCGGGTTGCCGCCGGTACCGGTGGCGGGCACGGTGTCGGTGGCCCGGTACAGCGACAGCTGCGGGTTGAGCGCTGCGAAGCCCGGCAGGGTGATCGACTTGCCATAGGTGGCGCGCAGCAGCAGGTTGTCACGCAGGCCGAGATTGGCGCTGAAGCTGGGCAGCACTTCATCGCGGCGCTTGGACAGGCTCACAGGCGAGGACGTGCCATCGAGCACGGTGGTGCCGGCCAGGTCCGATTCCATGCGCGCCGCGCGCACGCCGATCGCACCATCCAGCGGCAGGCCGAACAGCTGCATCGAGTAGCGGCCCTGCAGGTAGGCGGCGTAGCTGTCTTCCTGGTCGTTGAAGTACAGCAGTGGGTTGGCGGCCGGCGCGGCCGGACTCTGCCCCATGGCGCTGCGGACCAGCCCGGAGTTGCGCAGCAGGTAGCCGCGGTCGGCAACCATCCACTGCGGCGTGGAGGTTCGACGCTCGCCGTTGAGGAAGTTCGACGGGGTTGTCGAGGCCAGCCCGGCGAGCTGGTTGACGAACACCGTGCTGCCGCTGATGTTGGCCATGCCGCCGGTATCGGCCGCAACGTTCAGCGCCTCACGGCGGCTGGCGCGCACACCGGCATCCAGGCCGGTGAACGGGCCGGCGTCGAGCTGCAGGTTCATGTCGGTCTTCCAGGACCAGTCCTTGCCTTCCTGGCGGCTCCAGGCATCGAAATACTGGTTCAACCAGTACTTCGATGGATCGGTGACGTCCAGTGGCCGGCCATCGGCAGTGCGTGCCTGGGCGTTGCTGGCCCCACCGTTGCCGAAGTCCATCTCCAGCAGCGGGGCATTGAACGCGGTATCAAGGATGAAACTGCGGTTATCGGCCTTGCTGTAGGTATAGGCCAGATCGCTGGAGAGGGTGATTCGCTCGCCGCGCCAGCGCCCTCCGATCGCGCTCTGCCAGGTATCGGACGAATTGGCAAAGGCCTGGTTGCTGGTCAGCGTGAACATGTCACGCGCAACCAGGTGTTCCACCACCTGGCTGCCGGGCTTGAGGCCCATTTCCACCACGTTGCCCATATTGACCAGGGTCGGTAGCGGAATCAGGAAGTTGACCTGGCTGTCGTTGTCGTACTTTGTGTAGAAGTTCTCGAAGTACAGCTCGGTCGAGTCGTTGGGCGCCCATTGGAAGGTAAGGTTGGCCGAGCTGCGCGTGCGATCGCCGAGCGTGTAGATCGAGCCGATGGTGTCGGGAATGTAGACCTGCTGGTCGCCACCAGTCGGGTCATCCTTCAGGCTGTAGATGCCGTTGAAGGTGTTGCTTTCCTGATAGTCCTGCGACTGGTAGGAGGCGCTGGCCATGATGCCGAAGCGGCCATGCTCGCCATCCCACAGTTTGTTGATGGTCAGGCTGGCGTTCGGGTCTGCCTGCTCGGAGTTGCGGCTGTAAACGGCACGCGCGCTGCCGGCGATGGTGAACGGCTGATCGAAATCGAAGGGGCGGCGCAGGCGCACGTCGATCAGGCCGCCGATTCCGCCTTCGATGTTCTCCGCGCCGCTGGTCTTGTACACGTCGACGCGCTGCAACAGGTCGGCCGGGATATCGGCCAGGGCCATGCTGCGGCCAGTGGTAGTGAAAACGTTGCGGCCATTGATTGTGGTCACCACGTCGGGCAGACCACGCACGAGTACAGTGCCTACCTCGCCGGCGCCCCGCGCCACTTGCACGCCCGTGACGCGCTGCAGTGCGGCGGCCACGCTGTTGTCCGGCAGCTTGCCGATGTCTTCTGCAACGATCGAATCCGTGATTTGCGCACTGTTTTGCTTGAGCGAAATGGCGCTGGCGATGCTGTTACGCACGCCGCGCACCTGTACCGTATCCAGTTCGGTAGCGCCTTCTTGCGTGGTGCTGGCCTGCTGCGCCTGTGCGCTGCCAATGATGGCCAATGCCAATGCAGCTGGCAGAGCGCCGGTGACCAGCGGCTTACGCCGCACGTTCTTGCTCACGATATGCATCGCGTTGAACCCCTCCCAGAGTTTCTCTTGCAGGCACGACCGGTGATACAGCCGCTGGTCCGACAGGCAGGATGAAGGTCGCTGCGGAGCCGAGCATCGAACGTGGGGGCGGTTCGATGGCTCTCAACCGCGCCCCTCACCAGGCGCCATCGGTAACGACGACTGCTAGTTGGCAGTGAAGGGGAGGATAGGACAGCGACTGATAACCTACTAATAATTTGTCACCGCTTTGCCATATGGCTATTGCAATGCTGCGGTGCGGAATTTTTCGGTGATGCCATGCCATCGCGATGAGGACCCATGCAGTATTTGCCATGGTTGTTGTGGGCGCTGCTGACTATGCTGCCCCGCACTGAAGAATTACGGGGCAACGAACGTGACGCAGCGAGTGTTTGGTGAGCTATCCGATGGCACCATCGTGCAGGCCATTGTCCTGAAGAACGCGTATCTGAGGGCTGAGATACTGACCCGCGGTGGGGTGCTGCGGAGCCTGCAGGTGAACACTCCTAACGGCCCGGTAGAGGCCGTGCTGGGCCTGCCCGACCTGGCAGCATACGTGGCAGATACCGATAACCTCGGCATTCTGGTGGGGCGTTACGGCAATCGCATTGCTTGCGCGCAATACGAGCATGCGGGTGTGCGCCATCGGCTGGACGCTAATGAAGGGCGCAATCACCTGCATGGTGGACGGCATGGTTTCGGCCGCCGGCTCTGGACCGTGCTTGAGCAGACGCCGCACCGCCTTGTTCTTGCGCTTACCTCACCCGCTGGCGAGGGGGGCTATCCGGGTGCCTTGGATGTCACCGCTACCTTCGAGCTTTCCGGTGCTGCACTTCTGCTGACCTATCACGCGAGAACCGATGCCGAGACACCGGTGAACCTCACCCACCATCCGTACTTCAACTTGGCTGGTGACCCACAAGTCCCTGCCGACAGGCAATGGCTAAGGGTCCCGGCGAGTCATTTCCTGCCGGTGGATGCCGAGCTGATTCCCACAGGGGAGGTGCGTGATGTCACCGGCGGTGCTTTTGATTTCCGTCAGGCAGTGGAAGTCCGGCTGCGGCGTACCGACGAGGCGCAGGTGACCGCCTCGTCCGGCTATGACCACTGCCTGGTTCTGGATGACGATGCCGATTGCAGTGCAGAGCTCTACTCGCCGCATAGTGGGGTGGCGATGCGGATAGCCAGCCCGATGCCGGCGATGCAGTTCTACGAGGGACAGGCGCTCGACCACAGTCAGCCTCAACTGGGCCGTGGCTTCTGCCTTGAACCGCAGGGATTTCCGGACGCGCCGAATCAACCACATTTCCCTTCGACGATGCTGTCTCCTTCGCAGATCTACTTCCATCCGATTCGCTACACCTTCGCACACCTCGACAATGTCAGCTCGTGGGATGAGATTGTGAAGGAATTGGATGCTCGCGCGGGCACATGAACGTGTAGGGCCCCCGGCAGTGGCATGAGTTCCACAATGTGACCTACGCCACCGACGCGACTCTAATCAGGTCCCTGGCCCGGTTGTCGCATCCCTGACCGGGCCACAGGCAAATCCTCAGGCCTCTCCACCGAAGAGCTCGAGCATACGAGCTACTTCGCTTTTGTATGTTGCTGCCTCGCCTAATCGCTCATCAGCTTTGGAAGCTGCCCGCCTGTGGTTGATTGGCAACTGGACGGGCGGCGTGTAGCGGACCAGCAGGTCGAGATGCTTCTTTCGGGCGAATCAGGCCTCTTGTGGAAGCAGGTCTCATGCATTATTGGCTTCTCCTTGCAGTTGCAATCGACCAACGGCTTGAGGGCGCGAGCGCTGCGCGGGGGCAGGCGTGTCTGCTTCCACTGAGGCTGCGGCCAGTGTAAATGCTATCCGCTATAGTGGTGTGGACTTCCCTAAAGGATCTGGGCTGCAATTGACATGGAAGAACATGATGAAGAGTCGAAGTCCGCGGGCCTCAAGACGAAGCGAGCTTGGAACAGCGCAGGTGAGTCGTTCAGTCCAGATGACATCGAAAACCCTGAAAAACTAGACGCCATGCGCGCGACCCAGCCGTTATGGGATGACGACCTAAACGAGCTAGTCATCTTTCCCAAGGGGGAGGCTAGGGCGGGACGAAAAGCCACCCGCGCGCATTTCAAGCTTAAGGCGGGGCAGCCACGGACGATCCTCAACAGAGACAGCGCTGATCCTGCGCACAACGACGCGATCACGATTCTTTACGACAGCCTGCGTAGGCGAGATGTTACGAAGGAAATTTACGCTAAAGCCTGGGGTGCGAACAACAAACGTGCCGACGTTGAAGTCTGGAAGGAACATGTCGCAAGCGATTACGTATGGCATCGCGACCCTGGTACTCGGATTCTGATCGCGCCGGATCGCTTCATTCAGCCTGATATCGTCGGCTTCGATTCCAAGAGGATGAACCGGACGGTCCGCAATCCAGCCGTCATCATAGAGGTCGTCCATCATCATTGGCCAGACCTTGATACTTGGGCGTATCTAAAGAGCCTATCGTCGATGCAGCACATTGTGGTGTTCTACTTCGTGAGTAGCCATTCTGGATATAGTAACTTTGCGAGCAGTTTGAAGCGCTCGGAAGGGGGCACTAAGATTGTTGGAAGTCACTTCCTCAAATCCGGTGAGTGCTACGAGGAAGAGCGACTTGTAGCGTTCTGCGGGGATGAAGGGCGCTTCTATCAAACGTGCAAGCGGATGGGGATGGATTGCGGGCGAAGGGCGTTTAAAAGCCAAGGGGTCCTGCCCAAAGAATAGGGTTGTTCTGTTGGCTGAAATACCTCTCAAGATCGAGGCTGCCGTCCGAAGAACCGTTCATTTGATTGTGCACTGCTAACAAGTTCGACCGCCCGCCTCATGGCCTCGAGGTCGTTGCTCATTCGGATGCTCTCAAGTTCAATGAAGTCCTCCGTTTGAGCCTCGCTCAGCGTGGGAGGGGGGGTAAGCGCTTCTGGTGTGACGCATCGATAGACGTCAGATGCAACAACTTGGAAAAGCGGCCCGGCGGCCTCTAATCTGAAGCTGGCGATGTAAACATGGGTTGTGGATCGGTAAGCATGGATGGTTTGCCACGGCGAATGAATGGGTTTGCCAGTCTGGAGGCGCAGTTGCATGCCAACACCATGGGCGAGGATTGACTCATGAACGGCGGACAGATCGCCAGTTTGACTAAAGAAGGTCGCAGTCCAGCGTACTAGGTCTTCCAGTTGCGCCGGGGTGAGTTCGGTGCCCAGATTGGCGCAAGCCTCTTTCCAGTCACGCGTGGGTGTGAACCGGATAGCATCGGCACCGAGAACGAGTGCAGCCACCAAATGCGGCTGGATGTCGATGAACGTGCATTCGTGGCGAGCCATGGTTTGATCGCAGGAAGAATCGTGGTGGTTATGGCAGTTCCTTGTCGATTGTCAACCTGACGCAATCCCCGGTGCGCAATGAGGAGTGGAGCTTTCAAGGATAGAACTTGCCCGGGTCGCTAAGCTGCTTTGCAAATTGCCCCCTCTGGTAGACCGGCAATTCCACCGGTGGCGTGTAGCGGGCCAGAAGGTCGATCTGTTTCCTTCGCGCGAGCTCTGGCTTCTTGTGGAAGTAGGCCTCATGCAGCACCGGCACCCTCTTGCTGATGCTGTGGCCCGTCAGCAAGGCAATGTCCTCGTCGGGGATTCCCTTGTGATGGAGCTCCGTGGCGATGGTGTGCCGAAACGCGTGCAGCCCAATACCCTTCCCGAAACCTAGGCTCTTCAGGTAGGTGCTGAACTGGTTGAGCGCGGCCTGGCTGTAACGCTGGTTCGATTCACCCGTCTTGCGGTTCACGCCGGCGGTCAGGTGGGGGAATAGTCGGGGATGGCCGCATGCCCGGATATCGGCCACAAAATCCAGGAACCCCGCCTCGAGCACGGGGGAGGGGACGGGCAGGGTTCGAATGGCTGACTTTCCTTTCAGGCGCTGCCGGCTCCGATCGCGGGTCTTATGCGCAAGGTCGGGATCGACGGTCTTCTGGATCCGGATGCACCAGACGCCTGCCTCTTGCACCACATCCGCCAGTTTGAGCTGGGCGATCTCGTTGATGCGCGCCCCCGTGCAGAGGCCGAGGATGGGAAGCCACCAGCGGTGGGGGTACTTGCTAGCCCATGGAACATATGTCCCAGGGTTGAAGATGCGCTTGAGTTCTGCGTCATCAAAAAGGCGTTCAGGCTTGTCGGGATCCACGACCAAATCCTTCTTGATCTCGTCGAATGCGACCATAGGGGACGCAACGATGGCCTTGGATTTTTCGAGCTTCTTGAAGAACGTCGATAGAAATCGACGGTGTTTCTCAAGAGTGGCCGGGGCTGGTGGTGTGACGTTGAGTTGCTTGCCGCACTCCACTGCCTGGTTGTAAGTGAAGCCCCGGTATGCCGGGTCGGATAGGAACCGGTCCGGTAGCCAGCGAATCAAGTCCCAAAGCCTGTAGATATGGGCGTGGTCGATGCGCGAGACGGGGATGTCACCGCAGGTCAGCAATAGCAATCGCAGGGTGCGTGAGGTTGCTTCGACCGTCTCTTTGGCGAGGCAGCTGTAGTCGCCGCGATTGCGGACGTAGTCATCGATTTCCACGGAAAGCAAACGACCTGGTGTCGCCACAGGTAGCGGCTCGGGGTAGCGCGTGCCGTTCTTCGTAGAGCGCGGTCGCCTAGTGCGCTCACAGACGGTGTTGAAGATGTCTTGAGCGTGGATTGCCGCCTCTCGGCCGGTAACGACCAGCTTTCCGATACGGACCCTCCCGATACGGATGTCGGTCATCTGCAAGGAGTCGCTGGGGTCGTCGACGTAGGATTGTAGGGAGGGTAGAAGTGTCTCGCGGGGCATTTCTGGCTTCCATCGTTTCGATGGAAGTACGAATAAAACAGGCTGCAAAATCGTCAATAGAAAATGACGTCTTCCGTTTTTGCCTCAGGCCATTCCTGAGGTGGTGGTTGTAAGGCCTTAAGTCGCAAATGTGTTACTGCGCATGGTGGCGGTCGCACCTCTTTTGAATCAAAGGGTTGCGGTGGGTGAGCTTCACGATTTTCGCAGTCATTTTTGTACTGTTTAATTTCTACAAGCTAACAACTCCCTCTGGGATGCTAGTTTAGTTCTGTACGGCTGTTAAACGGCGCGGTCAGTTGATGGCTGAGAAATCACTTGGGAGGTGGAGCTGTGGCGCAACGACTCGGTCCATTGTTAGGGATTGCGATCCTCTTCGCGCCCCTGGCTGCCAGCGGTGGGACGCCCACTGACCCCGAGCTGCGCGGTGAGCTTCTGCGGATGAAGGATGCCGATCAGGCGGTGCGGGACCTCCCGCTGACCACCGAGGGCGAGGAGAGGGTGCTCAGTGCCGTCGATGCGGTGCACACCGCTCGGCTGAAGGCGATCGTTGCGGCCCATGGCTGGCCGACCGTGGCGCAGGTGGGCCAGGACGGGGCGGACGCGGCCTGGCTGCTGGCCCAGCATGCCGACAAGGATCCGGCGTTCCAGCGCTCTGTTGCGGAAGCCATGGAGACCTTGGTAGCGACGGGGCAGGTCAAAGCGTCCAATTACGCCTACCTATGGGACCGCACCCACGACCCCCAGCGCTACGGAACGCAGGGGCGTTGTGTGGACAAGGGGCGTTGGGAGCCCCGCGCGGTCGAGGCGCCTGAGAAGCTTGAGCAGCGTCGTGCTCAAATGGGCCTGACGCCCATGGCGGAGTATCAAGCGATGGTCTCCAAGCACTGCGAGCAGTTTGGGCGTTAAGATCGAACCCGCAGTTGGGGCACTGCGCGCGGAGAGGCAGGGGTGAGGCCTGCTTTTCTAAAATGGATCTTGGGAGCCCCAAACAACTCCGGTGGGCCAACATGGTGTCGCAGGGGCTTGCTGGTGGGCAGCTACTTGGCGGGGGATGGACGCATGGGCGCTTTCGTAGGTGGTGCGAAGAGTCTGCTTTGGACGGCGCTAGCAGTGGGCGCTTTCAGCGTGCCAGTAGCGGCGCGCAACCCGGCGGCGGCGTCGCACGCCTCGGCTGCAGCTCCGCACGAGGCGGACATCCCCTTCGAGCGCTTCACGCTTCCCAATGGGCTGCGTGTCATCGTGCACACCGACCGGAAGGCCCCCATCGTGGCAGTTCACCTGTGGTATCAGGTCGGATCCGGTGATGAGCCTGCCGGTCGCACGGGTTTTGCGCACCTCTTCGAGCATTTGATGTTCCGCGGCACCGAGCATTACCGCGACGCCTACTACGGCCCGCTGCAACGCGTCGGCGCCACCGACGTCAATGCCACGGTTACGCCGGAGCGCACCAACTACATGCAGGTGGTTCCATCCACGGCGCTGGACCTGGCGCTCTGGATGGAGTCCGATCGGATGGGGCATCTGCTGGGTGCCATCGACCAGAAGGCGCTGGACACCGAACGGGGCATTGTCGAGAACGAGAAGCTGCAGCGGCGTGGCGTGCCTTACGGGCTCGTATGGGAGCAGCTCTCCCGGTCAAGCTACCCGCCGGGGCACCCGTACCATCATTCGACTTTCGGATCCGCACGCGATCTGCAGGCGGCCACGCTTGCCGACGTCCAGGATTGGTTCCGGACCTGGTATGGCCCAAACAACGCGGTGCTGGTGCTGTCAGGCGATGTCGGCGTTGAAGAGGCCAAGAAGAAGGTCGAGTCCTATTTCGGGCATATCCCAGCGGCGCCCGACGTAACAAGGTATCCCGTGGACGTCGCCAAGCGGGCGTCTACCACCCGGGAAACGTTGTCCGATCAGGTCCCTCAAGCGCGCGTTCACCGCACATGGAACATCGCAGCTCGTGGGACGCCGGACTTTGATCAACTGCGGGTGTTGGCTCACATTCTGGGAGGAGGCAATGCCTCCCGGCTGGGCAAGCGCCTAGTGCACTCCGATCAACTTGCCACTGACGTCACGGCAGAGGCAGGGGGGCAGCTCGGATCGCGCTTCATGATCGTCGCCAACGTGCGCGACGGTGTCGACCCGTCGGCCGTGGAAACCGCCATCGAGGTGGAGCTTCAGCGTCTGCTGAAGGAAGGCCCCACCCTCGATGAGGTGCAACGTGCGCGGACCGCGATGCGGGCCGAGTTCGTGAAGAGCATCGAGCGTAACGGTGGGATGGACGGCAAGGCAGAAGTGCTCGCCGCCTGTGAGGTATTTGAAGGCGATGCAGGCTGTTATCGGCGGTCCGCCGACGTGGTGGCAACCGCCACGCCCGACCAGCTGGTTCGCGTCGCTCGACGCTGGCTGGGGCAGGGGGATCACGTTTTGACGGTCATTCCGGGCGCCCGTGCTGCGTTCGCTGAGGAGGCCGAGCCGGTTGACGCGGTGTCCCAGGCGCAAGGCCCAAGCAAAACCCATCGCGCTGCAGCACCGGGTATGGATCGCAGTGCAGGGCCGCCGTTTCCTGAAAGCTATCCGGAGTTGAGATTCCCTGCGATCGAGCGGGCGGCGCTGTCGAACGGCACCCACGTGATACTGGCTCGACGGGAGGACGTCCCGCTTGTTCGCATGTCGTATCAGTTCCCGGTGGATCCCGCGGCAACTGCGGGTCTGGCAGACATGGCGTTCAGCATGCTGGCGGAGGGGGCAGGGGATCACGATGCCCTGGCGTTCGCGGCGCGCGCTGAATCGCTGGGGGCGGAGCTGGGTTCCAGTGTCGACGTGGGCAGCGGCGCGGTGACCCTGGTCGGTCTCAGGGACACGCTTGACGATTCGGTTGCGCTGTACGCGGACATGCTGCGCCGACCGCGTTTTGAGCAGGCAGCAATGGAGCGCATGCGTGCCGCCAAGGTGAGTGCGCTTCGGGAGGAGGCGGCTAACCCACAGCGCTTGGCCACGAGCCTGTTTCCTGCGCTGCTGTACGGGCTCGATCATCCGTACGCCCAGGCCTTCAATGCACCGGGCACCGTGGCCTCCGTTGAGGCTTTGCGCCGCGATGACCTCGTGGAGTTCCACCGCGCCTGGATCCGGCCGGAGCGGGGCACGATTGTCGTGGTCGGGGATACGACGCTCCAGGAGCTGATCCCGGTCCTTGAGAGGCATCTGGGCGACTGGCGCGGGTCGGGTGGGATCCCTGAGGTGCGCATCGACGACCGCCTGCCCGCGCAGGCCAGGCCACGGGTGTTTCTGGTCGACAGCCCTGGCGCTCTGCAGGCCACCCTGGTGGCCGGGCAGCTGGTCGCGCCGAGTTCAGACCCCCAGACGTTGGCCTTCGAGGTCGCCAATTCCGTCCTGGGGGGATCGCCAAGCGCGCGCCTCAACATGAATCTGCGAGAGGCCAAGGGCTGGTCCTACGGGGTGATCTCCAGTGCGGCCAATGCCCCGATAGCGCGACCCTGGCGCGTGGTGGCGCCGGTGCAGTCCGACCGCGTGGCGGAGGCCATGGCGGAGATTCAGCGCGAGATTGCGGAGTACGCGTCCGGACCGGCGCCTGCCAGGCAGGACGAGGTTGCACGCTTCCGGGACAGCCAGGTGCGGCGTCTGGCGGGCAGTTTCGAGACACGGGAGGCCGTCGCTTCGGAGATCGCAGACATCGTGCGGTTCGACCGGCCAGACGATTGGACCACACAGCGCAGCAGCGCTCTCCGACAACTCGATCTCAACGAGGTCCGGGCCGCTGCTGCCGCGCTGGATGCCGGCAGGTTGACGTGGGTCGTGGTGGGGGACTTGTCCAGTATCGAGGCACCCGTGCGTGCCATGGGGCTGGGTGAGGTGATCGTGATCGATTCGCAAGGTGCGCCTCTGCAAAATGAGAAGCCCCGGTCGGGCGGGAGTGGCATGAACTAGACGCGGCAATCGGGTCTAGATTGCTTGCAAAGATCTCAGGTACGAAGATTTGTATGCAATGCGTCTTAGGCGTTCCGGCGGGCGAATGGGCTGCTCTGAGGAATCAGTGGCATGGGGCGCCCAGCCGGGGTAGTAGCACCACAGCTGAATTGTTTGTCCAAGGGAGGGGTATGAACAATTACACGGTCTACTTGCTGCGTGAGGACATAAAGACGGACTACGACGCGATCGCCGTCCAAGTTCCTGGCATTCCCGTAGTAGATGGTGCGTCCCACTACGGGACTCTGTTCGTGAAGCCGACAGCACCACGGGAGCCGAAGTGGTCTCCCTTGTTCACGCCCTTTGTGGACAAGAAGAAGCTTGGACATGTCCAGTCCTCCGCAGCCGTCCTCATCGTCCCTGTGGACAAGCGTCTTTTCGCCGTTACGTTTGGCCAAGGAAGGCATCTACTAAAGCCCGAGGCTTTTGAAGAGCGGTTTGGGCTGCTCGTAACACTGAACTCCGTGCGGCAGGATGCTCTACGTAGTGTGGATAAGCGTGCCTTCGTGGATGACCAAAACAGCCGTGTGCAAACCAGTCAGGCATCTGCTGCGTTGGAATTCGGCATCGATATCGAGCGCGACCTTATTCGGGGCATCGTGGGCTATCCCGATGCGCCTGAGATGGGGCGCCGGTTGTCGGGATCGGATGCCCTCAACTTCACCAGCAAAGCGGATATCCCGGAGCTGAGGAGGCAGCTGCGCCGCTATCTTCGGGCCTACTCTTCCACCGACTACAAGGAGAAGTTTCCTTGGGTTGATCAGGTTCGCCAGCTGAGGCCCAAGGGTCAACGTGCAGTAGAGCTAGATGCCCTGCTGGTGGAGAAGCTAAAGATCGCTTGGCAGCAAGGTGGGCGGGTAGAGGGTTGTTGGCTTGCTATTCCGGATGTGGTGGACTGGGCCCGCATCGCAGGCTTCAAGTTCACCCGCAAGAAGAACGAAGGCATGTCCTCGGATCTCCACCTGCCTGGCCTGGTACAAGCATATCCGGATGCAGAGCCGGACATTGAGTTCTTGCGATGCCGGCAGGCATTCGCAGTGGATGAGGAGCAATGGACCGTAGAGGACTGGCAAGTCTACCGCTGCATCCACTGTGAGCTGGAGGATGGTGGGAAATCTTACGTGCTTTCCGCAGGGAACTGGTTTGAGGTCCATGATGATTTTGCCGCAAGCATCGAAGAATTCTATGCGAACATCGCCAAGTTCCCTTTAGAGCTGCCGATCTACAACCACGACGATGAGGCGGCTTACAACCAGGCCCTTGTGGACGAGGGCAATGGGGCCTGGTGTTTGATGGACCGGAAGCTTCTCAACGTGGGCGGGGTGCACGACAAGGTTGAGTTCTGCGATGTCTATGGGGCTAAGACTCTCTTGCACATAAAGCACTACGGTAGCTCCAGCGTGCTCGGGCACCTGTTCAATCAGGGGTTGGTGTCAGCCGAGTTGCTTAAGTCAGACAAGAGCTTCGTGCAACTCGCCAACGAGAAGATCGATCCGGCTCATGCGCTTGACCTTCCGTTTGACGTCCCGCGTGACGTCACAGATTACAAGGTGGTGTTCGGTGTAATAAGCCAGTCTGAAGCGCCAGGACTGCATCTGCCATTTTTCGCCAAGGTTGTGCTCAAGTCTGTATGTACGCGCATCCTCGAGCGTGGCTTTGGAGAGGTCATGCTTGCCAAGATCTCCGTCGATCAAGACAAAGTTAAGGTGAAGAAACTGCCGCCAGGTAAGAAGCCAGCGAAGCGCGGGCAAAGGATGGCACGGGGCGGCCACTGAGTCGCTTCAGCTGCCAGTGTTGTCCTGTTCGGGTCTATTCGGAGTGCATTGTTGGAGGAGTGGTTATGACCAGGGAAAATCAAGCTGTGCAGAAGTCTGCCATCCCACCTGAAACGGATCTGGAGGGCCATCAATGGCCCAATGAAGTCCGTTTCATCCCGTATTGGGGTGACCTCTACTGGGGTGGGACGGAGGGGCGGCGGGTGCTGTTGCTTGGCGAGTCGCACTATCGGACGGAGGGGGCGAGCGATTCGCTGGAAGTGACCCGTCCTTTCACTCAAGACCATTTCCGAGAGATGGCCTTGCCGGTTCGGAACGGCCGTGACGGACCCTTCTTCAAGGCGCTCGATCTGATCCTCACCGGGCGGCAGGACTTCCGACTCCAAGACGCCGCCGAGACTTGGAGACGCGTGGCATTCCTGAACCTCTCCCAGGCGTTCGCAGGTTCCCAGGCAAATCACCGGCCGCGAAATCAGGCGCTGCGCGACGGCGGGGACGTATTGGTTCGAGACATTCTGCCGGCGCTTCGGCCGGATGTGGTGCTGGTGCTCGGTCGCACCGCTTGGCGGTTCTTTAGTCACGGCGAACCGCGACCGGGCTTGGAGCCCTTCATCGCCCAACAGGTGAATCGAGGGGCGGGCAAGCGACGCTACATTGAATCTCGGGAAGTCTGGTCGCTGGACTACACGGGAGGGTCTGCCCTGATGACGTGGGTCTACCATCCATCGTGGAACGTGGATACGTGGCAGGATCGGGCGCGTGCGCTGCGCCATCTCATCTCACTTGCGAAACAGAACTGAGGCTGTCGGGTCTCCCTGGGCAGAATAGGGAAGGGCAGACAACGGCGATCTCGAATGAGTTATTTTATCTCGTTAGGGTGTATTGACAGTTGTGGTGCGATGTTGCAGCTTTGTGTGGCTGTTCCCTCTTAATGAAGGAGTCAAGTTATGTCGATTAAGCCTGGCCCGAAGCCAATAGCTCCGTCCACCGGAGAGCCGGATAAGCGTCGACGAGATAACAAGGATACCCCAGGGAATACTCCGGGCTTGAAGCCTCACAAGCATAAGCCCGGAAAATGACTTAAACCGGAGCTGTTCTTAGGGCAAGAAAGCAATAGGGCTGAAATGTGGCAAATGGCCGACGCCGCTGTGGCGTCGGCTTTTATCACTGCGGCCGGGTTCGTCGAACTGGATAGCCGAGCTGATCAGGGTTGCGCGGCGATCTCTCCGTGCAAAGGATCCCATTAGGCGGTCCGCGCCTTCTTGTGATCGCCGAGGGCTGGGAGAGGGCACTCAGCGCCGCTGAGACGGTGCACACTACTGATGCGACAAAAAAATGCGCGAGTGCGGACGCTAGTCTGTTGGTGTGTGATCTCCGAGCCCGGTACCAGGTAGAGACGCGCCAGAACTTAAGCTCGTGGCGAGCGGGACGAAAGGGCCGTCTGGGTCTTCGTGGATGGGACTGATACGTGCCGACGAACGGCTACGGAAGTGCAGCGATGGCCGTGGCATTACGCTGAGAAGCCCTAGAGGAGACGCCGCCTTTCAGCGTCCGGCTCCTAGGGTCATCCTTGTAGGGACTAAATTTTCTCCGATACCCGCCGCTCTGTTAGAAATGGGCATCGACTTTCAACGAGGCTAAAGGCTCCTTGCGCCCGCGAACAGGGACGCTGGGGGCTGGCATAGTTTTGGCGAAGCAATGCACGGATCGAACTCTGATCCGGAGCATCGGGTGCCCATAGCCCACCCACACTCTATGAATGAGACAAACTATGGAAAACTGGCTGGCACAGGGGCTCGCTGTTGTTGTCATCTCGAGCATCGTTTCGTCACTGGCGAAGTGGGCCTATGCCAAGGCCGGTTTTTGGAATGAGAAGTTAGGTCTTGCTATGAACAGGGCCGAGCTGAGGAAGGTTCAGCACCTGGCTTCGGACAGGTCGAACCTCCTGCAATTCTTGCTGACCCAGCTTCTGTGGTGCTTCTGCTTCCTGGCAATTGCCGCGATGGTTGCGCCATTGGCCTATGCGACCGGCGGGCTTCATTGGTTGGGTGTGATCGTCACCATTGGGGCTCTTGCGATCTACGGTTGCGTGATCTTTCCGTTAGGTATGATTGTTCGCATTCGCAAGGGTGATTCGTATATTCAGCGCCAGATAGCGCGGATTGAGCGTGGCGAAAAATTCTTTGAGACAAGAAGGTCGAGTCGTAGGTCATCAGATGACTCCACAACCTAGTCTCTGTGCCGGCCTAACAACGGAAAGGCGCGTGCGGGGCGAGTAGGCGCCAATGCGGAAGCTTCGCTAGAACTGGAACACTATCCGAACCTGAGAGCGAGCCAAGCGGTAGCCTCTTCCAGGTCCAGCTTTAGCGATGCATAGGAGCGTCGCAAAAGGCGTGGAGGAAGGAGGCCGTCCCACTTCTGCGTGACCAAGTTGTTTGCAGAGTGAAGAAGCGTCTCTGGCGATGGCAATGGTATCTTTGCCACCCGCCCGAGCACCTTGATCACGTCATCGAGACTTCTAGCCCCCTTGGAGATTTCCACGCCCAGCCTACCGGCCTGAGAAGTGAATCCCTGAGCGTTTAGGAGGCAGGCGATGGCTTCATTCGAAGAGTCTCCCAGCCACGTCAGCAGCAAGGCATCGCTGCCCTGGTCGAGGAGAACCTTCCCGTCCAGGCTCAATTGACGGTAGGCGCTCTGCGCCTCCTGCAGGAAGCGAGAGGCAGTGGGATCCAAGAAGTCTGGTTTGATCTCTTGCTGATACAGCCCACGCATCTTTTGACGGACCTGGGTGTGGACCTGCCCGCCCGTTCCATTGAAAAGAGGCGGGGTGCCGCCCTTCGCTGCGGCCACGTAGATCGTCTTTTGGGCGTCGTCGATCTGCTCGACAAGCCAAGTGCGGCCGCCAAACAATATTCGCTGGCCGACGGTCAGCAGTTGGGAAACGGGGATCGTGCCTAGTGCCTTGCCGGCGGCCACGATCCGGAACTCTTCGTCGACGCTGAAAGCGGCGTAGAAGGTGTAGTGGTTGACCAACTTGTCGCCGACCGGGCCGTGGAGCAGCAAGCCGGAGCCATCCTGAATTAGCACCTGTTCTTGGCCGAGGTGGCGAAGCAACTCTGCGAACGCGTCTTGGGACAGGCCGTGGAACGGTCCTTGATCTGCGCAGAGCAGCTGATACGCTTGAGCTGCCCTAAGCCCGCCGTATTGGGCAATGGAAGAAAGCAACTGCTGGACGAGCGTTGAAAGGTGTAGGCCGTTGACCGAAGGCGGTTCAAACCACCTCTCCAGCAATAGCAGCACGCAAGCAGTGGACTGAACTGTGTCCAGTCGAAGCCTTGTCTTCAACGTCGACTCAGCGTCGATTGAGTCCTCGATAACGTAGCCGCGCAACACCGCTGGCTCTCCACGGCGGCGCCCGGAGCGACCAAGGCGTTGGCGAAGGCTAGCCACGGAAGGTGGTGGGCCAATTTGCGCGATGCTCTTCACCGCTCCGATATCGATGCCCAGTTCCAGGGTGTTCGTGCAAATTGCGCTCGCTGGACGACCCTTTTGTTTCAGGGCCGCTTCTGTGTCCGAGCGTATTTCCTTGGACAGGCTCCCATGGTGTGGCCAGAACTCTCTCGGCCGGCCGTCCTGCTCGCTCAGCAGGTTGAGGAGGTGCGTGTAGCGTTCAACCTCCCTTCGGCTATTGGGGAAGATCAGGTTGTTCGTCCCTGAAAGCACCCGGTAGAGGTGCTCGGCCACCGCAGCGGGAGCCGCGGGATTCTCGTCGGACCCGGCGTCAGGTGCGGGTTGCTCGTAGCCCTTGATGATCAGGTGGAGATCATTTCCGGCTGATGAGGCGTTGACCAGCGCGGGGGCAGCCCCAACACCCGGGCGTAGGAAGGCCCCGGCACTCGAAAAATCCCCCAATGTTGCCGACAGGCCCAGGCGGGGAGTCCGCCGCCGTAATAGCACGTCAATCCGGTGCATCAACGATTGAAGCTGCTTTCCGCGCTCGCTCCCAATGAACGCATGGAGTTCGTCCACGACAACGTAGAGGAGCTTGGAGAACGCGGCGGCTACGGAGGTCCCGCGGTTGCAGAGCATCGCCTCCAAGGACTCCGGTGTGATCAGGAGCACGCCACGGGGGTGCTTAAAGAATCGCTGCTTGGTCGAGCCCGATACGTCCCCGTGCCAAGGCCACACAGGGACTTCAAGGTCCTCGCAAAGCCGCTGCAGCCGTTCAAACTGGTCGTTGATGAGCGCCTTTAGAGGGCTGATGTAGACAATCAGGCCCTCCTCGTCGGTGTTCAGGAGGTGCGTCAGCGCAGGAAGAAAAGCGGCCTCGGTTTTTCCCGAGGCGGTGCTGGCGGCGATGATCACGTCCCGGTCGGCGCTCAGGACGAGGGGGATCGCCAATTCCTGGACCTCACGCAGCGCCTCCCATTGTTCGGTCCAGAGGTAGCGCTGGATTCGAGGGTGCAGCGATTGGAAGGCGCTGGAGGCAGTCATCGTTAGAGCCTGAACGATGCCAGCTCGTCGTCCTCTTGCACGACCAATTCGCCGTCGCCCCCGTGGTCAGCTGCCACCTCGACCGATCCAATCAGGTCCTGCCAGTCCACGCCCTGGTTCTGCTCCAAGACGGCCAAGAGGTTGATAAAGGCGGTGATCGTTGTGCGCGGGGTGCGGAAGAAGCTATCGCCGATTCGATTGGCGCAATGGGTCATGAACTGGTGAATGGCATCGTCGGGCAAGAGATACTTGCTGGCGTCGCCGGCAGCGTAGACATGGCGAATCTTGGTGAGCAGGACGTAGAAATCTTCGGCTGTCAGGCTCGACAGTCGAACGACAGGGCCGCTGAAATCCACCAGCCCGTTGGTGGCAAAGGTATTCTGGGCCAGACGGCTCTGAAGAGCTTCATAGCTGTAGACGCCGCGGCGGGTATCCATCAGGAAATCCGGGGTGCCGCCCAGAACAAAACCAAGGCCAACCGCAGTGCCCTGCAGGGAGTCGTTGAGCATGCGCAGGAGCTGCTCGTAGTTTGCATTCCGGGCCTGGGCGTTGGCCAACTTGTAGAGGTTGACCAGTTCGTCCAGGCACACCAGCAGGCCGCTATAGCCCGCCAGCCGAACAAAGCGGCCCATGAGCTTGAGCTGGTCGTAGACCGATGCGTCGTCCACGATGGTTCGGACGCCCAGCGCTGCACGCGCATCCGTCCGGGTGGCAAATTCGCCACGCAACCAACGAATGGCATCGGACTTGAGCTGCTCGTTGCCTTGCTCGAACCCTCTCCAATAAGCGGCGATCACGTCGGCAAAGTCATAGCCGTTCACCAGTTCGCTCAGCTGCTCGAGCTTCGCGCGAATGACCTGCTCGGTGGATACGCCTTGCGACTTGGACTCGGCCACTGCGGTCGAAATGAACTTCTCGACCACCCCGGGCAGCGCGCCTCCATCGGGCTTGGTCCGAGTGGCCAAGTTCCGCATGAGCTCCGCGTAGAGCGACCGGGCCTGCCCCCCTGAAGCATGCAACCGCCTGTCGGGATTCAGATCCGCGCTGGCCACGACGAGCTTCCGCTCCATTGCAATGGCGCGAACGAGGTTCAAGAAAAAGGTCTTGCCTGCGCCGTACTCACCCACCACCAGGCGGAAGGACGAGCCGCCATCGGCGAGCCGATCGATGTCACTGACCAGGGTTTGCACTTCACGGGCGCGCCCGACCTGGATCAAATGCTGACCGGCGCGTGGAACGACGCCGGCGCGCAGCGACTGGATCACCGCGTCGCGGTCCCTGGAACGGATTGGGCTGCTCATTGCTCGATCTTCTCAATGAATTCGGGGTTGATCTCCAACGGGTCGTCGCCGTCGGAGAATGGGATGTCGTAAGCGTCGAACGACGCATCGTTGAATTGTTCAAGCGCGCCGTCGAGCATCAGCTCCATGTCTGCCGCGCCATCTTCCAGTTCGGCACGAGTCCAAACCGGGCGCGACAGCATGAGGCGCAGCAGCGCGCTGTGTGCCTGGTCAAGCCCTAGCAACTGACCAGCACTCTTCACCTCGGCACCCACCGCTTCCGTCGGCGCGTGATCAGGGGGAGTCGCTTCCTCGTCGGTGAAAATGTTGGCGAGCAACGCGGAGACTTGGGCTGTGTCCCGCTGAAGAGCAGCGATCCGGTCGGGATCGAGCTGGAATGCGCCAGACGCAGCCTTGGGCAATGCGCTGGGGGCTTTGGACGGGCGTGGGGCATGGACGTCGCTGAACACACGAGCGGGATCCACGCCCAACGCTTTGTAGACGCGCTCCAAGAACCGGACCTCCTCTGGGGAGACCATTCCGTCGACTTGGGCCAGCGTGGCCATGGACCCGGCGATGGCGTCCTTTATGTCCCCGCTGAGCGGATCCAGCTTCTTGCGCAACGTAGGCAAGGAAAGCGGTGCCATCGCCAAGAGATCAAGGTGCGCGCGCAGACGCCGTCGGTCACCCTCGCTCAGATGCGTCCAGCTTTCGATTTCGCCTGAAAGGTGCTCAACTTCGTGGGCGCTGAACGTGCCATCAGACTTAGCGACCGTCGAGGCGAGTTGCAGGGTCAACTGGGCCGTTTGATAGGCCTGAGCGTCGGTTCGATGGGTTTGGTCGGGAAGCAGGGGGAAGAGAACGATCGGGTCGTTCTCGCCAGGCACCCGCGCGCCTTCGAGCACATTGGGTTCCATGCCGACCTTGGACTGCTCCAGTGCTCGTGCGAGTTCCCGAATTTTGTCCTTGCCCAAGGTGGTTCCGACTGCCCCAAGCCTTTCCAATAGGTCGGTCAGCTTGATCGACAAATTGGCGGTTTGAACATCCGAAGCGACTTCGGCCAATGCGGTCCGCGTGGCCAGCGGCCAGATCTCTGACGGAAGCAGCAAGGTGCCCTCAATGGATTGGCGGGCCTCAGGGTTCTTGCCCACGAGCCGGCTGAAGGCTCCGAGGTCCTCCGTGCACTGAGAAACAAGTTCCTGCAGCGCCTTTAGGGGCGCTCGCAATGCGGTGACATCGGGAATGTCACCGAAAGTCCTGGTGCCGGCGTCAGTTCGGTCCAGGGCCCGGTTAAAGGGGCGCCGGGTGAACTTAAGCTTGGTGCGGTTTTTTGGCAGCACCATTCCAGGGCCGAACGTCTCTTGATACCGCAGAGCGAAAAGGCGATCGAACTCTTCCGCGCAACGCGTTGCGGCGGTTCGCAGCGGGATCTCTGGATTGAGGCGCACCCACGCCGTGGCCAGCGCGGCGGGCACGGGGACTCGATCCAAGGAGCATTGCCCCAGGGCCAAGCGGATGTAGAAAGGCAGTTCGTAAGTTCGTTCGAACGCGGGAAGCGGCGCGTTGTAAAGCTGCTCGCCTGCTTCGGTCAGAGCCATCCAGTCGAGCAGGCTGTTGACATGACCCTGGACGTTCGGAAGCACGGCAGCATAAGCAGACGACAAACGGCGAAGCATCGCCTCGATAGCGGGCCAGTCTTGCTTGGAATCCGGATCGTTCACCGAATCCAGCAAGATGCGACGCTCCAATCCAAACAGGAACAATCGAACATACTGGATTGCGCAGCCAGGGTCGGTACGGTCCGAAGCGAGCCACTTCAGATAGGCGTGCCGTTCCGCCGGTTCAAAGTCTGCGTAGCCTCCCCAGTAGCGCGTCGTGGACCGGTAATCCCCGTATCGTCCAACGGCAAGAACGCCATTGACCAAGCTGGGCTCGTTCTCACGCGTGCCAGCGGTGGTCAGCCGCGGACCTGTGTAGAACAGGCCGCCCCGGATAACGATGCCCGCGATCTCGATCTCGTCCTGGGCGCCGAGCCAGCGGGTTTTGTCCCAGCCTGCGGGCGGCCGGGGCACCGCGTACTGCTTGGCCGGCACCTCGGCACTCATGGTGACCCGGTGAAGTTCCTCGTGGCTTGGCGAGTAGGCGACGGGCGGGGGCACTGGCGGCAGCGGAAGAGGAGGCGGGATGGCAGCCACGGAACCAGGAGCGGGGAGGCCGTCGGTCACCGTGGTGGCCCGCGTTGAGTGGACAGGTTCCAATTCAGCCATCGGGGCAACTACGGCAGGGGAAATGACGGGGCAATCCTCATCGCCGGTATGCATTCGAGCCAGCCGCTCGGTCACGGCGAGCTTGGCCGCAGCCAGAATTCCTGGGCGCGCGCGCTCCGTTACGTCCACTGTGAGTGGTGGGTGTTGTGGGGTTGAGGGAGAGCCTGAGGCCACAGGTGTCAGTGCCGGCGCGGCGGACCCGGTGGCATTGCGCAGGCTGATCGCCGCTTTGGCCTCTTCTAGGTTTCCGCAGTAGGGATGAGTACCGTCATGCTTTAGCCAATCGATGTGACCCGGTTGAGATGCTCGGAGGGAGGCCGCAGCTAGTTCCGCCGGCGGCCCCTGCACGCCCTTGGAAGGCTGCGTCACCTGATGTGAGGGTTCGGCGCCGGACGGGGCCGTACGGACGCGCGAGTCGGTCTTATCCAGCTCTTGGGTGGGGACGCTAGGCCTAGAGCTGGATTGAGGTCGAGCAGAGGGGCTGCGGGCTGTTGCGATCAACTCGGCTAGGGTGGGCTCGGGTGTTTCCGGCGCTTTAACTTGATGCTGTGGCCGTTTCGGACGTGAGGCCTGCCATTGGGCCCCAAGCCACACGACCACCATCACCGTGGCGAGGATTCCCAAGCCAATCCAGACCTCTTTGGGCACCAATGCGATGGCGACCAGAATTGCGACAATCCAGCCGCCCGCCGTTTGCTTCCTTCTCGCCACGTGGCCCCCTGCCTTTGGCGCTTCCTTCTGGGCATTGTAGCTCGGCTGACTTTAGAGGAGCTGTGCCCGCTGGGATCAAGGGGAAGCCATTGCAATCCGGCCCCGGCGGGGGGACTCCATTAAGCCGGAAGGCGATCCCAAGCGACTCGCCATCTGCTGGCGGACCAGGTTCAGTGGCGTGAAGAAAGCTGCTCTCCGGTCAGGTGGTCCCTGTGCCTCCGCAGGGCGATCACGATCTCATCGTCAGGAAGGTTTTGAGCGCCGGCCAAGAAGACCAACTCTGCCACCTGACGCCTTCGCCGCGCGTCATTGCGCCGCTTTGTTTCCTTTTCTTTGGCTTCTTGCCGCTGGAGAGCAAGCAGTTCCCTGGCCTGTAGCTGCGCCAAGCGGCTCGTGGCGCGTTGGATTTGATCGCGGTAGTGGTTCGTCGAATTCATGGTGGTCTCCTTAGTGGGTGCCACCAGTCAAGCAAGGATCTGGGGTCCGTCAAGTGTTTGACTGTTCGGCATTTTCGAAGTTGGGCCGATATGTGTTTTTCCTTGAAATCTAGCGCGGATCAAAAAGGCGAAGAGCGCACTTAGGCATCCTGGCGGATGCGTGCGCCGAGGGCTTAGCCCTTGGAACCCTGAACCTCTGCGAGGATTTTCAATGGCACAAGGTGATTCATAGAGATATGTCTCGCTTAGCCTTTATCGCTGTCTGCCGCGCACCAAGGAGAGCTTTAGAAAACTCTAAGTTGCTGGAGCGGTCCGCTGGAGAAGGAAAAGTGCTTCGGCGAGAGGGAGTGGATAGCCAAAGTACCATCCCTGTCCTACAGCGTCGGGCGCTGACTTGCGTAGAAGGGCCAATTGCTCGGCTGTCTCTATTCCTTCTATGATCACGTCCATGTCCAAGTGCCGTGCGATCTGATATATCCCCGGTAGTACAGGGCGCAGAGGGGAGTCTTCAGTAATCGCGGCAACAAACACCCGGTCAATTTTGATGCCCTGGAAGGGGGATGCGGCCAAGTGGGAGAAATTGGCACTGCCCGTCCCAAAATCATCGATCAGGAAGCTGTAGCCGAGTTTCTCCAGGATGCTCATGCTTGCCCTCGCGGCCTCACACAGGCCTTCCCGCTCGGTTACTTCGATTCGGATCTGCGATGGCAGGATGCCTGCGACCTTTACCAGTCCATCGAGGTGGCGCACCAAGTATTCCTGGGATAGGTCGATCGGCTCCGCGTTTACGCTCAGATAGATGTGGGGATGGGCGCGCAAGGAGGGGCCCAGCTCCCGCAGCGCCCTAGTGATCACGTGACAGAAGATCAGTGGAGTTAGACCAAACTGCCTTGCTATGGGGACAAAAATAGACGGAGGGATTTCCTCCTCGCCTGGTGGATACCATCTACAAAGGGTTTCGAATCCAACCAGTTCGTGCCTATTTTTGATCTGTCGAAGCGGCTGGTATACCAGTTGAAGCTCTTCTTGCTCGATGGCTTGGGCTAAGCGTGCTTGAATCGATCCATGCTGTGCTCTGCGCCTCCGGGCTAGAACATGGGCTGCCAAGGGGCCGCCGAACGCGGCCGCGCAAATCGCCAGCAAAAGAATCCAAGGAGATAGATGCCAGATCGACCGGCGAGGTGTCTTTACCACCACGCAAGCATTGTTAAGCGTGCTGCACTGCCGGTTTTCAACGAAGGAAAGGCGGGGTGCATCACTTTCAATCGGTCCGAATTGGCGGATTGCGTAGACGCGGTGATTAGAGGAAATGTTGATAGCGATAGTGCTGGTGCCTTCTGGGTCCAGCCCATCGAACGCCGACGTTGCGGATACACTGAATGTGTTGCCTCGGGCGATAATAGTGGTCGCCTCATAGGGCGTTCCTCCCAAATCTCTACTCAGCCATACGCGTGAGTTTCCTTGCTCAAAGGTGGGGGGCGGCAGAGATTGCGCGGGGAGGATGCCCCAGAGGCCAGAACACTGCAGCTCGAGATCGTGAATGCGTCCCAAGTCTGTGATGAAGCTGGAGTGGAAGGTGATCGTTTTGAGTCCCTCCAAGTCCTTCTCGGAGCAGGGCGCCCCTTGCAGTCGCTTGGCTTCTTCTGTCGCCAAATGGCGTGCGCGGGTAATGGCTTCGGATCGGCTCAGCACCGCCTGAACTATCCGCTCTGAGGACGCATTGTCTTCTGAGTAGAGCATCGCTTGCGCCGCCGCAATCATCACCGCGAAGGCGACTGCGGTGATTGCTATAGCCTCAATGGCTGCCCGACGGCGCTCAATTGTTCGAAATGGCTTCACGCATTGCGCCTATTGCGGCTGGTAGGCCGAGCCTGTGGTGCAGCATGGCGTGGACAAGCACCGGCAGCAAGAGGGGCGGTAGGAATTGGCGGCGTAGACCTGAAGAGGAGGCGCGGTCAGCGCGTGGCAATGTGTGGGTCGTACATACAGAGCGCCATGTTTGCTCTTCCGTTCGTATTGGGCCTGGTAGTACTGCGGAAAGGTGGTTCTCCAGCTGCTGCGGACTTGCAGGGTGGTTCCAGGTATGAGCACGTGGCTCAATTGCTTGGGCAGCGCGGTGGCATAGTGCTTCTTCGGCGTTAAGAATGGAGGAAGCCAGCATCCCTTACTTCAGTCGGCAGGAAGTGAGCCAGTCCATCGCTGCCCGCTTCCAAGCTCCTTGAATTCGAACCCGGATACGCCCGGTGCCGAACCATCAAACCCTCAATACTTATTGTGGGAAGTTCAGGGCTTTCGTCTAGAGCGCCTCTATTACCTCGTCTAAAGTAGTTAGAAGACAGTACTCGACGACGGTTTCCGGAGATCGCTGCTTACCCTGTAGCGGGTGGCTGCGAGTTTGGATCGGGCGACGAGCGCGCTGAATAGCTCGGTCGGCCCCGGCTACTACCTCGCCGGACATGTAATTAAACGTTGGTATCCGGGCGCCCGATGTCGAATGCTAGACTTGTGATCTTAATGATGCAGAGGAGGATTGTAGAGCATGGATCGACGCCGGGTATCATCCTTTCGGTTAGCTCTGTGTGCGCTAATGTTGGTGATGGGCAACAGCCATAGTGCCAACAGCGCGTTGTACTACGTTAGGCATTCCACCGAAGGTGGCGTCTCTCAGGAAGGCATTTCGGAGTACGCTGGTTTCCATGACGTGGAGTTGCGGCAGGGTGAGAACGGGAGGCGCAGCGTGCACATTCAGCCGCTGTGGTGGCGCGAGGCCAACGGGCCGGAGGGCGATTTCGACGCTGCTTCTCTCGACCCTGACAACCCTGAGCATGCTCTGCTTGTCGAGGTAATTCGTGGTGGATTCTCGTCGGCAATCGATGGCTCGGGCAAGTCAGGGGCACTCAGTTTCGAGGCAGTCGAATCAAGACCGTCAGGCCTTTTTTCGACGGCCCGTCTCTTAGAATTAGTTCGCCTCCTTGAGCTCTGATGATCGCCAGGGCAATGCTAAGGCCTAGGCCGGTTCCGCCACTGCGGCTGCTGCGCGAAGCCTCCAGGCGCTGGAACGGTTGCATCATACGTTCGCGTTGCTCCGCTGGAATGCCTGGTCCCTGGTCTGTCACAGTGATATGGATCGCTTCGCTATCGCTCCACACCTCTAATTTTGCGCCGCCCCCGTATCGTCCCGCATTGTCTACTATGTTCGCCAGCGCTCGCTTCAGGCTGCGGGGGAAGCCAGCGTAGCTCACGCCCGCTTGGCCATTCAGGCATACCATATGGCCGGTCTCGCGCGCATCTTCGACCACTGTTGAGAGCAGTGCATGGACATCGAACGGCTCGCGCTCGCATTGCAGATGGGTAGCAGTGCTGTAATCCAAAATTGAATCGACCAGCTCCTGCATGTCATCCAAATCGGCACGCCAGCGCCTGCGCGCGGCTTCGTCGACCAGTAGTTCAGTGCGCAGGCGTAGACGGGTCAGCGGCGAGCGTAGGTCGTGCGAGACCGCCGCTAGGAGCTCCTCGCGGCCCTGCGCGGCCTGCTGCAACTGCAACTGCATCTGGTTGAAGGCCTGAGCGGTCTGACGTACCTCGCGCGGTCCTTCCAGTGGTAATGGCGGCGCGTGAAGGTTATGGCCCAAGACTTGTGCAGCTGCACCCAGCCGGGTTAGTGGACGGGTCAGCCAGCGAACCACTAGCAGTGCAAGGAGCACAATCAGCAGAGTTCGCAAGCCATATATGCGCAGGAGGTAATCACCGAGTGCGTGTGTAGGTTCAAGCTGCAGCCCGGCCTGCCCCTCGCGCACGTCGAACTGCAGCCAGCGCCCGTGTGCACTACGCACGCGCAGCTCGAACTGCCCGGTGACATGGCGCGCCGACAGCACCTTGTCATCCTCGCGCCCCTGGGCGTCATACAGGCGCAGGCGCTTCAGATGCAGTTCGCGCGGCGTGCCCAGTTCCGCCGCCAGCGAAGCACGCAGCAGCTGCTCCACCGCACGGTCACGCGCGCGCAGCGAGACGTGGCCGCCATCGTCGACCGCCCGCACCGTCAGGTCGGCCGTGGACAGCACGGCAGGGTCGGCACCGGCCAGCGGCGAGTCGGGAGCTTCCAGCAGGCGAAGGGTCTGCGCCACGTGCGCGGCAGTCAGGCGCGCGGGTATCTCGGCCACGCGCTCATAGCGGGCGTCGTGCCAGACGGTGCCGGTCAACAGCTGCGCCAGCAGCATGCCCGTCACCAGCACCAGCACCAGCCGCCCGTACAGCGTGCGCGGCCAGCCCAAGCGCGCCTCAGTCATCTGCCTGCACCGGACCGGCCAGGCAGTAGCCTCGGTTGCGCACGGTGCGGATCAGTAACGGCGCGCGGCTGTCATGTTCGAGCATCTGCCGCAGCCGGCTGATGCACATGTCGATGCTGCGGTCGCTGGGCATGCGGTCACGGCCGTACACCTGTTCCACCAGGAAATCGCGCTCGAGCACTTCGTCCGGATGGCGCAGAAACAGCTGCAGCGCCGTGAAGTCGGTTTCGCCCAGCAGGTGGCGGCGGCCATCGTCGGCCTGCAGCAGGTGGGTACGCGGGTCCAGGGTCCAACTGGAGAAACGCAGCCGTGCCATGTCCGTCATGTGGGCCGGGGCCGCCTGCACGGGCGCCTGCCGGCGCAGCACCGCGCGCAGGCGCAGCAACAGCTCACGCGGGTCGAACGGCTTGGCCATGTAGTCATCGGCGCCAGATTCCAGGCCGAGGATGCGGTCGGCCGGTCGCCCGCGCGCGGTCAGCATGATCACCGGTAGCGCGGTCTGCTCGCGTAGTTGCTGGCACAGCGCCAGTCCATCCTCACCGGGCAGCATCAAGTCCAGCACCACAGCATGGAAGGTCTGCGCAGCTAGGGCCGAGTGCATATCCGCGCCATTGCCGACAACCGCCGTCTGCAGGCCCTGCTGGCCGAGGTACTCCGCCAGCAAAATACCAATCTCTGGATCGTCGTCGACAATAAGAATGCGGGCGTTGCTGGCGGAAGTGTGAGTCATTCCAGCATCTTCCCAGAAGCGGCGCCTCCCTGCATATCAAGGAGGCGCCCCTGTTCGCCTTAGAAGCGCGCGCGGATGCTGAAGGTCGTGGTGCGCGGTTCGCCGAAGATCAGCCCGTCGTAGAAGCCGTACTGGTTGTAGTACAGCTTGTCGGTCAGGTTGTTCACGTTCACCGCCAGCTGCACGGTGTCGGTCAGGGCGTAGCGCGCCATCAGGTTGACCAGGGTGTAGCCGCCCATCGGCAGGTTGCTGGCGTCGTACCTGCCGCCGCCCAGCGGCCGCCCCGGGTTGGTCGACATCACCGTGCCGCTCTGCATCGACAGGCCACCACCCACGGTCAGCTTCGACAGCGCACCGGGCAGCGTCCACGCGGTGTTCAAGCGCAGCAGGTGCCGCGGATCTTGCTGGTAGGACAGGCCGTCCACCTGCAGCCAGGTGTAGCCGGCATACACGTTCCAGCCTTCGGCCAGGCGCCCGGACAGCTCCAGGTCGGCACCCTTCGACTTCACCCCGTCCACCGCCCGGTAGATGGTGAAGCCGGTATCCGGGTGCACTTCACCGGTGCTCTCGGCCACGTTGTTCTGTTCGTTGCGGAACACGGCCAATGCCGCATTCAGTGCGCCACCGGCCCATTCGCCCTTGATGCCGGCCTCGTAGCTCTTGCCGGTTACCGGGTCGAGCAGGATGTCGTTGGCATCACGCACATTGCCCTGCGGGCTGAACACATCGGTGTAGCTCACATAGGCCGAGTAGTTGCTGGCGAAATCCCACACCAGGCCGGCATAAGGCGTCACCACCCGCTGTTCGCCACTGGCCGCACCACGGGTACGCACATTGGCCTGGGTGTAGGTCTGGGTATAGGTCTTGTAGTTGCTCACGCGGGTGCCCAGCACCAGCGACAACGGCTCGGCCAAGCTGAAACGACCGGCCAGGTAACCGCCCAGGTTCTGGGTGATGGTCTTGCTGCGGGCTGGGGTACGGAACGTCTCAAACGGCGCGTAGTTGCCGTCCCAGGTCCGCCAGTCATCGATCGGAAGGCCGACCGCGCGGTACTGGCAGCCACTCCACGGGACCACGCCCGCGATGGTGCAGTTGCCCAGCGCGGCGCCGAACGTGTAGTCGGTGATCTCGCTGCGGTAGCCATTGAAGCCGGCCATCAGCTGGTGCTCACGGCCAAATAGTTGCAGTGGGCCGTTCACACTGATGTCAAGGTTGTCGCGCCGGGTTTTTGACTCGCCGTGAAAGGCGTTGAGGAAAGCGCCGCTGCCATCCCGGTTCCAGAATCCGGCAAAGCCTCGGCCGCGTGCAGCGTTGTTTACCTTGGCCACGCCGTAATGGGTGTAGCTCTCGCCGTTGTCGTGGGCGAAGGCCGCGCGCAGCTTCCAGTCCGCGCCCAAGCCTTGCTCCACGCTGCCGAACACCGAAGTGTTGTCACGTTTGGCCACGCTCCAGTCGGCTGCCGGGTTGGTGCTGCGCGACAGGTTAGTGCGAGTGCCGTCGGCCCACCAGATCGGCACGTTACTGCCCCATGAGCCGCCCCCATTTCGGGTGCGCTCATATTGCACCCCCAGGTTCACCACGGTGGCATCGCCCAGGTCGGCCTCGAAGCTGGCTAGGCCGCCCAGGCGCTGCAGGTCTTCGCGCTGGCGGAAGGTATCCGAGTCCTCGGCACTGACCACGAAGCGGCTGCGCACGCGGCCGTCGGCGGTCAGCGGAACGTTCACGTCGCCCATCAGGCGGCGCTTGTCATGGCTGCCGAGGGTGAGCGCGGCGGCGCCACCGAATTCTCGGGTCGGGCGTTTGCGTTCCAGGTACACCGTGGCCGACGGATCGCCGGTACCGCCCAGCAGGCCGTTGGCACCGCGCACCACCTGCACATGGTCGTACAGGTCCATGTTCAGGCCTGCGCCGCCGCCAGTGAAGCTGCTGGCGCCGTTGATCAGCATGCCGTCGACCTTGAAGTTGCCGATATCGAAGCCGCGCGCACGGAAGGTGGTGCGGCCAGCGTTGTCCAGCGAATACGTGGTAATGCCGGTGGTACTGGTCAGCACGTCATTGATGGATTCGATCTGCAAATCGTCCATTTGTTGCCGGGTCACAGTGGTCACGGACTGCGGAGTCTGGCGCAGGCTCAGGTCCAGGCCGATGGCGGCCTTGCTGATCGGCAGGGTGTAGCTATCGGCCTGGGACTGACGGCGCGCCTTCACTTCCAGTCTGTCAAGGGTTGTGGGCTTGGAATCTACAGGCGCCTCAGCGTTGGCGAGCAACGGCAAAGTGAGCGCGATAGCTAGAGCAATGGCGTGTCGGGAAGGAACTTGGCTGCAAGCCGAAGCACGGCGATACATGGGGGAAATCCTTTAAGATTTGCGAATGGGATCTATTCTTATTTGCAAATCATAGCCTTCTGTTAAGTTTTGGTGATGGGCTGTTGTGTAATGAAGTGTAACGGGGGCGATTTGCTCAATTGGCGGCCCATCCCGTGGCGGCCCCATCATTGCGGATGGGATATGGAACTTAAGCTATTGATGATCTTGGTTAGTAATGTGGTGGTATGGGTTTAAATGGGTGAGAGCGATAATGATGAGCGGCCAGTTTAATTCTGCGGGGAGGGGGGTTGTACTTTTTGAGGTTTTCGGTGGTAATGCAATGCGTTGGCTTTCTTATGTGGCGTCTGTCTGAGTGAATTAGTATTCTTGGATGTTTGGATCTGGACAATTTTCACATTGACAATGTAAAAAAACGCGGCAAAAAGGTGGGATAAGAATTCGGGGCGATCGCTTGGCTATCTATCACTCGCGCGTTAAAACCTTCAGTCGCGGCAAGGGGCACTCATCCGTTGCCGCCGCTGCCTACCGTGCCGGTCTCCTGCTCATGGACGAGAGGACCGGCAAGCGTCACGACTACCGGCGTCGTGGGGGCGTCATAGAAACCCGATGCGTTGTCCCCGAGGACGCCCCCGACTGGTCGGTCATTCCAGCGCAGCTCTGGGTGGCGGCCGAGCAGGCTGAGCGGCGCAAGGATGCAACGGTGGCCCGCGAGTTTGAGATCGCCTTGCCACACGAGCTCACCGACGAGCAACGGGCCGCCCTGGCCTGGGAGCTGACCAGCGCCTTGGTGGATCGGTACCGTTTCGCAGCGCAAGCCAGCATCCACTCGCCCGATGGAAAGGACGGCTTGAACTGGCACCTCCACATCTTGGTGACGACCCGGAGGATCGACGCTCAAGGGCTGGCAGACAAGACCAGGGAGCTGGACGGCGGGGCCTCTGGCAAGGTTGAAGTGGAGTGGGCGCGCGCGATGGTTGCCCGGGTGACCAACGCTCACTTGGCAGCGGCCGAGCTGGATGTCCGGGTGGACCACCGTCGGCTGCCATCCCAAGCCGCGGAAGCCTTATCCCGAGGAGATCTACCCAAGGCCCTTGCATTGTCGCGCCGGCCCACACAGCACTTGGGGAAGGACGCGGCGGCGATGATGCGTCGAGGGGCGCAGTCGGATCGCGCCGACGGCAATGAGCGAATCGGCGAAGAGAACGACGCAGCTTTCGAAGCCATGCTGAATGCACTCGAGCATCAGGGCCGTGTTATGCCAGAGGATCCCAGCGACCACGCGGGCGAAAGACGGGAGCGCGGGGAGAGTCGCAATGCACGCACGGAGAGCGCGCCCGGCATTGGGCAAATCCGTGGCCTTCGCGGCTGGCCAGGTTCGCACCTGTTGGGCCTCCGCATCCCGCCTTCAAGGGAAGTGGCTTCGGCCGACGGCCTGTTTGAACGAGCGCGGCGGCTCTGGCTAGACGAAGCCGTGACTGCGATCTCCAGCCGTCTGCAGGCCACGCGAACGCTCTTTGAGAAAGGGTTGGACTGGTGGAACGAGCGCCTTAGCGACGACCGGCTGCGGACAATGTTGACGCGGCTTGTAAAGCACCTGACCACGCTCCGCCGGTGGGCGAGCGAGTGGAGGAGGCGCGAGGGGGCGGAGAAGAGGGCGATGGGACTTCTGCACCGAGCAGAAAGGGCATTGGAGGAGTTCGTGGAAACCCGTCCTCGTCCGTCCGAAGAGGGGCTGGCCGACTGGGCTCGGCAACGGGGCAGGAGGTTGGCGGCGATTGATCAGCGCTTGGAGGGCTTGAAGAAAGCCCGCGACGAGCTGACGCCCCAAGCCGAAAAGGACTGCTTGGAACGATTGGACATTTCGGTGACCCACTTGGAGACCTTTAGCCAAGCCGCCATTGACGTGGCCGAAGGCTTGGCAGAGGCACCTGGCCGTAATTCAGGACTGCTGGAAGGGGAAGCGCGCCGGCCTGCCTTCACCCCCAGTCGGCCCCGGCTGCACTGACTGGCCGCCACGGCATCGACGGCATTGGATGGCGGCGCGTGAGAGGTGGTTCATTCAGCGATGCCGCCTCGCACCCCTTCTATGGACTCACAAAGTGCCCCGTCAGTGACGGGGCATGTCGTGTGAACTGAACTGTCGCTCAGTGAAGGGTTGGTCTGTCGGGCTTTGCGGACGCAGAGTGGACCGACTTCGATTCTTGGGCTCGGCGCTCAGACAACAAGGTGTTCAGGGGGGGCAGCACGGCGCGATCCACCACTTTGTCCTTCGTGCGGTATTGCCTACGGGCCAAAGGCGGCTCGTTCTGAAGAGCGGCGAAGTTGCCATTTCGGCGGACGATCATCTTCGCGGCGACCCGCAACGCACGATCTATATCCGAGTCTTCTTCGGCTGGTGTTCGCTCGGGCTCTTGGTAGGCATACCCACTGAGAAGCTGGGAAGCGATGCGGATCTGAGGGTCTGGCATGGAAAGCTCCTGTGAGCATTGAAGGAGCCTTCATCAAAGCGCGCCTTTGCCCAAGCACAACCCCAAGTAATGCGTGGTTATTCACAGATATGAGATCTGCTCGCGATGGCGTTGGCGGTATGCGATTAAAGTCCGGATCGCTGGCGGTAATGTGGCTGCAATGGAGCGTTAGGCTACCGGCACTGCACGCGTTCCAAGGCCTGTTTGTGCGTCTTGAACTAGCTCGCGTTCGAATTCAGTTAGCGATGCGACACGTGCAATATCAAGTTGTCGTAGTTGGCCAACGGCTTCATCAATGGTGTCATGCTGAGCGAAGTACGGGCGCAATTTCTCTGCGATTTGGATAGGAATTCCATACTCATCCAGCGCAATCAAGCCACTTGTCGTGAACAAGGTCTCAATCTTTGCGGCATACACGGAGTAGTCCCCCGCTTCCCCATTCCTACTCATGTAGACGGCGCGTTGGATGCGGTCGAGCACCATTAGGTAGCGGGGGAAGTGGAAGCCAGCCCAAGTTCTGACGAAATCCAAGACTTCCTCAACGACGCGGTCCGCCTCTGAAGAATCTTGGTCGGCGAGCTCAAGATCGATCAGCTGCTTAACGCTCTTGGCTGATGCTAGGCGACTTATCTTCCACGCGAGTTGGCTTCCAGATAAAACCGTGCCTCCGATCCGCTTCTTCCCAATCAAGAACTTCCATATCAATTCACAGGCGTACTTTAACTGCTCGTAATCTGGAAAGCCCTGCCAAAGCAGCATGTCCAATCCTTCGCTGCCGGCCGCCCACAAGTGCTTGGCGAGGGCATTTTGCGCGCCAGGGTCTATTCCTGAATTTCCACGCAATACCTCAATGGGCAAGAGCGAGCTCTTCTGAAGCGCGGTCATGCGGGCCTGGGATTCTGGTGTTAGGAATTCTTGGTCTAGCTGAATGAGTAGGGAGTCTGGCGTGCGGTCATCTTGGTTGACCAGAGGAATGTCTACCAGTGGCAAGTCCGCCTGAGGTGCAGCATTAAATAGGTAGACTCGGCCAACAAAGTGTCGCAGCATTCGTCCTGATCGGCCTCGGATGTTGTTAAATGTAAAGAAGTCGAACTTCTTTAGGGCCACCTTGTTGTCAAAAATGACAACATTCTTTGCTTTCGTGTTCACGCCTTCAATTAGGGTTGAGGTGCAAACAAGATAGGGAAGTCTACCGTGATTGAATTGACGTACGGCATACTGAGCGATGGCGCGCGGGACCTTGCCGTGGTGAACCCCTATACCTGTCAAGAAGCCTCGGGCGACTGTCCAGTCGGGATGATAGTTCTTGGCGAGCCAGTCATAGGCGCCTTTGAGTTTGGGCTCCCTCGTGCCCAGTCCGGCTGCCGCTAGGGCCGTCGCAACTCTTCGTGCGCTTGCGGGCGAAGCGCAGTAGATGAGGGTGGATTCATGAAGCCCTCGGCAGAGTTCCACGAGGGCCTTCATGTTGTCCCCGTCCTTCGGACTGACATTGATCTGCTCAGTCACTACGGTTGCGTAGTCAGTGTCAACGAATATAGACCCTGTCAAGCTCGAAAGCTGAGCGGAAATTTCTTTTATGCTCGGTCCTAGCATGTAAAACTGTGCGCCAGTCTTCAGTAGGCGATGTAATGCTTGGTTTAGCAGTAACGCGCGGTCCGCATCTTGTTTAGGGTCAAGTTTGTAAAATTCATCGATAACGAAGAGGTCGATTGATGGGAGTGTGTCCACATCTAAGACGCGTTCCTGGGTCATCACAAAGATGTTCTTGGAAGAAACCTCCTGGGTGGGATGGGTGATCAGCTTGAAGGTATCTCCGAAGCGTTCCGCCAAGCGTCGCCTGGTCTCATCGATCAGCGCAATGGTCGGCACCACAACGGCAACGTTGCCGTAACGCCCCGAAGCGATTAGCGCATCAATCAGTAGGCTCTTTCCGAAGCTCGTTGGGGCGCTCAGCACAATGCTCTGACCAGCAACCAACCTCTGGTAAACCTCAGCCTGCTTTCGGTGTAGCACCACGTCTTCCATGCCGGTGGGCCGATGCGCCTCCAAGGCAAGCTCCTCTCGGACACTGAGCTCGTCATTGGCGATATAAGGAAACAGTCCGCGCGCGCGCGCCAAGCTCTCTACGATGACACTGCATGGCCCGAAGCTGGTTTTGTTCTCCAGCGCATACAAAACAGCCTCTTGGACCGCAGTGTCGTCGAATTTGTTCAACTCTGCTCGACTGACAAGAGATGCTAGGTGCTGGGTGGCACGGAAAGGGTCCGCCAGGATGGAGGCGGGGTCCGAAAACTGAAAGACGTCCGATGTCATAGGGCCTTCATTGCCTCAAGCTTCTGATGGAGGGCTTCTACCAGAATCTTCTTCGTTTTCAACGGCACCAAGAAAAGATGAATGCGGTGTGGGACGCTGGCAACCCGCCTGTCGAACCTCTTCTTGATGAAACGCATTTCTGAGACCAAGGCTCGTTTGTATGCTTCAGAGGACGCGTCATGTTCGGCAGTGGCTTGGCCATCGTAGGTGAGGAGAACTGGAATGCAAAAAGCTTCGAATACTTGGTCTAGCGACGTTCGTTCATCCAGTAAGGCTAGAAGTTGCCGCCCATGCGGCCAATCTTTATCAACCTTGTTGAGGATCGCGACGAATTCGCTTCGTAGGAAGTCGGCCGTCAGGTGCTGCTCCAGCTCCTTTACTACATCGCGAATGGCAGAGCCAATCTCTTCGTAAAATTTAACCTCCCCTAGCCAAAGCTCCAGTCCTGTCTCAGAGGGGACAACATGGACCGCGTCGAATCCCTTAACCGTGTCATTTACAGAGTCCTTGTAATAAATCTTAGATACAGCTGGTAGGGTTCCCATCGTCTTCTTAAGAATGACGTGGAGTAACAGCTCGCCAAACTCGCCCCTATTCTTGAACTTTCCTGTGCTGTAAACCGACTTTGCCGCTTTCCTGATCATTCGCACCGCCGACTCGTGGCCGATCTGGCTGTACTCACTGTAGGTGAGGCAGAAGTCCGGAAGTGATTCCATTAGATAGTCGACCAGCGCAGAGTGCCGCCACTGCTTCCCTTCATAGCCCGCACATAGACCCGAGATCGACCTATCGGAACCGATTTCGTGCAATACGAGTTCTAGCATCCCTGATTCTCACGGCTTGAGACGAGCCGCCCCTGTGTTCACAATAGCAGAGGGCTGGTCCTCCCCGTCAACGGCCTCGATAGGCATCAGCTAGCGCGTTTTTGGGTCCGTCTGGAGGTGAGAGTGTCGCAAGCTTAAACGCTCAGGCTCGTTGCCCCTCCGGCGTCTCGCCGCGTTTCTTGTCTGGTCCGGACGCTGACATGGAAAGCTCTCACCAAAGCGCATCGGAGAGTCTCGTGGGGTTAACGTAGATTCCAAAGGCGGTGACGCCAGGTACGCGCTCTCATATGAGGGCGTGTCGGTTCCAACGAAGTGCTAGGTCAAAGGTCTGCCGCCTTGTGGGTGGAAATGGCGGATTTCTGGCGGATCATGAGACCGCGTGAGCGTTCCCGGTCCATTTGTTGGAATTTCATTAACAGTAGAAAGATAAGTCGCCGATGCTTTCTCTGTGCACCAGCGCAAACCGTTTGGTGCTATAGGTATCAATAGTCCATACAGGCAGAAGACCATGACCGACACGAACGATCAGCCCAGCGGAACCGCCAACGTTTTGCATCAGATGAAGGCTTACAGGGCGCTATCCGAGGAATATGGTGCCGATGGCGCTAACTTGCTGGGCAGCAAGAGCCTGGAGAGAAACGGAGTGAAAGTTCCCCCGGAAGGAGTAGCTCATTGGGCCCAGATCAACTCGGCTGCGGAGCAGGGTCGGATGGATCTTGAGTCGGAAGGGGCCGTGGCCGCTTGCAAGGTCAATGCGTTGGTCGGGGCAGTGTTTGCGAGCACCGTGCCAGGATCTAGTAGGGCGGAACAGATCTCGGATGAGCTGGACGAAGCCGTGGAAGAGGAAGAGGAAGAGGATTTCGAGGACGAGGACGAGGATGAGGACGAGGACGAACGCCCGGACTTCGGCTATGAGGACGAGGAAGACAACGACGAAGCTGCTCTAGATCACATCCATAAAATCAATGAGAACGCCGGCGATTGAGGTTGTCAGCTGTCGTCAATTGCGGGGAGGGAAGGGTCAGAGTAGTCTTGGACACTCCCTTGGACACACTCTGCGGGTGTCCAGGTCGAAAAAACCTAACAACTTCAGGCGGTTGGATGGGGCTGCATAGTGTCCCTCTCACTCCGCCAGATACAAAGAAGCGCCTGCAGATCCTCGATCTGCAGGCGTTTTTCTTTGTTCAACGCAGTAACACACGGCCGCGCCGCACGGGCGTTGTGCAGGCCTAGTGGGTGGTGCCAGCCGCGTCCTGCCCGACTTCGGGCGAGGAATAGAGCCTGGGCTCCGGCACCGCATGACCCGGATGAGCGGGCGGCGCAATGCCGCTTGGCGTTTCGCGCCAGAGAATTGCCAGTGTGCAGTCATTGGCACGTTGCCTGCACATTCTTTCCGCTTTGCGTTGTGCGGCGTCCGCCGTCTTTTCCCCAAGTGCAAAGCCCATGGCGACGGTGCCGGTAGCGATCGCCGAATATCCCACCGCGGTGGTCGTGGCAGTCTGCGCGCAGTTGCGGGACCGAACGGCGCAGTGCTGCAGTGCGCGCTGCATCGCAGCCGACAGCGTGCTGTGGTTCATGGCGTAGCCGTAGCGGCCATCGTCGTCGTAGACGATGGCGGAGGCCGCGTTGGCGCCGGATGACAGGCACAGCAACAGGCCAAGTGACAGGGGGCGCATCCAGTTCATTCCCATCTCCATTTTCTGCTGATGGTGGATCAGACCGGGTTTGAAGCGCAACGTTGCCGCCACTACGCCGAGCCCGCAGTTCATCGAACCGCGGGCGGCACCATCGGTTGACCGTCAGAGCCTCACCGTCACCCCCACCTGGAAACCACGCCCCGGCAACGGCGCGATGTACTTCAACGGCGAGTTGTGCGGGCGTGCTTCTTCATTGAGCAGATTGCTGCCGTTGATGAACACCTCCATGCCGGCGATGTAGCTGTTGCGTACCGGCAGCTCACGGCTGACCTGCAGGTCGACCAGGTTGAAGGCATCCAGTGGCACTTCCTCGCTGACGTTGCGGCCGAGGTACTTCTGCGTGTCGTAGTAGGTGCTGGACAGCTGCGCCTTCCAACCCTCGCGTTGCCACTGCAGATTGGCGCCGTAGCGGTTGGTCGGCATGTTCGGCAGGTACTCGCCGTCGTTGTGGGCACGCAGCGAATCGGGGTGATCGGCCTTGTTCTTCACCAGGTCGGCGAAGGCGGAGATGTTCAACGTGCCATAGCGGCCAAGGTCCAGGGCCTGCGATGCGTCGATCTCGAAGCCCTTCACCGTGGTGTCGGTCTGCTTCCAGTATTTCAGCGGCAGGCGGTTGGCGGTCTGCACGCCCGAGTAACCCAGGTACAGATAGTTCTCGTACTTCATCCGATACGCGGTGGCCGACAGTTCGAACCCTCCGATATGGAACAGGCCGGTCAGCTCCAGGTTTTTCGCGCGCTCTGGCTCGAGGTTCTGGTTGCCTTCTTCCTGGGTCATCACCGAGTAGTGCGCGTTGCTCGCATACAACTCATTGATCTCCGGTGCGCGCTGCGAGGACGAGTAGCGCACCTTGGCGGCGAACAACGGACCGAGCTCGACATACGAACCCAGGCCGTAGCTGTTGAGCCGGTAGGAACGATCCTGCAGTTTCGTGTTGGCGGCATTGCGCGCGGTCTTGAAGCGGCTCGGCTGCAGTTCGTGACCGACACGCTCGTGGCGCACGCCAGCGTCGAAACTGGCCCAGCCGTAGTCCAGCGTCTCCTTCAGGAACACTGCATTGCTGCGGGTGTCGACGTCAGGCAGGTAGCGCAGCGAGCCGCTGCCGGTGACATCACGCGACTGGTGGCTGTAACCGAGCAGGCCGCTGAGCGGACCGACACGCTGATGGCTCAGCAGCAGTTCGGCCTGGGTGCTCTCGAAATCGTAGTCGTTGGCCCGGGTGGCACCCAGCCGTTCGCCCGAGGTGTTGTCCAGCTTCGAAACACGCAGTTCGGCGCGCTCGAACCACGGCAGCGGGTCGCGCAACAGGGCTTCCAGTGCGTAGCGTTCCTGCTTGATCACCACGCCCACCGGCAATGCGTTGGCGTAGTTGGAACCGAACGACAGGTTCTGCATCGAGAACCCGGGCACGCCGTATTCGCTGTCCTTGGCATCGATGCTGACACCCACGTAACCACGGTCGAAGAACAGGGTCGACCCGAACGCCACCTGCGAATTGCGCGCGTAACTGTTGCCCAACCGGTGATGGTAATCGGGCGTCACATCATTGTTGATCTGCTTCTGTACGTATGACGGCGTGCCGGCGACATAGGCCGGATTGACCGGATTGATATAGGTACGGCGTTGCCAGACCGAAGTCGGGTTGTTGGTGTAGAACGAGAAATCACCATCGGCCCAGTCCGGGTTTTCGGTCATGAACTGGTCGATGTAAGGCTGCGAGGCCTTGTTGTAGATCTGCTGGACGCGCGCCTCCTTCTGGCAGCTGTCGGCCAGCGCCGAGTTGACGCCGCCGGTCGGCGGAAACAGTCGGGTGTTGCAGACACTGGCCTTGCTGTTGCCGGGGATGTCGTAGTGCGAGATGCGCTGCCGAGAGACCTGCAGGTTGGTCGAGAGGTTGCGCTGGTTGTTGAAGTTCATGCGGAAGCCCTGCGCGTCGGCGGCATTGAAGCCCTTGCGCAGGACCAGTTCCATCGACTGGTCCCTGTCTTCCATGCTGCGCGAGATCAGGCCCGGATCGATCTCCACGCTGCCGCCGATCGCATTGCCGCCGTAGCGCACGGTGTCGGAGGACTTGTTGACGGTCACACTGCGTACGAACAGCGGATCGAACGGAATGTTGATGTCGCCGCTGATCGCGTTCATGCCGAGGATGGACTGGCCGTCCTGCAGGATCTGCACGCGGTTGCCGCTGAGGCTGCGGATGACCGGAGCGCCCGCGTTTGGCCCGAAGGCGCTGCTCTGCACGCCGGAGACGTGTTCGAGCAGGCCGCCGAGGGTGCGGTTCTGCGCCTGTGGGTTGTCGACAGTGACCCGGGTGTCGATGCGCGAGGGCTGGGAGGCCTGGACTTGGAGGGTGGGGAGGGTGGGTTCGTCCGCGGCCTGGGCGGTGTGGACGGCGAACAGAATGGCAGCAGCAAGCAGGTGGCGACGCATGGCATGATCCGTGAAAACAATGTGAAATGTTATAACGTAACTATTTGTATCGACAAGGGCGAAATGGGCCTTGCGGCAGGCGGTGGATATGAGAATGGTTCTCATATGAAAATGCGGGACGATCCCCTCTGGTCCCATCATGCTCAACCTCACCCTTGCCGACCTTGATCGCCTGGGCCGCAGCAGCGGCTTCCGCTATCGCCTGCCGGTGTCGGCCGCCGATCTGTCGGGTGAACAGTGCGTGGTGCAAGGCAGGGTGGAGCAGCGTCGCCTGCGCCCGGGCATGACCCTGGCGCTGTCGGACGTGATCGCCCATCAGCCGTTCGAGGCAACTTCGGAATCGCCGCCGGCCTTCTCGGCGATCGTGATGCTGGAGGGACGCGCAGGGGCGCGGCTGGCGGGGCAGGCAGTGATCGGCATGAACCCGGGTGCCGGCACGATGGTGCTGGCCGAGGCAGCACCGATGACCGCGATTCATCCCGCCGGGCAGCGGATGCGCAGCCTGAATGTCTCGTTGGACGCACCTGCCGGGATTGACGACCCGATGATCAGCGAACTGCTATCCACCGCGCATCGCACCGGTCACCCGCGGTTGCGTGGCTGGCAGGTTCCCGGGCATCTCGAGCACGCCGCTGACCAGCTGCTGTCGGGCAGCTGGCACGGCGCGATGCATGCACTGCTGTGCGAGAGTATCGGCCTGCAGATGCTGGCCCTGGCGCTGGGGTCGCCTGCGAGGGAGGCATCGCCGGACCTGCGTGTTTCAGCACGTGACCGCCGCATGCTGCAGCGGGTGATCGATTGCCTGCAGGCGGCACCGGCCGCCGAACACAGCCTGGAGGATCTGGCGGGCCTGGCCTGCATGAGCCCAAGCAGCCTGCGCCTGAAGTTCCAGCAGGTGTATCAGTGCTCGGTGTTCGGCTGGCTGCGCGAGCATCGCCTGCAACTGGCCTGCGCGCAGCTGCGGCAGGGCTGCAGCGTACAGCAGGCCGCGCATTTCGTCGGTTACCGGCATGCCACGAATTTCGCGACCGCGTTCCGTGCGCGCTACGGCATCGCGCCCAGCCAGCTGCGCTGACGCCGGATCAGCGTCGGCAGTGCGCATACATCTGCTGCGTCTACGCATACGTGTGCTCACGATCAAATGACAATAATTCTCATCCAGCCTTTCTCTCCTGCTGGATCTCCCATGCCCGCCTGTATCCGCCCGCGCGCCCTGGCAACCGCCATCGGCACGACCCTGGCGCTGTTCAATACTGCCCACGGCGCCGAGCGCGCCCCCGCCGCGAACACCTCGCAGCTGCCCACCGTGCAGGTCACGGCCGATCTCGATGGCAGCACCGAATCCTCACGTTCCTACACCACCGACTCCATGGGCACGGCGACGGGGTTGTCACTGACCTCGCGGCGGACGCCGCAGTCGGTCAGCGTCATCACCCGCCAGCAGATCGAGGACCGGGGCCTGCTCAGCACCGCCGATGCGCTGGCCACTGCTCCGGGCATCTCGGTCACGCGCAGTGATGCCAACCGCTACTCGTTCTCGGCACGCGGCTTCGACATCGACAACTATCAGTTCGATGGCGTGGTGATGCCGGTGCTGTCGCCGTGGAATTTCGGCGAGAACAACCTGGACATGGTGGTGTACGACCGCATCGAGATCGTGCGCGGCGCCAATGGCCTGATGACCGGTGCCGGCAATCCGTCGGCGGCGGTGAACTACGTACGCAAGCGCCCGCTGCGCGACGTTGCTGCCAGTGGCGGCATCAGCCTCGGCAGCTGGGACGCGCGCCGTGCCTGGGTGGACGTGTCCAGCCCACTCAGCCGGGAAGGGCGCGTGCGTGGCCGCATGGTCGCTGCGCAGGCCGAGGGCGACAGCTACACCGCTGGCCTGGACAGCACCACGAAGACGCTCTACGGCGTGGTCAGCGTGGACCTGGGCGAGGACACCGGATTGATCGCCGGTATCTCCTACCAGGCCAACGACAATCGTGGCTTCGGCAGCGGCTTTGCGCTGTTCAATGCCGACGGCACGCGTACCCGCTTCGACCGCTCGGTATCGGCCACCGCGCCGTGGGCACGGATGAGCACCGATACCCGCAACGGCTTCTTCGATTTCAACCATCGCTTCGGCAACGACTGGCAGGCACGCGTGTCCTACAGCCGCTCGCATACCGATATGGAGATGAAGCATCTCTACCGGGGCGGCTATCCCGATCCGGTGACCGGGGCGATGCCCAATGGCAACAGCTTCACCCGCTACGACGGTCCGGTGCGCCGTGAGGCGGTCAGTGTCAGCCTGACCGGTCCCTTCCAGCTGTTCGGCCGCCAGCACACGGCGTCCGTCGGCTGGTCGCGCTCACGCGACGAGATCGCACTGGGGCAGTACCGCGCACTGGCCCCGTTGCCGCCGTTGGCCAGCTATTTCGACTGGCACGGGCCGGGCACGCCCGAGCCGGTGTGGGCCAGCAACAAGACCCAGGCCGATGATCTGGACAATCATCAGAGCGGTGCCTATGCCGTGGCGCGGCTGTCGCTGGCTGATCCGCTGCATGTGATCGTCGGTGGCCGCCTGAGCAACTGGGAGACCGACCAGGTCTACTTCGGCAGCAAACGGAAGTACCGCTACCGCAACGAGTTCGTGCCCTATGCCGGCGTGGTCTGGGACCTCAACGACTACAGCAGCGCCTACGCCAGCTATACCGGCATCTTCAAGCCGCAGAACAACCGCAACGAATCCGGACAGATCCTCGACCCGGTCAGCGGCCGCAGCTATGAGCTGGGCGTCAAGGGCAGCTGGCTGCAGGAGCGCTTGAATGCGTCGGTGGCGCTGTTCCGCACCCAGCAGGACAACCTGGCCGAGGCCACCGGTGGTCTGGTCGAAGGCAGCACGCAGGCGGCCTACCGCGCAGTGAAGGGCGCAACGGTAGACGGCCTGGAACTGGAACTGGCCGGTGAGCCGCTGCCGGGGTGGAGCCTGGGCACCAGCTTCACCACCTTCATCGCGCAGGACGCGCAGGGCAGGGCGATCAACACCGCCAAGCCGCGCAGCCTGTTCAAGCTGTTCACTACCTGGCGGCTGACGGGTGCCTGGGACCGGCTGACCATCGGCGGTGGCGTGGACTGGCAGAACCGCATGTACCAGACCGCCACCGCGCCCGGAAATCGCCGGGTGCCGGTGCAGCAGCCCAGCTACGCACTGGTGAACCTGATGGCGCGCTACCAGTTCAGCTCCAATGTGTCGGCGGCGGTCAACATCAACAACCTGTTTGATCGCCATTACTATTCGCAGATCGGCTTCTACAACCAGGGCTGGTACGGGGCACCGCGAAACGTGATGTTCACGGTGAAGGTGGGTTACTGAAGATGCCGTCGCGCGGTTCAGGGATCCAGCGGATCCATCGGATCGATGCGCAGCGATTCGGGAGCCGGCACGAACGGGATCGCGTAGGGCGAAACGCGTGAACCGACCTTGCCCGGAACGTAACCCAGTTCATGGCGGTTGCGCTCGCTGAAGGCGCTGCTGGCGACCGAATCGATATGCGATGGACTGCTGACCACCAATGCCGGTTGCCGCGGCGGTGCCTGCAGGGCCGCCAGCAACCGGGCCGCATTGCGCAGATTGGTGGTGGTGTGGCGGGCATACGGCTCGATGATGATTGCATCTGCGGGAATGCCGAAGCGTGCCATCAGCGCTTCGCGCATCTGTACCGCTTCGACGCTGCGGGTGCCGCGTGGATGTACCGCACCACCCGAGACGATGAGGAAGGGTGCATCACCTGCCGCGTAGCGCTGCGCGGCCGCCTTCAGGCGCAGCTTGCTGCCGGCGCTGAGCGGGGTGGTCAATTCGTCCGGTCCCTGGCCCAGCACGATGATCGCGGTGTACGGATGCGCATTCCAATCGAGCTGCCGCGCACGCGCAAACGGCGCGGCGTTCATTCCCGCGCTGATCGGCTCGAAGCGGATCGCATCGAGGCGGTCATTGGCATCGAGCAGGCCTACCGCCACCGCGATGCTGCGATCGAAGGCGGTGTAGGCCGCGCTGGCGTCCACCTCGCTCATTTGCACGGCAATGGCGACGTCGCCGGCCAGTCGCGTGCTGCCCGCCGCGCCGACCGGGCCGTCGATGGCGTCGTAGCGGGGCGGCTGGCCCTGGCCATAGACGGAGAGAATGTTGTTGAGGCCTGCCAGTTCCCGTTCGATGGCTTGGGCGTGCGCGGGAGCCGCGGCGATCAACAGGCCGGCCTGCGTGGGCGTCCAGCGTGCGGACGCGAGCGTGCAGGTGGCGGTCCGGCAGTCGGCCAGCTGCTGCATGCGTTCGGCCAGGAGGGCACGCGCATCACCGGGCAGCGTATCGGGCTTCAACTGCATGAGGGTGGGGAACAGTCGTGCGGCCAGCGCGGCGCTGTCGCGGTCGTCGGCCGCCGCCGCAAGCGGCAGCGCCGCCGCGGCAAGCAGGGCAAGGGACAAGGCAAATCGTCGATGCATCACCAGCTCCTGCTCACCATCAGGCGGACGTTGCGGCCGAACAGCGGCCGTCCATAGATTGCCTCGGCCGAACCCTGTCCGGCCAGGGCATCGGTGCGGGTGTTGCCCTCGGTGAGTCCCTTTTCATTGGTCAGGTTGTCGCCCACCAGCTGTGCGCCCCAGTTGCCGCGTTTCCATGAAACGCCCAGCCCCAGGGTCTGGTAGGCAGGCAGCGCCGTCTGGTTGAACAGATCAACATAGGATTTGCCGACCACGTCATAGCGCAGCCAGGTCTCGAACTGGTCCTGGCCGTGCTGGAAGCTGAAGGTCGGGCGGAGGTTGCCGTAGAGCTTGGGCTCGCGAACGATCTGCTTGCCGTTGACGGCGGCCGGATCGGCGCCGGAATCGTTCTGCAGGCTGTCGTACTGCGGATCGCTGACCGTGATCGAACCGGCAATGCTGAACCAGTCGAGCGGCCGGAACAGCCCATCCAGTTCGATGCCCTTGGAGACGGCGGTACCGATGAACGGCACCGACTGGTCATTGCGGCCGGTCGTCGGGTTGAACGCCACGAACGAGGCGTTGAGCGGGTCGAACTTCGTGTAGAACGCAGTCAGGTACAGGTAGGACCGGGCGAATCCGGCCTTCAGGCCCAGCTCGTACTGGTCCAGCTGGGTCTGCACGATGGTGGGATCGATCGAGCGTGCCACTGACGAGTTGGGAACGATCTCCATGTGCGAGACGCGGGCGTAAGCACCCACCGAAGAGGTGAAATCGAAGTTCGCACCGACGGTCCAGTTGGTCGCGGACGGATCCAGGCGATGGTTCTGGACGACGCCGGTGAACCGGCGCGTGGTGTTGTCGGCCAGTGTGGTGCGGTCGCCGAGGTCGACCTGGGCGGTCTGCTCTGCATAGCCTTCATAGCGGTAGCGTTCATGGCGGATACCTGCGTCGAGCTTGAAGCGGTCCGTCAGTGCCCACGTGTCATTGGCATACACCGCGAACATGCGGGCATCCACTTTGCCGCGATTGAGGGTAGTGGTGTAACGCAGCGCGCCCTTGTCGGTGACGTATCCCAAGGGGGCGCCATCGTTGCCGTAGGCCACCAGATCCAGCAGGCGTGGCTTGCCGCGCATCTCCATCAGCATATCCTGGTACAGACTGAAGGCCGTGGTGCCGAAGAAGGCCGTATATGCGCCGATGTTCAGATCGTGGCTGCCCCAGGCCGTTTCAAACAACCGCGTCGCACTGAAGTCGGCCTGGCCGGAGTAGAAGTCCGAATCTGCGGCCCGGTACTGGGCCGAGATCACCAGGCCGGAGTCGGCATAGGGGTCGTAGGCGCTCGCCCCGTTGCTGCCGGCCAGAGCGTAGCCCATCCGCGCGAAGCCGGCGCCGAAGGCGCTACGGGCCGCGCCCAGATAGCCGTTGGCGAAAGTGCGTGCGTCGACCGGGTTGGTGGTCGAGTACAGTGCGTCGAAGGTGTTGCGGCCCTTGGTGTAACCGGTTTTCAGCGAGATCGTCCAATCGCTGGCGGTATTCTCGTACTGGAAGCCGATGTTGCCGAAGCGCATGTGCCGGCCATCGGCCAGGTCGCGGTTCATGCCCTGCAGGACGCCGCCGCCATCGAGGTATTTCAGGTTGACACTGCGCAGCGACGGCGAGTTCAGCGTACCGTCGAAGTAGTCGATGTACGGGTCCAGCGGGACGCTGGGATTGCGCGGATCGGCGACCGGGATCGGCAGGTAGAACGTATTGTGGTCATCGACGAAGGTACCGCTGACCTTGAACCAGCTGGTGTCATCGAAGTAGTGCTTGATGTTGCCCCTGATCTGCCCGCCCTTGTCGTTCGGGAAGCCGTTGTCGCGGTAGCCATCGTGCTGGCGCAGGAATCCACCGACCGCATAGAAGGTGTCCTTGCCGAGGGCGCCGGACTGGTACATCTCGCCACGGTACAGCCCGGTGTCACCGACGGTCAGCTGGGCCTTGCCGTGGGTCTGTTCCGAGCCCTCGGCCAGGATGTTGTTGACGATGGCGCCGCCACTGCTCGCATAGATCGGCGCCGGACCACCACGCACGATCTCCACCCGCTGGTTCATCACGTCGAACCGGTTCATGCCGTCGCCGGAATTGAAGAAGTGGCCATCCAGCTCCTGGTAGAGCGGCAGGCCGTCCTGCTGGAAGGCGATGAAGCCACGATCGGTGGGAATGCCGCGCAGCCGGGTGATGTTCTGCACCTCGCCGCCGGTGGCTTCGACATGGATGCCGGGCACGGACCCGAGCAGGTCGGCATAGCTTTTCGGTGCGAGTTTCTGCACGTCTTCGCGGCTGAGCGAATTGACTGCGAAGGACGCATCGAAACGACGCTGGGTGCGCGCCGCACCGGTGACGACCACCGCATCCAGCGTTGCGGCGTCGACGCTGCCCTGGTTCTGGACCGGGGCGTCCTGCGCAGAAGCGTTGCCGTGCAGGGATATCAAGGCCAGGGAGATTCCCAGGACCAGGGGGCTGATGTTCATCGGAGGGCGGCCATGCAGGGAAGGGGGACCGCTGCACGGTAGGTCCGGGCGATGACGGAATTGTTTACTTCGGCGGAAATAAACAATTAAACGATGGCATCGGCGCCCAGCTGGTGGATCGGCAGCAGCGCCGCGCCCACCGATACCGCAGATCCTCCCAGCCGTGACACATGCACCTGCGGCAGGCGCAGGCTGTCCAGCGCGCTGCTCCAGCGTGCCGGCTGCTGCAGGTGTTGCCCCAACGCTTCCAGTACCTGGCGGGGCAGCGAACCGGACAGGATCACGGCGCCCGGATCGAGCCACGCCACGCCGGTATTGGCCGCTGCGCCCAGCTGGTTTCCCGCGCGTTCGGCCCAGGCACTGATAATGCCGGCATGGCTTTCCAGGCAGGCCTCCAGCTCGAACAACGAAGGAATTCCGGCGCCGGCCTCGCGCAACGTGGCCAGCAGGTCGATACCCGAGGGGCGCGGTGCGTCCATGCGGAACAGGCGGCCGATGTCGCCTGCATTGCCGAACTCACCGCGCATCACATCACGCCGGTGGATCACGCCGCCACCCACGCCGTGGCCGACATACAGCAGCAGCGCCGAAGCGCAGTCGCGGATCAGACCGCTGTCGTAATACTCTGCCAACGCCGCCAGGGTTGCATCGTTCTCCACCCACACCGGGAAGCCGAAGTAGTCTTCGAAGAACTGGTCGTTGTCGATGTCGCGCCAGCCATGCAGCCAGTCCACCGCGTGCCGGCGTGCCGGACCGGTTTCGACCACGGGCCCCGGAACGGCCACGCCGAGGCCAAGGAACCGCGCGCGCATCAGTCCGGTGCTGCTGGTGAGGCTGCGCAGGCGCTGGTCCACGCAATGGACGAAATCGTGGGGATCTGCGCTGTCGAATGCGGTGGCATCACGGGCGATGAGCTGACCGGCGAAATCCACCAGTGCGATCTCCAGCCAACCGGGATGCACCGTGGCACCGGCGGCATAGCCGCCCCGGCCGGACAGCGCTAGTGGCACCGACGGACGGCCGCGCTGGCCATCGGACAGCTGTTCCTGCTCCTCGATCACTTCCAGCATCAGCAGCTCACGCGCCAGGCGGGTCAACGCGCCGTTGTGCATGCCCAGCTGGTGGGCGATGGTGATGCGGGGAACCGCGCCCATCGTGCGCAACAGCCAGATGATGCGCTTATGGTCGGCCTCCAGCGCGATCAGCGGCTTGCGGCGCAGCCGCGATGTCGGGGCCAGGCTCACGGGCGCAGGCCCTCGGTGCGTGCTGGAGGGATGGGCCAGGCCAATGCAGCCAGCGAAAGCAGGCTGCCGATGGCGACCAGCGAGACCAGGGTGACCGAGGTGTCCAGATCGCCCGCCTGTATACCGGGCAGCACTTCGCCCAGCAGCAATGAAGAGGCCGCGATGGATAGCTTCATGGTTCCGGTGAGCAGTGCAAAGCAGCTGAGGTCATCGTCGCGTCCGCCATGGATGGCGTGGCGACGGGCGATCAGCGCGGTGCGTCGCCACAGTACCAGGCCGACGCTGGCCACCGCCGTCCCGTGGGTCGCGGCACATGCAATCGCTATGGGCGTGGAGGGGAGGGCCAGGTACACGCCGACGGCTCCGACGGCCAGCACCGACATCAACGCGAGCATCCCGGTCTCGCTGTGCAGCGTTGTACGCAGGCGCAGGCAGAGCCAGGGGGCAACCACCATGCCCGCCACCATCGCGAAGGTCAGCGCTGCCCCATGTTCGGCGAAGGGGAACAGACGCCCTGCCAGGCCGACCAGCGTCGTCTCCGCCGCCGCGGCCAGCAGAACCGGCAGCAGCGCTGGCAGGGGCAGGGCAACAGCAGCGGGCGTCCTGGTTGCGCTGGGCCGTGGGGGCGTTGCGACGCAGGCCAAAGGAAGCGCAGCGGCCGCGATCAGCACGCCGATGACCATGCAGATCAGCAACGCGTTGCCACTGCCCTGGGACGCAGGCGTACCGACCACGACGAACAGCGCCGAGGCAATGCACAGCTTGGAGATCGGCACTACCACGGCGCGGGTGGAGACATAGCGCATGGCCTCGACCTCGTCACGGGGCAGCAACGACGTCAACGCGTTCTGGGCCACGTCGTAGACTGCATAGCAGGTACGGAACAGCAACGATGCGACCAGCAATGGCAGGAAGGCGGGCTCGGTTGCGTTGCCCGGGCTGAACAGCAGGCAGGCGCTGGCCGCCGTGCCGAGCCCGCCGATGAGCTGCAGGCGCAGGGCGAGGCGCTGCTGGTTGCGCAGGCGGGTGAACACGGCGGCCAGCAGCAGATCGAGCAGGCTGCTGTAGGCCAGTGAAATGGCCAGCAGCTGGCCGGTGTGGGCCGCCGACAGCCCCAGCCGGGCGTGCAGGTAGTAGCCCAGCACCAGATCCACGAATGACCAGGCCAGGGTGCGGGCAAAGTGGCCGGCGGCATAGAGGTGCCGTGGCGAGGGCTGCGCGTTCAACGCCGTGTACTGGGGGAGAAGAGCCGGAGATGCTGGATCGTTCTACTACCCCTGTGTGACATGGTCCTGACATGGCGGGTGGCCGGGCATTCAGCGCGTGGCTTGCACCCCCTGCCGCGGGCGTGCAGCATTTGCCCTGCTGCCCCCACCACGCGTCACGCAGCGCTTTCTTCACTGGAACGGAGCAACGTATGAAACTGTTGTCCGCTGTGTTGTTGTCTGCGCTTTCGCTCTCCGCCGTTCCGGCGCTGGCAGTGGAAGCTTCGCGCTCACCGCTGCTGGGGCGCTGGTCGCTGGATATCGCCACGTCTGCACTTCCCGAAGCGCAGCGCCCGAAGCATGTGGTGCTCGAGTTCAAGGACGCCGGTGCAGGGCGTTGGAGTTCACATGTGGACATCGTCCTGCACGACGGCAAGACCATGAAGTCCGACGGCACGCTGGCGCTGGACGGCACGCCGGGGCCCTTGTCCGGTACTTACGGTGCGGACAAGGCCAACCTGAAACTGCCGGCGCCGAACACCCTGGTGATGCAGCTGGTGGACCACGGCACGCCGGCCTCCACCCGCATCTATACCGTGGCGGCCGACCGTACGACGATGACCGAGACCAAGGCGTTCTACGGTCACGACGGTACGCCGATCCTGCAGACCAATCTGTTCAAGCGGATACCGTAGCGGCGCCGCCTGCACCACGCCCGCACAGCGGGCGTGGTGAATGCAGCAGCCTTATACCGTAGCCGGGTCGCGCTTGCCGGTGTCGATGCCGTACTTGTCGATGGCCTCCTGCATCCGCGAGCGCTCGATGCGGCCTTCGTCGGCCAGTGATTTCAGGGCGGCCAGCACGATGAAGTGGCGATCCACTTCGAAGAAGGTGCGCAGCGATTCACGTGTGTCGGAACGGCCGAAGCCATCGGTGCCGAGTGCGGTGAAGCGGCGGTCGTTGACGAAGGGACGGATCTGGTCGCCTACGATCTTCATGTAGTCGGTGGCCACCACCACCGGGCCTTCATGGCCCTGCAGGCACTGCTGCACGTAGGGTACGCGCGGCTCCTCGGCCGGATGCAGCAGGTTCCAGCGTTCGGCGGCCAGGCCGTCGCGGCGCAGTTCGGTCAGGCTGGTGGCGCTCCACACATCGCTGGCGACGCCGAAGTCCTGCTGCAGCAGTTCTGCCGCGGCTTCCACTTCGCGCAGGATCGAGCCGCTGCCCATCAGCTGCACGCGTGGCTGCGAGGCGGTATCGGCGGCTGCCGGATGCAGCAGATACAGGCCCTTCAGGATGCCCGCTTCCACGCCCTCCGGCAGTGCCGGCTGCGGGTAGTTTTCGTTGAGCACGGTGATGTAGTAGTAGATGTCTTCCTGGTCGACATACATGCGGCGCAGGCCGTCATGGATGATCACCGCCAGCTCGTAGTTGTAGGTCGGGTCGTAGGACACGCAGCTCGGAATCACCGACGACAGCACGTGGCTGTGGCCGTCATCGTGCTGCAGGCCTTCGCCCATCAGCGTGGTGCGGCCCGACGTGGCGCCGAGCAGGAAGCCGCGGGTACGTGCATCGGCAGCGGCCCAGGCCAGGTCACCGACACGCTGCAGGCCGAACATCGAATAGAAGATGTAGAACGGAATCGTGGCCAGGCCGTGGTTGCTGTAGGCGGTGCCGGCGGCGATCCACGAACAGATCGCACCGGATTCATTGATGCCTTCCTGCAGGATCTGGCCGTCCTTGGCTTCCTTGTAATAGCTCAGCTGGCCGGCATCCTGCGGGGTATACAGCTGGCCCAGGTAGGAGTGGATGCCGATCTGGCGGAACAGGCCTTCCATGCCGAAGGTGCGCGATTCATCGGGCACGATCGGAATCACCAGCTTGCCCAGGTCCGGGTCCTTCAGCAGGCTGGTGAGGATGCGCACGAAGCCCATGGTGGTGGACTGGCCACGATCGCCGCTGCCCTGCAGCTGGGTGTTGAAGATCGACAACGGCGGCAACGGCAGCGGATCGACCTTCGCCAGCCGCGCCGGCAGCTGGCCGCCCTGGATGCGGCGGCGCTCGGCGAAGTAGGCGGCCTCGGCGCTGCCGGGCTCCGGACGCAGATAGGGCATCTCCTCCAGCTGCTCGTCGCTGACCGGCAGGTTGAAGCGGTCGCGGAAGGCGCGCACCGCATCGGCGCTCATCTTCTTCAGCTGGTGGTTGATGTTCTGGCCTTCGCCGGCTTCGCCCATGCCGAAACCCTTGACCGTCTTGGCCAGGATCACCGTCGGCCGGCCGCGGGTGTTCACCGCCTGCTGGTAGGCGGCGTACACCTTCTGCGGATCGTGGCCACCACGTGCCAGCGCCCAGATCTCGTCGTCGCTCATGTGCGCGACCAGCTCCAGCAGCTCGGGGTAACGGCCGAAGAAGTGTTCGCGCACATAGGCGCCGCTCTGCGACTTGAAGGTCTGGTAGTCGCCATCCACGCATTCCATCATGCGCTGGCGCAGCAGGCCGCTGTGGTCGCGGACCAGCAGGTCGTCCCAGCCGCTGCCCCAGATCAGCTTGATCACGTTCCAGCCGGCCGCGCGGAAGGTGCCTTCCAGTTCCTGGATGACCTTGGCGTTGCCGCGTACCGGACCGTCCAGGCGCTGCAGGTTGCAGTTGACCACGAACACGATGTTGTCCAGCCGCTCGCGGCCGGCCAGGGAAATTGCCGCCAGCGATTCGGGCTGGTCCATCTCGCCGTCACCGAGGAAGGCCCAGACCTTGCGGCCCTGGTGTTCTTTCAGGCCGCGGTATTCCAGGTAGCGCATGTAGCGCGCCTGGTAGGCGGCGGTCAGCGGGCCCAGCCCCATCGATACGGTGGGGAACTGCCAGAACTCCGGCATCAGGCGCGGGTGTGGATACGAGGACAGGCCTTCGCGGCCGGCTTCGCGGCGGAAGTTGTCCATCCGTGCCGGATCGATGCGGCCCTCCACGTACGCGCGGCCGTAGATGCCCGGCGCCGAATGGCCCTGGATGTAGATCATGTCGCCGTCGAAGGTGTCGGTGCGGCCACGGAAGAAGTGATCGAAGCCGACGTCGTACAGCACCGCCGCGGACTGGTAGGTGGCGATGTGGCCGCCGACGTTGGAATGCTTGCCGGCACGCAGCACCATCACCATCGCATTCCAGCGGATCATCGCATTCAGGCGGCGCTCGATGGCCAGGTCTCCCGGGTAGGCCGGCTGGCGCTCGGGCGGGATGGTGTTGACGTAGGCGGTCCAGGCACGGGTATGCAGGTCGCCGTGCTGCTGCGCGTCCAGATCGCTCAGCTGGTCGATCAGGTAGTGCGCGCGCGGCCGGCCGCCGGCCTGCATCACCGCCTCCAGCGATTCACGCCACTCCCGCGTTTCCAGCGGGTCGGTATCGAAGGGGATCAGTGCTTGGTTCATGACGGTCTCCAGAAGGCGCCGGCTCTGCCTGGGCGACAACACCGGCAGGGCGCACAGCACTGGAGCGGGGTCGCAACGGCGGGGCCGTGACGCGAAGGGCGACCGTGGCGGCCACCGAGAAGACAAGCGTAGGCCGGGCCCCCTGGCTTCGATAGGCGGGCCCGGCTTGGGTCTCTGGCAAGCAAGGGTTGGCACCGCGCGCCGTATCATGCGCGCATGCGCTGGGTGCGGCCGCTGATCAGGCCGGGGACAGCCCAGGCAGGAACACCGGGATGATCGCCACGCCGACGCCCAGCAGGCACCAGGCGACGATGGGCAGCCAGCGCGCCAGGCGTTGGGCGGATTCCGGTGCACGTCGGCCGCCGATCCACAGCAGCAGCGTGAGCACACCTAGCGCATAGGCGAGGACGACGACTACCGGATGCACATGGATGACCCGGCTGGGCGGCCACATCTGCTGCTGGTAGGCGGTGGTGTGGGCGACCAGCAGCAGGAACAGCAGGCTGCTGAGGGTGTTGATGGCGGTGCGTGCGTTGATGGGAGCACTCCTTGTGCGGGCTGCCGGGACAGTGCAGGGGCCGCATTCTAGCGGCTGCCTGCCGGTCGTTGAAACGCCACTGTCATCGATGGCGGTCACCCTGCGGGGCTTTCCAGCCTCGGGGTGGTTGGCCGGCCGTGAACAGCGTGAGGATCTGGGAGAAGAGCTACCAACTGCGGCGCCGGCTGTTGCGTGGCTTCTTCCTGCGTCGCGGTTCGGCCAGCGAGGATGCCGAAGACCTGGCGCAGGAGGTCTACCTGCGCCTGCTGCGCAGCACCGGCGAAGATGCCGATGCGGTCGAGAACCCGGAAGCCTACCTGTTCACTGTGGCGGCCAACCTGGCGCGCGAGCATGCGCGCGCGCGGTCGTCGCTGCCGCCGCTGGAAGATGTCGATCTGTTGGCCGAAGTGCTGAAAAGCGAAGAAGACATCGAGGGTGAATTCGAGCGTGCGCAGCGCTGGAGTGATATCCGCAGCACCATCGCACGACTGCCGGCAACCACGCGGCGGGTGATGGAGCTGCACTACCGCGACGGGTTGGACTGCCCGGGAATCAGCCAGCAGCTGCAGGTGTCGGTGCACATGGTGCGCAAGCACATCGGCAGGGGGCTGGAGGCCTGCAGGAAGGCGCTGGGCGCCAGGGAGCACACATGAGCCGGAACTCATCGACCGTGGCCGACGACACGATCGCCTGCGAGGCCATGGGCTGGTTCCTGCGCAATCGCGACGGAACACTGGGTGAGGCCGAGCGGGTTGCGTTCCTGGACTGGATGAAGTGCTCGCCGGAGCATGTGCGCGCCTATATGCGCGCCCTCGCGCTGCACCGGCAGGTCGGTGAGGCGCTGCAATCGCCGTTGCCTGAAGAGGCGCCGGTGCCACCGCGGCAGATCGCCGCCAAGGTGGTGCCGCTGTTCGGTAGCGTGCATGCGCCGCCGCGCGCTGTGCGGCCTCGGGGGCGTGCGCGCTGGTGGGTGATGGCTGCCGCAGCCTGTACGGCCCTGCTCGGCGTGGGCCTGGTTCCGCAGCTGATGCCCACCGCGCAGCTGTACAGCGCCGACCATGGTGAATTGCGTGACCTGGTGCTGCCCGACCAGACCCAGGTGCGGCTCAACGCGGACAGCCGCCTGCGGGTACGCATGGGCTGGTTCAGCCGCAAGGTGGAGCTATTGCAGGGTGAGGCCACGTTCGACATCGCCCGTGACCGCCGTCCGTTCGAGGTGGAGGTGAACGGCCTCGAGATTCGAGACATTGGCACGGTGTTCGATGTCGCGCGACGGTTGCAGAGCACGCGCATCGGCGTGGTTTCCGGCGAGGTGGAGATCTGGAGCCAGGGTGCGGACGCCCGGCGTCTTGCGCAACTGGGCGAAGGCCGGGTGGTGCAGGTCGACGCGCGCAGCCATGCGGTGGAGTCGCTGGATGTACCGTTGTCGATGCTGCTGGACTGGCAGCAACGCAAGGTGTCCTTCCTGGATGAGCGGCTGGACGAGGTAGCCGCTGACTTCAACCGGCACAACCAGGTACAGGTCCGCGTGCTGGACGAAGGCGCTGCATCGGCACGGTTGTCGGGCAGTCTCGATGCGCATCGCATCGGTGCGCTGCAGGCCTTCCTCGAACGCGACCCGCGTTTCCTGGTGAGGCGCGAAGGCGACACCGTGCGGGTCGGCAGTCGCTGAGGCCGACGTGGCCGTGGACTGTCAGAAAAAATTCATCGAATCCGCGTTCTCCACTTCGGTGGATGCGGGCTCTTACTTGGGAGAAGCCACTGCCGAGCCACGCAGCGGCGCCTGCTGCCTTCTCTCTTCCAAGGACCCGTGATGCGCAACACGCTCTACCTGTCGATCATCCTCGCCCTGTCTCCCTGCAGCGTGCCGCTGGCGGTCGCGGCCACTGCCGATGGCCTTGAGGCCCGCGTTTCGGCGCCGATCGCGGCGCAGCCGTTGGCACGTGCACTGGAGCAGTTGTCGCGCAGTTCCGGAGTGCAGTTCCTGTACTCGGCCGGCGGTGATGCGCGCATGGCCGGTGCGGTGCCGCGCGGTGCTACCGTCAAGCAGGCGCTGGACGCACTGCTGGCCGGGACCGGCCTGGGCTACACCGTGGTCGATGGCAACGTTATCGCCATCGATCCGGCGCCCGTAAGCAACGCGCCGAAGCCGGCCGCGCCGAAGCCGCGCGAGGCAGAGGCGGTGGTGGCGCCGACCCTGGACACCGTCAAGGTGATTGCCGCGCACGAGGTGATCGACCAGAAGAAGTCGTCGCCAGTGATCAAGGATTCGGTGGTCTACGACGAGATGGACAGCTACGGCGACGAGACCCTGGCCGAGAGCCTGATGGCCGCTCCAGGCCTGAGTGCGGTGGAGGATGCCGGCGAGCCACGTTACGTGACCGTGCGCGGCGTACAGGCCAACCTCAACTACACCACCATCGATGGCATCGCGATTGCCAGCGTGGGAGGCAGTGGCTCCGGCGAGCGAATGAACAACCTGCAGCTGATTCCCAGCGACATCGGCACCCGTACCGACATCTACAAGAGCTTCAGTGCGGAGCAGGCACCGGATGCGATCGGCGGCGTGATCGACATCATCAGCCGCAGTGCTTTCGACCGGTCCGGCAAGTACGTGTTTGCCGATGTGGCGGGCATCTATTCCACCGCCGAGACCAACGTCGAGCGCAGCGCAGGCGGAAACCACGAGACTCTGGGCCACTTCGGCAAGAGCGCCAAGATGGTGTCCTCCAACCAGTTCGGCGCCGACCAGGAGTTCGGCATCGTTGCGGTGGCACGCTACGAGCAGCGTTCACGCAACAGCGTCAAGCGCTGGGTGGAGTCGAACTACTACTACAACGACGCTGGCAAATACCTCGCCGACGGTACCACCGGTCCGGACGAGGCCAAGGGCTGGAACGGGCTGCGTGCGCCTGGCAACTTCAGCACCGGCACCTATACCAACTTCATCACCAACTTCGGTGGCTCCGCCAAGCTTGAGTGGAAGCCCTCGGATGATCCGTTCTACGCATCGCTGCTGCTGTACTCGTACCGGTTCTACGAGAACTCGACGATGAACAAGACCGATCTGTACGGCAATGCCAAGTTCCCGATCCGCAACCAGACCGAGGACAGCGGCACCACCCAGATCAACAGCATCTACATCAAGAACCGTCACGACCGCTGGGACCGCAGCAACCGTGGTGCCATCGCCAGTTTCAACTGGGACATGGGCGACCGTTCGCGGCTGACCCTGCGTGGCGGCCATACCGAAGAGACCTTCCACAACAACCAGGTCTACTGGGGTGTGCGCGCCTACCCAAGCAATCTGTTCGTCGACTACGAGAACGACAGCCACGGGTTCCCCAACGCGGTGGCGGTTTCCGATTCCAGCCTGCTGACCAGCTCCGCGTTCAAGCTCAATCCGGCGCAGGCCTATGTCTCCCCGCGCGATGCCAAGGAGAGCATCGACAACCTGCGCGCGGATTTCAGCTACAACATCGACGCCGATGCGCGTGGCTTCGGCCTGGCCACCGGCGCCGAGTACCGCCATCTGAAGATCTGGCAGGACATCGACTTCGACTACTTCAAGAGCAATGCCACGCTCAACGATTACCTGTATCCGGGTTCGACGCTGCTGGGCAGCGTGCCGGGCTTCCCGCTGATCGACAACCGCAAGTGGAACGAGGAACTGCTGCCGAAACTGGGCAACAACAATGCGGCGTATCCGAATGCCAACTTCACCAGCGACTACAAGTATGTGGAGGACATCACCAATGCCTATGTATCCGCGCACTACGCCTGGGACCGGCTGCTGCTGATCGGCGGCCTGCGCTACGACCACACCCGCTTCGATGCCTACAGCCCGTTCAGCGATGATGGCGGCACTACCTATACCTCCGCCTTCCGCAATACGAGCGGTGGCTACAACAACCTGCTGCCTTCGTTGAATGCGACGTTCAGGCTGAGGGAGGACCAGCGCCTGCGCTTCTCCGCCAGCCGCACGCTGGGCCGGCCGACGCCGAGCAACATCGCCCAGGCCACCAGCACCAGCTGTGGCGATGACGAGGAGGGCAGGGGCTTCTGCACCATCAAGCAGGGCAATGCCGATCTGCAGCCGCGCCGTTCCACCAACATCGACCTGGCGTGGGACCTGTACTTCAACGGAAACAACGGCCTGGTCTCGGTGGCGCTGTTCGACAAGGTGATCAAGGACGACATCTACACCCTGACCACCTTCGAGAACGTGGGCGATGCCCGCTACCGGGTCACCCAGCCGATGAACACCGACGAGTCCACGCTGCGCGGCGTCGAGTTCGCGGTGGCCAACCGCAACCTGCAGTGGGGCCGCCAGCGCTTCGACATGTACTTCAACGCTACGCGGCTGGAAGGCCAGACCAACTACCGCATCAGCGATGGCACCGAGCGCCGCCTGGATCGCCTGCTGTACCAGCCGGACTGGTCGCTCAATGGTTCGGTGATCTGGCGCATGCCGTGGAAGAGCGCGCAGCTGCGCCTGTCCGGCACCTACCGCAGCCGGATGCTGGTCGACTTCGGCGACACCCAGTGGCTGGATTCGTACTACGACCCATACATGACCTTCAACATGGGCTTCAGCCACAAGCTCAGCAGGCACGTGACGCTGAAGTACGAAGCCAAGAACCTGTTCAACACCCAGCCGACCTACAGCACCGGCCCGAACGGGCGCTTCCGTACCGAGATCGACGACTACGGCCGCTTCTTCTACTTCCACATCATCTACAACTGAGGGCACAGCCGTGGAGACGATCAATCGCAGGCGATTCCTGGCCCTGGCCGGCCTGTCCGCTGCCGGTGCCTGGATGGGCACGGCACACGCGCTGGCCGCGCAGGCCGATGCCACCGCGCTGAACCCGCGCAACCTGCTGGCCAAGCCGCGCTTTGCCAGCACACCCTTCACCCTGGGCGTGGCCTCGGGTGATCCCTCGGCCGATGGCATGGTGCTGTGGACGCGCCTGGCGACCGAACCGCTGGTGTTCGGCGGTGGCATGCCGACCCGGCCGATGGCGGTCGAGTGGCAACTGGCAGCAGACGATGGCATGCGCAAGGTGGTGCGCCAGGGTTCGGCAATGGCGCATCCCGAACTCGGCCACGCCGTGCACGTGGAGCTGGACGGGTTGGCGCCCGGACGGCCCTACTGGTACCGCTTCACCGTAGGCGGCCACGCCAGTGCGGTCGGTTGTACCCGCACGCTGCCCGCAGCCACGGCCGCAGTGGATCGTGTGCGTTTTGCGGTGGCCGGTTGCCAGCACTACGAAGAAGGCCACTACACCGCGTGGCGGCGCATCGCCGAGGAACCGCTGGATTTCGTCTTCCACTACGGTGATTACATCTACGAAGGCGAAAGCCAGCCGGGCCTGCGGAAGATGAACGGCCAGCCGTTCACCAACCTGCGCAACCACGTCGGCCCGCAGATCTACACGCTGGATGATTACCGCCGCCGCTACGCCCAGTACAAGAGCGATCCCGACCTGCAGGCCGCGCATGCGGCGGCACCGTGGTTCGTCACTTTTGACGACCATGAAGTGGACAACAACTGGGCCGGTGCCGAAGACCAGGATGACACGCCCAGCGAAGTGTTCCTGCTGCGTCGCGCACAGGCGTTCCAGGCCTACTACGAGAACATGCCACTGCGCCGCCCGGCATTCCCGCGCGATGGCCACATGCAGATGTACCGGCGCGCACGCTACGGCACGCTGATGGACCTGCACCTGCTCGACACCCGCCAGTACCGCAGCAAGCAGGTGAACATGGCGTTGCGTGAGGAGGTGGAATCGCCGGAGCGCAGCATTGTGGGGGCGAAGCAGGAGCGCTGGCTGTTCGACGGCCTGGCCGATGCTGCACCACGCTGGCACACGATCGCCCACCAGGTGGCGCTGGGCAACTACATGCGCGAGAAGGACGGCGTGGTGCAATCGTCCGACGACCAGTGGTCAGGCTATCTGGACAGCCGCCGGCGCCTGCTTGACCACATCCAGAAGGTGGGCTTCGGCAACGTAGTGACTGCCTGCGGCGACGCGCATCGCCACTATGCGAGTGATCTGGTGCAGGACCACCGTGACTCGGGCGTGATCTCCAGCGAGTTCCTCGCCACGTCGATCACTTCCGGCGCCGATGGCCAGGGTGTGGACGCGTATGCCAGGAACCAGCTTGCGCACAGCCCCTATCTGAAGGCGACCATCGACAAGCGTGGCTACGTGCTGTGCGATGTCACCCGCGATGCGTGGATCGGCGACATGAAGACGCTGGATACCGTGATGCAGCCGAATGGCGCGGTGCAGAGCTGGAAGCGCTACGCGGTGGAGCACGGCCGGCCGGGGCTGCAGGAGGCCTGATCCTACCGGTCTGGCCTGTAGAGCCGAGCCCATGCTCGGCAGCTCTTCGATAACTGACCGGAAAAGCAGCCGAGCATGGGCTTGGCTCTACAGAGATCCTTCAATCGTGCTCGAACCGCAATGGCTCGCTGCCCATCGCCGGATCACTGGTGCCGGGGCGCCCATCCTCGGCGCGGCCGGCCAGGCGCAGGGCACTGTCGCCCGCACCGACGAGCAGGTCGTACCAGCCTGCGGTGGGCGTTGCGTCCCACGCCAACGCGGTCTCTGCATGTGCGGGCAGCACCAGCGTCTGCTCGGGCATATGCCCGGCATAGGCGCCCGGCTGCACACGCACCTGCTGCGCGCTGTCACCCAGATTGCGCAGGCGGAGCCGCAGTTGGCCATCCGCACGATCGGTTGAAGCCTGCACGGCAGGACCCGTGGCCGCTCCCTGGAAGTGGCGGTGGAAGCCGTTCGGGCCCAGCAGCCACAGGTCATAGCGACCCTGGGCGTCCAGCGGCCAGCGCTCGCGCAGCGGCATGCCCGGCAGCAGCGTGTAGCGGCGTGGCACCGCATCCAGCCGCAGCCGGTCGTAAACATGCAGCACTGCTGCTGCGCCTTCGCAGGACAGCGCCAGATCCACACCCGAGGCGTCGACAGCGGCAATCGATGCCTGCGGCCGGTAGGGCAGGGCACGCGCCGGGCGCACGCCGCTTTCCTGTTTCGCCGGCTTCAGTCCCTCGGGCAACGCGGGCACGGTGCGTCCCGGCAGGGCGGCGGCGCGCGCGGCCACCGCGCTCACGTCCGGCAGGCCGCGTACGAACGGGCGGGTATCGCGCTGGGCGAAGTCGAACGCGTTGCTCAGGTCGCCGCAGACCGCGCGGCGCCACGGCGAGATGTCCGGTGCGGCCACACCGAAGCGACGTTCGATCAACCGTATGACCGAGGTGTGGTCGTACACCTGCGAATCGACCCAGCCACCGCGGCTCCACGGCGAGATCACATACAGCGGCACGCGCGGACCCAGCCCATATGGGCGGCCACGCAGTTCGGCGAGGTCGTACTTCTCGTCGCCCGGTGCCGGATGGCGGTGGTACTCGCCCTCGGTACTGACCGAAGACGCACCGGCCCAGCCGGTGCCCAGCGGTGAAGGCGGTGCCGGTGGCGGCATGTGGTCGAAGAAGCCGTCGTTCTCGTCGAACATCAGCAACAGCGCGGTGCGGCTCCACACCTCTGGATCGGCGGTCAGCGCGTCCAGCACGCGCGCGGTATAGGCCGCGCCCTGGGCGGGGCTGGAGGGGCCGGGATGCTCGCTGCCGGCCGCGTCGGCAATGATGAAGCTGACCTGCGGCAGGCGCCCACCGATCACGTCCTGGCGCAGCTGCGCCAGGCCACGGGTGCTGACGCCGCGTGCGCGCAACTGCGGGTCATGCCCCGGCGCGGCGCGATGGGCCTGGCGGAATACCTCGAAACCGGCCAGCGGGTTGTCGGTGAAGTTGTCGGCCATGTCCTGGTAGATCTGCCAGGACACGCCCGCCTTCTGCAGGCGCTCGACATGGCTGGTCCATCGGTACGACGCCGGATGCCCGCCCTGTTCCGGGAAGTTGTCGTGCGAGTTGGCGATCACCGGGCCACCTGCACGCGCGTGTGCATCATTGTGGCCAGTCCACAGGAACACCCGGTTCGGGTTGGTGCCGGCCTGCATCGCGCAGTGATAGGCGTCGCAGATGGTGAAGGCGTCGGCCAGCGCGAACTGGAACGGCAGGTCGCTGCGCTGGAAGTAGCCCATCGAGTGGTTCTGCTTGGCCTTCGGCCATTGCCCCATGCGCCCGTGGTCCCAGGCACGCTGTGCGTCCGGCCAGGTGTGCGGTGTGCCTTCCACCCGCATGTAGCCGAAGTGCGCGGCGGTATCCAGCGGGAACGGCGCGATCGCGCGCGCGCCGCTCGCGTCGGGCTGCAGCCACAGGCTGCGGGTGCGGCCACCGGCCAGCAGGGCCGCGGCAGGGGCCACGAAGCGATCACCGAAACCACGTACCCCAGGCAGCGTGCCGAAGTAGTGGTCGAACGAACGGTTCTCCTGCATGAACACCACGATGTGCTGCAGGTCTTCGAGGCTGCGCGTCTGCGCCGCAGGCGCGATCGCTGCGGCCCGGGCGATGCTGGGCAGCAGCGGGGAAAGGCCGGCGGCAACGCCGGCCTGCAACAACCGGCGTCGGCCGATATCGGTCACGGGCTCACTCACAGGTCCACACGGAAGGAGATGCCGACGGTGCGCGGGGCGCCGATGAAGGCGTTGTCGCGGCCGTCCACCCCTGCAAGATACCGCTTGTCGGTGAGATTGCTCACCACCAGGTTGGCACCCATGCCCTTCAGGCGCGGCGACAGCCCCTGCAGGTCGAAGCCGATGTTGGCGTTGAACACGGTGGCCGAGGGCAGCTTGTTGACGTTGGCGGCGTCGAGATAGCGCGTGCCCAGGTAACGGCCGGACAGGCCGAAGTTCCAGTTCTCGCCCTGCCAGTCCGCCGACAGCACCAGGGTCTGTTCGGGCTGGCCGATCACCTTGGCGCCATCGACGATGCCCAGCTGGGTATCGCGTGCTGCATCGCCACTGCCCAGGTACTTGGAGCGGTTGTAGGTGTAGGCGGCGTTGAGCCGCCAGCCGTTGTCCCAACCATAGCCGAACGCGGCTTCCAGGCCGTTGCTTTCCACGCCGCCGAAGTTCTCGTAGACACCGTCGGTCTCGCCCAGGTAGTCGATGCCGCTGACGAAACCTGCCGGCAGATAGACGATGCGGTTGTCGAACTTGATGTTGTACAGGGTCACCGAGGCGGTCAGCGGCCAGCGGCTGATGCGCATGCCCACTTCGATGTTGTCGGCGGTCTCCGGTTCGACGTTGCGGAAGCGCTGCGGGTCGGTCTCGCCGAGCACGCCGGAGGGAATGGCGGCGAAGTTCTGCGAGAAGCCGGCGAAAAACTCCATGCCTTCCACGCCCGGCGCCCAGGTGAAACCGGTCGACAGCAACGGGTCGGACTTGGAATCGGAGGTCACGTGTTCGCTGGCGCCGATCACGCGGCGACGCGACTGGTCGACGAAGAACTGCTTCACGCCCAGGCGTGCACTGAACGGCCCGAAGCGCGCCACGTCCTCCACGTAGTACATCTGCTCGTCGACCTTGTACTTGTCTTCGAACTGAACCCAGTACGGCTGGTGGTCGAAGTCGATGCTCTGGCCGACGTTGAGCAGGCGGTGCCAGTCGCGGCGCGCCGAACGGTCCAGCTTCTCCACCCACAGGCCGCCGCGGATCGTGTTGTCGACCGCGCCGAAGGTCTGCCGCCACTCGACGTCGGCGGTCACGCCCTTGCGATCGTTGTCGTAGTGGGTGTGGCGATACGACTGCGCGCCCAGCACGTTGCCGGCGTAGCAGTTCGGATCGTACTCGGCGGTGAAGCCCAACCGTGGCGTGCAGCTGGCCAGCCGCTGTGCCGCGCTGCCATCAGGATTGACGAAGAAGATCTGGCCGCGGTTGCTGCCGCCGTACACGGTCTTGCCACCGAGGTACTCCGACTCGGGGCGGCCCGCACCATCATCGCTGACCTGCGCCAGGTACGGTGGCAGCCAGTCACCGCGGCCCTGCATGCGATGCCCATAGGCGGCCACCGACGCTTTGAAACCATTGCCGCCGTCAAAGGCCGCACGCAGGTAGCCGAAGGTGTTCTCGCGCAGGGCGCGTGAACCGGAGCGGTAGTTCTGGTCCAGGTAGGGAATGCCGGTGAGGGTGCCGACCAGGTTGTCGCGCTCCGGGTTGGTTGCGAAGCCCGTCGGCGAAACGCTGGTGTATTCGGGCTCGTCGGCGTCGTTGTAGGACAGGTAGCCGGTCAGCGTCCAGCGGTCCAGTTCGGTGATGAACTTGCCGGCGATGTGGTCGTTGCTGGCGTGGCCGGTGCCGTCGATCCAGTCGTGCACCTTCGACGAGGAGGCACTGACCCAGGCGCGGGTGTGGCCGCCGAGCAGGCCGGTGTCGTAGCGCACGTAGTACTTGCGTGCCTCGTTGTCACCGGCACCGACCACGAAGCGCAGGCGGCTGTCCTGCAGCGGATCGCTGGTGAGGAAGTTGAGCGTGCCGCCCAGCGCCTCGTTCGAGCGCGAGGAGATATCGGCGGTGCCCTGGCTCACTTCCACCGTCTCCAGATCAAGGGTGTCGATGTAGCGGTTGGCCAGCGATCCACCGCCGTAGCCCGAACCACCGTTCGGCAGGCCGTCGATGGTGGTGCCGATCTGCTGCGTATCGCGGTTGGTGACGAAGCCGCGCATGCTGATCTGCGTGCCCCACACCGACGAACCGGTGGCATCGGCCTCGCTGACCACCACGCCCGGCACTTCATTGAGCGCATCGTTGACGCTGCTCATCACCGTCTGCCGGTTCAGTGTTTCTGCGCGCACCGAGGTCTTGGCGTAGCTGGTGGCCTGGCCGATCACCTGCACCTGGTCGAGGGTGCGGGCATCGCTGCTGCGCGCTTCGGCCGTCTCGCCCTGCGGTGCTTCGGCCAGGGCGTCCAGTGCGGGGGCGATCAGCAGGGCAAGCAGCGAAACACGGGGAAAGCGCGCAATCGTTCGCATCGATACCGGACCTTGAAGGGAGAGAAGCCCCCGAGTGTCGGCAGCACCAATGACATCGACATGACGTAGAGATGCAGGAACCGTGTTGTGTGACGGCCGGCACCTGCTGCCTGCTTCAGTACCGCGCGTCCTTGGGTTTCGGGTCGCGCGGCCAGTCCTTGCCCTTGTTGGCGAAGTCCGGCCGCGGCTGGTTGATGAAATAGCCGGCGATGTCCACCGCGTCCTGGTCGGGCATCACCTGCTGTCCCAGTGGCGGCTCGCGGGTCACCGCCGGCGGCATGTTGTGCTTGACGAAGCCGGCGGCCTTGTACAAGCGCGCCATGCCGGCGCCGATGTTGAAGCTGTGGTCGCCCCATAGTGGCGGGAAGGCGATGTCACCGCTGGCGTCGCGCCGTCCTTCGCCGTTGTCGCCGTGACACGCTGCGCACTGCACGGCGTACAGCGCCTGGCCGCGGTTCGGGTCCGGGGTCAGCGTGCTGTCGATCGGTCCTTCGCTTGGGGCGGCGACCTTTGCACCGTCTGGTACAGGACTGCTCAGCCACGCCATGTAGTCGAGCATCGCGCGCATCTGCGGCGCGTCCTTCGGCAGCGGCTTGCCGTTCATCGAACGCTGCAGGCAGCCATTGATGCGCTCGGCCAGCCCTATCACCTTGCCCGGTCGCGGCATGTAACGCGGATAGGCACCACCGCCGGTGTTGAAGTAGTGGTTGCCGAACGGTCGCTTGCCTTCGGCCATGTGGCACGAATTGCAGTTCAGATCGTTGCCGACGTTGTCCGGCAGCAGCCGCGCGGTTTCGTTGAGGAGGCGGCGACCGAGCATCACCGATTCGGCATTGCCCAGCCCGGCGATCTCTTCGGCGCTGGGCGCGTGGTAGTGGCCGACCACCTTGCCCTGCGCATCGAGGATATCGATCGTGCTGGCCACGGTGGCATCCAGGTCCGGGTACAGGTGGCGATAGGCAAGGGTGCCAGCACCGGCCAGCAGCGCCATGGTGATCGCGCTGCCGATCAGCAGGCGGGAACGTCTGCGCGAACGCTTCATCGTGCGGCCTCCTGCGGAACGTAGTGCACCGGCTTGTCGCGCACCACCCGGCGCATCCGCGCCACGTCGACCTCGGTCACCGCGCCGGCCTGGTTGCCCCAGCTGCTGCGGATGAAGGTCAGGATCTGTGCCAGCTGCGCGTTCGGCAGCTGCTCGAAGCCGGGCATGGTGAAGGCCATGCGGTCATGCGGGGTATGCGGCGTGCGGCCGCCGATCAAGGTCACCTGCACCAGCGAACTGGGGTCATCGGCGAACACGATCGAGTTGCCGGCCAGCGCCGGATAGACGCGGGGCATGCCGCGCCCGTCGGCACGGTGGCAGGCCTGGCAGTGCTCCGCATAGGCCAGCGAACCGGCAACACGGTAGTCGCCGCTGCGCAGTGCGGCGGTGGTGGTGTCGGTACCGGGGGACCACTGCGCACTGCGGCCCTCACGCGCCGGCAGCTGTTTCAGGTAGCGGGCCATGGCCAGCAGGTCGGCGTCGGACAGGTACTGCGTGCTGTGCTCGACCACATCGGCCATGCCACCGAAGGCCGCCGATCGATCGGTGCGACCGGTGCGCAGGAAGTCGACGATCTCGCCCTCGCTCCAGCTGGCCAGGCCGGTCGATTCGTTGCGCAGGTTCTTCGCGTACCAGCCTTCCAGCACCGAACCGGACAGGAACTGGCGGCTGCCATCGTCGGCCAACGCCTTTTCCTGGAACGCCAGGCCGCGTGGCGTGTGGCAGGCACCGCAATGGGCCAGGCCTTCCACCAGTTCGGCACCACGCTGCTGGCCGGCATCCAGCGACGGATCCGGGCTGAAGCTGCGCGGGCGTGCGAACAGCAGCTGCCACCAGGCCAGTGGCCAGCGCATGTTGGCCGGCCACGGGATCGTGCTGTCGGCGTTGTCCTGCTTCACCGGTTGCACCGAGCCCATGAAGTAGGCGTACAGCGCCTTGATTTCGGCATCGCTGGCGATCACGTACGAGGCGTACGGCATTGCCGGATACAACGGCTGCCCATCGTGACGGATGCCGCGACGTACCGCGCGCTCGAAGTCGGCGTAGTCGTAGGCGCCAATGCCGGTGTCCGGATCGGGCGTGATGTTGGTCGAGTAGATCGTGCCCATCGGCGTCTGCATGCCGAGGCCACCGGCGAACGGCTTGCCGCCGGGCGCGGTGTGGCAGGCCGCGCAGTCGGCCGCGCGCGACAGGTACTGTCCCTGCGTGATCAGCGCCGGATCGTGGATGTCGACCTGCGCCGTCTGTCGCGGTGCGAACCAGTAGGGCGTGGTGCGGGCGATGCCGTAGGCGGCGGCCAGCGTGGCGGCCAGGGCAATGGCGAGCTTGAACGAGGTGCGCATGGCGGCACTGTGGGGAATCCCGCGCGCGCGTTCATTGATCCGGATCAATGACTGAACGGATACAGCTTTTACACCAAGCTGAATCGTTCCTGCGTTGTCATCAAGCCGTCATCCACGCGCGATAGATGGCCCACGCGCGCGTCGCTAACCTGCCACGCTGTCGCACCTTTTCCCCGATTGCCCATGAAGCGCCTGCTGCTGTTGTTGCTGGCGTGCGCCGGCCTGTGGCTGGCTGCATGCTCGCCCTCGATCAATGCCTCGTCCACCTCGCTCGCCGATCGGCTGATCGCGCCGGGTGGCGTATCGACCCTGCTCGATCGTCCGCGCATTGCCGCAGCCATTGCCGAACTGCCCAATCGCCACGGCTTCGCGCCGGGCCGCGATGGCGTGCCGATCTTCTGGCGTGTGTTCGATCCTGGCGATTACGGCGCGCGTTACCACTACCTGCCGCAGCGCCACGAGAACGGCCTGCCGCTGGATACCGGCTTGAGCCTGGCAGTACCGCGACCGTTCCGCGCGCAGGCACCGCGCGGCACCGTGGTGCTGCTGCACGGCTGGATGATGAATGGTGATTCGATGCTGCCGTGGTCGTTGCAGCTGGCCGAATCCGGCTACCGCGTGGTCACGCTCGACCTGCGCAACCATGGACAGTCCGGTACTGGGCCGTCGGGCTATGGCACCTATGAATCCGACGATGTGGTGGATGTAATCGGCGAGCTGCGCGCACGTGGTGAAGTAACCGGCCCGCTGTACCTGTTCGGCGTGTCCTATGGCGCCGCCACAGCGGTATTCACCGCCGACAAGCTCGGCGACCAGGTGGAAGGCGTGGTGGCGATGGAATCGTTCGCCAATGCCGGTGTAGCGATCCGCACGATGATCCCGCACCTGATGGGACTGCAGCCGGAAGGCCTGAAGGCGCAGGCGGTGGCGTCGTACGCGCGCTGGCGCTACGGCGGCCAGGACATCAACCAGGTAATCGCCGCCGCCAGCCGCCGCATCGACGTCGATCTGGACCGCGTGGATGTAGCGCGTGCGCTGGCCGATACCCGCGCCTGCGTGCTGTTGCTGCACGGGCAGGGCGACCAGCACATTCCGGTCAGCCAGGGCCGCGAGTTGGCCCTGGCCAACCCACGCGCGCACTACATCGAGATGCGCGGCGAGGACCACATCACCCTGCCGCTGCGGCTGGACCTGCTGGCTGGCGTGGTCGACGACTGGATGGCGCGCGACGAGCATCACCCGAAGAGCGCCTGCCCGGCACCGCAACTGCCGGCCCAGGCCGAGTGGCTGACGCGTAGCTGAGAAAAGGGGACGGAGGGGATCAAGTCGTTTCCCGCACACCAAGGCAGGAAACGACTTGATCCCCTCCGTCCCCTTTTTCTGTCAGGCCACCCGTCGTGCCAGTGCTCGCGCGGATGCGGCTACGCCCAGCAGCAGCGCGGCCACGCACAGGAAGGCGAATCCGAGGCTGGTGCCGTGTGCCAGTGCACCGATCGCTGCCGGGCCGGCGAGGATGCCGGCGTAACCCAGCGTGGTCACCGCAGTGATGGCGATGCTCTCCGGCATCACCCGTTGCTGGCCGGCCATCGAGAACAGTGCCGGCACGATATTGGCGCAGCCCAGCCCGACCAGCACATAGCCCGCCAACGCCACCGGGAACGACGGTACCAGCGTGGCCAACGTGAACCCGGCTGCGGCGGTGATGCCGCCGAAGACCAGGGTGCGGGTGCGGCCGAGGCGCTCGACGATGCCGTCGCCGAACAGGCGCATCGCGGTCATCGCCAGCGTGAACAGCGCGAAGCCGGCGCCGGCCTGGTCACGCGGCACCTGCCGCACTTCGGCCAGGAACACCGCGCTCCAGTCCAGCATCGAGCCCTCGGCGAGGAACACCACGAAGGCCAGCACGCCGATGAACAGCACCACGCCGTGCGGCAGCGCCAGCAGTGGGCCTTCGTGCAGGATCCGTTGCGGTCGCCAGTGCGGCGCCGACAGCACCGCAACCAGCAGCAGTGCCGCCACCGACACCAGCGCGGCCAGCCACAGCGGTGTACCCAGGATCAGCAGGCCGGTCATGCAGCCGGCGCCGACGAAGCCACCGATGCTGTAGAAGGCGTGGAAGCCGGACATCATTGCGCGCCCGGCGTCGCGCTCGACCGCGACCGCCTGCATGTTCATCGCACAATCCAGTGCACCGACGCCGGCGCCGAACACGAACAGGGCCGCGCCAAGCGCCACCGGCGAGGGCGCCAGCACCAGCAAGGGCAGGGCGCACAGCATCATCGCGCAGGTGATCACCATCACCCGTCGGCAACCCAGCCGCCCGGTCAGCGCGCCCGCCAACGGCATCGCCAGCAGCGAGCCTAGCCCGAGGCACAGCAGCACGGCGCCAAGGCTGGCGTCGGACAGCCCGGCCTTGGCCTTGGCGTAGGGCACCATCGGCGCCCACGCGGCGGTGGCGAATCCGGGAATGAAGAAGGCGGCACGGGTGGCGTGCTGCTGGGCACGTGGGGATGAAGGCGTCATGCGCGATGCGAAGCTCCAGGGGACGTTCATGAAATCGTTTTCAGGCCGGATCGGCAAGTGCCATGCGTGACATCGGGCGACGCATACGATTGCAGTGACCCGATCGCGTCACCAGCGATTAACGTCGCCCACGGACAGTGGCTGCACGGTCGGCACCCCGCCGGCCGCTGCCGGAGATCCGTACATGAGCACGACACCGACCATCCTCCTCGTCCATGGATTCTGGGGCGGGGCGGCACACTGGGCCAAGGTGATCCTGGAACTGCATCGCAACGGCCACGACCGGGTGCAGGCGGTGGAATTGCCGCTCACGTCGCTGGCCGACGACGCAGGACGCACCCAGAAAATGATCCGGCAGATCGACGGTCCGGTGCTGCTGGTCGGCCACTCCTACGGCGGTGCGGTGATCAGCCATGCCGGTAACGAGCCCAACGTGAAGGGCCTGGTCTACATCGCTGCCTTCGCGCCTGATGCCGGCGAGAGCCCGGGTGGCATCACCCAGCAGCACCTGCCGGAGGCGGCGCCGAATCTGGCACCGGACAGCGATGGCTACCTCTGGCTGCGTGCGGACAAGTTCCATGAGAGCTTCTGCCAGGACCTGAGTGCCGACGAGGGCCGGGTGATGGCGGTGACCCAGAAGGCGCCGCTGGCCAGCACTTTCGGCGACACGGTCAGCGATCCGGCGTGGAAGCACCGGCCGAGCTGGTACCAGCTGTCCCGCCACGACCGCATGATCGCGCCGGAAAACCAGAAAGCCATGGCCGCAAGAATGCAGCCCAAGCGCCTGCTGGAGCTTGATGCCAGCCATGCCTCACTGGCCTCGCAGCCGAAGGAAGTGACCGCGCTGATCCTGGAGGCCTGCGCCGCCATCGGCGCCTGATCCCGCACCAGCACACCGCACGACAGCCGGGGCGCAGGGGAGTACACTCCTGCGCCTGCGGCCATCCGGCCGCGTCCCTCTCTTCCCTCCAGCCGCCGCCAGAGGATCCCACCCTATCGTGGAGGTCCCGCCGTGCTGTCTGTGCCTGTCCGTTTTCCGCGCTTGTTTCCGCGTCGCCTGCCGCTGCCGCATGCACTGGCTCAAGGCCTGCTACTGCTTGCACTGAGCAGCGGCACCGCTGCTGCCCAGTCCACCCAGGACGAGGACAAGGCCAAACCGGCACCCGCCTCGCAGACCCTGCAGACCGTGCAGGTCACCGCCAACCTGCTCGGTACCATCACCGAGGGCAGCGGCGCCTACACGCCCGGCACCATCGCCACCGCCACCCGCCTGGTGCTGACGCCGCGACAGACGCCACAGACCATCAGCGTGATCACCCGCGCACAGATGGATGACTTCGGCCTGCACGGCATCGATGACGTGATGCGGGTGACCCCCGGCATCAGCATCGTCACCTACGACAGCGAGCGCACCGAGTACTACGCGCGTGGCTTCGCGGTGCAGAACTTCCAGTACGACGGTATTCCGATGTCGCGTGACTCGGCCTACTCGGCGGGCAACACGCTCAGCGATACTGCGATCTATGACCGCATCGAAGTGCTCAAGGGCGCCACCGGCCTGCTGACCGGCATGGGTGATCCGGGCGCGACCATCAACCTGGTGCGCAAGAAGCCGGGCGAGGACTTCGCCGGCAGTGCCTCACTGGGTGTCGGCCGCTGGGATGACTACCGCGCCGAGCTCGATGTCGGTGGTCCGCTGACTGCCGATGGCCGCGTGCGTGGCCGAGCAGTGGGGGCCTGGGAAGACAAGCACTCCAACCTGGACAACTACCAGCGCACCAGCAAGGTCGGCTATGCCGTGCTGGAAGCCGATCTGGGCGAACGCACGCTGCTGTCGGTCGGTGGCGACGTGATGGACAGCGACCCGAAGGGCTCGACATGGGGCGGCATTCCGCTGCTGGACAGCGCCGGCAACTTCAACCGCATGCCGCGCTCGTTCAACAATGGTGCGCAATGGGCCGGCTGGCGCCAGTACGTGCGTACCGGTTTCGCTACGTTGGAGCACACGTTCGCCAACGATTGGATCGCCAAGCTGCAGCTCAACCACCAGGTCAACGGCTATGACGCCGCACTGGCCGGTGCCGCCGCCGGCAATCCCGATCCGTTGACCGGCGAGGGCGTCAGCCTGTGGCTCGGCAAGTACGTTGGCAAGACCGTCAGTAATGCCGCCGACTTCTACGTGAGCGGGCATTTCGGCCTGTTCGGGCGTGAGCATGAGCTGGTGGTTGGCGGCAGTGCCTCGCGCAAGCGCTGGACCAATACCGGCTACGGCCCGCAGGCGGGGTTCCCGGATACGGTGCCGGACTACCGCAGCTGGAATGGCGACATTGCCGAGCCGCAATGGCAGCGCAGCTACGAGAACAATGAAGTGACCCGCGAGAACGGCCTGTACGTGGTCGGCCGCTTCGACGTGGCCGATCCGTTGAAGCTGATCGTCGGCAGCCGTCTGGCCAGCTACCGTTCGCCGGACACGCGCGAGACCGGCGTCTATGTGCCATATGCCGGCGTGGTCTACGACCTCGGCGAGCACTATTCGGTGTATGCCAGCTACAGCACCATCTTCAAGCCGCAGGGCCAGCGTGACGAGCAGGGCAAGGCACTGGATCCGCTGGAAGGCCGCAGCTACGAGATGGGGCTGAAGGCCGAGTTCTTCGATGGACGCCTCAATGCCAGCGCGGCGCTTTTCCAGCTTGATCAGGACAACTTCGCCCAGCCCACCGGCGGCAAGACGCCGGATGGCCAGGATGCCTACCGCGCGTTGATGGGCGTGCGTACCAAGGGCTATGAGCTTGAAATGTCGGGTCAGCTGGCCGAGGGCTGGCAGGTGCAGGGTGGGTTCTCCCACAAGATCGCCCGCCAGGCGGGAACCAAGGTGACCACGCTGGAACCGGAGAACCAGTTCAGCCTGCACACCAGCTACCGCCTGCGCGGTGCCTGGCAGGGGCTCACGCTGGGCGGTGGCGCGCGCTGGCAGGATTCCACGTTTGGCGAGATCACCAACCCGGCCACCAGCGCGCAGGTCGTGCATCGCACCCAGCCGTACTGGCTGCTTGATGCGATGGCGCGCTACCAGTTCAACGATCGCCTGTCGGCCACGGTCAACGTCAACAACCTGCTCGACAAGCGGTACTACACGATCTTCAACTGGTACAGCACCTACACCTGGGGTGAGCCGCGCAATGTGCGGCTGACCTTGAACTACAGGTTCTGACACGGGTTTTGTAGAGCCGAGCCCACGCTCGGCTGCGGTTTGACAACCAGCCGAGCGTGGGCTCGCCTCTACAAGTACGCCCGCGATGCTGGATGGCATCGCGGGCGTTGTCGTTACAGCGGCAGGTCGAACACCAGCACTTCGGCATCGTTGCCGTTTTCCAGCGTCAATTGGGCTTCGTCGCTGACCTGCAGTGCATCGCCGGCTTCCAGGGTGATGCCATTGACCTGCAGCTGGCCACGCGCCACCTGCACATAGGCGCCACGGCCGTTGCCGAGCGCATGGTGCAGCTTCTGGCCGCCATCGAGGATGGTGGCGAAGATGCGGGCATCCTGGTGGATGCGCAGCGAACCGTCGGCACCGTCCGGCGAGGCGATCAGGCGCAGCTGGCCGCGCTTGGTCTCCGGCGCGAAGTGGGTCTCCTCGTAGGACGGCGTGATGTTCTCGGTGTCCGGGAAGATCCAGATCTGCAGGAAGTGCACGGTTTCGTCGGCCGAGTGGTTGAATTCGCTGTGGGTGACGCCGCTGCCGGCGCTCATGCGCTGCACGTCGCCATAGCGCAGCACCGAACCGGTGCCCATCGAGTCCTTGTGTTCCAGCGCACCGCCCAGCACGTAGGAGATGATTTCCATGTTGCTGTGGCCGTGGGTGCCGAAGCCCTGGCCGCCGGTCACCTTGTCTTCGTTGATCACCCGCAGCGGGCCGAAGCTGACGTAGCGTGGGTCGTAGTAGTTGGCGAAGGAGAAGGTATGGCGCGAGGACAGCCAGCCATGCTCGGCCAGGCCACGGGTAGCGCTCTTGCGGATCTGCAGCATGATGGAATCTCCTTGTTCGATGGTTTCGATGGGGCGGGGTGGGCTGGCAGCCGCTGTGTTTCCCGGTTGGAGAGAAGTATCCGCTTGCGCCCTGGGTTTGAAAAACGGATAGTTTTGACAGCCATCATCGAAAAATTCGAATGCTCAAGCTCAGCCTCGATGCCCTGCAGATCCTGGATGCCATCGACCGCCGTGGCTCCTTTGCCGGCGCCGGCAAGGCCCTGCACAAGGTGCCCTCGACCATCTCCTACACCGTGGCCAAGCTGGAGGAGGATCTGGGCGTGCAGCTGTTCGACCGGGTTGGCCCACGCGCCGAGCCGACCGACGCTGGCCGCGCCCTGCTGGACGAGGGCCGTCACCTGTTGCGCGCGGCCCGCGAGCTGGAACTGCGGGTGCGCCGGGTGGCGTCGGGCTGGGAGACCGAGCTGACGCTGGCGGTGGATTCAGTGTTCCCGACCTGGCTGCTTGGACCGGACATCGCCGCGTTTCGTGAGGCGGAGGCGCCAACCCGGTTGCGGCTGATCGGCGAGGCGCTGTCCGGCACCTGGGAGGCCCTGCTGGACCGCCGCGCCGACCTGCTGGTCGGTGCACCGGGCGAGGGCCCCAGTGGCGGTGGTTACGTGGTCGAGCCGCTGGGCACGGTGGAGTTCGTGTTCGCGGTCGCACCCGAACATCCATTGGCTGCAGTACCGGGCGTGCTCGGGCGCGAGCAGCTGGTCGAGCACTGCGCGATCGCCGTCTCCGATTCGGCGCGCCGGCTGTTGCCACGCACGGTCGGCCTGTTGATGGGGCAGGAGATGCTGACGGTGCCTGACATGGCCAGCAAGCTGAAACTGCAGTGCGAAGGCGTGGGCTTCGGCTTCCTGCCCGAGCCGTGCGCGCGCGCCGCGGTCGCGCGCGGCCAGCTGGTGATCCGTGAGGTGGAGGAACACAAGCCGGAAGAAACCTTCTGGCTGGCCTGGCGCACCGGTGAGGATGGCGCTGCATTGCGCTGGTGGCGCGAGCGCCTGCGCAGGCCGGAGCTGCTGTCGCAGTGGTGGCAGGCAATGGCCAGGGGGTAGGGGTTTGGCAGGGCTGCGCCCTGCACCCGCCGAAGCAACAGCCACAGCCAAAGCCGAAGCAAAAGCTGGTTTCCTGAGGGATGGCGAGGTGGCTCCGGTTGCGGGGGGGCGCTGCAAGTACGTCCATGTAAGCTCGGTCGCCGCATCCATGCGGCTCACGCCCCCGCAACCGGACCCACCCCGCCTTCGATAGTTTTCCGTGAACTGTCCGCACTTCTGTAGAGCCGATCTGACGGATATCGAAACATTCGAACTCGATGGAGATTCATCCACGAATGGCGTGGATCCATCAGATCGCGGAAATCTGTCAGAGGTGGGGCGGCATGGGCAGGCAGGACCGTTGGCGGCATGGATGCCGCCATCGAGCCCCCATGGATGGGTTTACGGCGTGTCCTGCCTGTCCATACCGCCCCGCCAACCCACGGAACACCAGCTGTTGCTGTTGCTGTTGCCGTTGCCTTGGCTTGAAGCATCTGCAGGTGCAGGGCGCAGCCCTGCCGAAAAACACACATAAAAAAACAGCAGGCCGAGGCCTGCTGTTTCGGTGTAATGGTGCGCCCGGAGAGATTCGAACTCCCGACCGCCTGGTTCGTAGCCAGGTACTCTATCCAACTGAGCTACGGGCGCCAATTACATAAACTTGTTGTGCTGACTGTGTATGGTGCGCCCGGAGAGATTCGAACTCCCGACCGCCTGGTTCGTAGCCAGGTACTCTATCCAACTGAGCTACGGGCGCGCGGTACACAATCAAATTTTAAAACATTTCCAGCGGCGGATGCTGAAAACCTGTCGAGTGGTGCGCCCGGAGAGATTCGAACTCCCGACCGCCTGGTTCGTAGCCAGGTACTCTATCCAACTGAGCTACGGGCGCCCTGCGACAGGAGCGGAATTATGCGGATGTCGGCGCGAACCGTCAACAGTTTTGTGAAAATTTTCATCCAACTGAATGAAAAAGCTGTCAGCCACGGCGTCCGGCGCCTTCAGCCACGCGAAATGATCGGCGCGCGTGCCCAGTTCCTGCGCGGACAGCACGCGCAGCTGCGCGTCCACATTCGGCAGCTTCGCCAGCAGCGTCTGCATCGATCCGGTGGGCGCCAACCAATCGTGCTCCATCAGCACGGCCTGTGCGCTGCCATGCACGCGCGCCATCTGCGCATCGAGGTCTTCGTCCATGCCGGTCGCGGCGTAGTGGTTGTTCAGGCCCACGCGCGCCCAGTCGGCAATCAACCCGCGCGCCTCCGCGCCGCCGAAGCCAAGGCGACGGCCATGCAAGACGCCCTGGCGTTGCGCGATCCATGGCAGGAAGCGGTAGACCAGTGGCAGCAGCCAGCCGCGTGGTGGCGGAAAACCACGCCAGAACGGTGAGCCGCTGGCGGCCAGCCATAGCCGGTTGAAGTGCTGCGGATTACGGCCTGCGTGCACGCAGGCCAGCTGCCCACCGAGACTGTGTCCACCGATGATCCAGGGCAGGGCGCCGGCGTCGTCATCCGCTGTGGCCAGGACCGCCTGGCTGGTTGGCAGATCCTGTTCGAGTACCTCGCGATAGCCCCAGTCCTGCGTGCGCGACGGGCGCAGTGAGCTGCTGCCGTTGCCGCGCCACTCGTGCAGGTAGACCGCCACGCCCTTCGCCGCCAGCGCCAATGCCAGTGGCAGGTAGTGGCGCGCGGCCACGCCCAGTGCCGGAAGCCACAGCAGGCGCGCGACGGGCTGTGCAGGCACGCAGGCGATCACTTCGTAGCGATGGCCGTCGTTGCACTGCACCGCATGGAGGGTCGGCGTCAGGTTCATGCGTGCGGTGCCGCGCCGAAGTGATCGAGCACCAGCACCTCGCTGCGGCCGGGGGCATAGCCCTGCTGCAGGCCGCGTGCAACGTAGTCGATCCCGGCTTCGCAGGCATTGGCCAAGCTCAGGCCGTTGCACAGCTGCGCGGCGATGGCCGAGGCCAGCGTGCAGCCGGTGCCGTGTGCGTCCAGCGGCAGGCGGGCGTGGATGAATTCTTCGCTGCTGACGCCGTCGAAGTAGCGATCGATCACGCGATTGCCCTCATGCAGGTGGCCGCCCTTCAGCAGCACGGCGCCGGCACCGAGGTCGAGCAGGGTGGAGGCAGCCTGTTCGGCGTCATCGCCGTTACCGATCTTCCGGCCGATCAGGAGTTCCGCTTCCGGCGTATTCGGCGTAACCAGCGTCGCCAGCGGCAGCAGGCGCTCACGCATGGCCTTGAGCGCACTTTCCTCCAGCAGGCGCGCGCCGCTGGTGGCGACCATCACCGGGTCCAGAACCACGTGTGGCGGGCGGTGCTTTTCCAGTGCGTCGGCAACGGCATGGATCACCTCGGCGTTGGCCAGCATGCCGAGTTTCACCGCATGGATATCGAAGTCATCGAAGCAGGCTTCGATCTGCGCCTGCAGGAATGCGATCGGTGGCACATGCACGGCGGTGACGCCACGGGTGTTCTGTGCGGTCAGTGCGGCGAACACGGCCAGACCATGCACGCGGTGCGCGGCGAAGGCCTTGAGATCGGCGGGGATGCCAGCGCCGCCACCGGAGTCGGAGCCGGCGATGGTGAGGGCGGAAACGGGGGTGGTCGGGCTCATCCAACGATTGTGCCGTGGTCCCGCAGGGGAAGGTAGACCCACGCCATGCGTGGATGCGCTTCACCTCAATGCCGCCAGCGCGCCCACTGCTGGTACAGCACATAGCCCAGCCCGGTCAGGCCGGTCAGCAGGGCGGGGGCGAGCAGGGCGTCGTACTGCCAGCGCATGAACAGCCAGGCGCCGATGATGCCGCCGGCGAGGAAGCCGCTGATGATCAGGCCGCTGAGGGTCAGGCGTCGTACCTGCAGCGGCAGCCCACGCAGCAGGTGGCCCAGGCCGATGCCGAGGTCGGTGAACATGCCGCTGAGGTGGGTGGTGCGTACCACCGCGCCACTGAAGGTGGTGGCCATCGCGTTCTGCAGGCCGCAGGCCATGGCGGCGGCCAGTGCGCCCCAGATCTGGTGCTGTTCGAACAGCGGAATGGCCACCAGCAGCAGCGCCGATTCCAGTGCCAGGGCCACGCCGTAGCGACGGCCCAGCTGCAGGGTGCTGTCCTGGATCAACAGGCCGCTGAGCATCGCGCCCAGCGAGAACGCGATCAGCAGTCCCCACAGGTGGCCGACCGCGCGCCAGTCACCCTGGGCCAGCGCCATGCCCAACTGGCTGGTGCTGCCGGTCATGTGGCTGACGGCCTGGTGTTCGAAACCGAGGAAGCCGACGACATTCACCATGCCGGCCACGCACGACAGCGCGACCGCGCCGATCCAGACCCAGGTGGGCAGGCGAATTCCCATCGGCGGGGCCCCTCAGGGCCCGCCGAAGCCGCCGTTGAACTGCAGCTCGCTGAAGGTGTTGTTGGCCGGGTCGAACACCGCGCCCCAGAACTGCGTGCCGCCGTCACAGACGCGGATCGCTTCCCGTGCCGGATTGATGCCGCTGTCGTCGGGCAGGTGGAAGGCGTTGATATAGATCAGCCGCTTGCCGGCGCTTTCGATGCCGACGTACTGGCGGTCGAAGTCCAGCACCTTCGGTACCTGTGCCTCCAGCGATGACAGCCGCGCTTCCAGCTGGTCGACCTGCTGTCGGCTGGGCGCCCAGTAGCCGCTGACCCGCCCGGCCTCGCGGCCGGGGCTGGGTCGCGAGCAGGTGTCGAGCACCTGCGCGGCGATGATCGGGCGGGTGACCACCCAGGACTGGCCGGTACGTTCGGCGGTCGGCACGCTGGCCGGGCCGCGCGTGGTGGTGCAGGCGCCGAGCACGGCTGCGAGCGTGATCGCAGCCGCGGGCAGCAGCAGGCGGGTGCCGCGGTTCACAACACCTCCGAAGCGTAATCGGCCAGGCGCGAACGCTCGCCACGGCGCAAGGTGATGTGTGCACTATGCGGCCAGTTCTTGAAGCGATCCACCGCGTAGGTCAGGCCCGAAGTGGTTTCGGTCAGGTACGGGGTGTCGATCTGCTCGACGTTGCCCAGGCAGACGATCTTGGTGCCGGGGCCGGCACGGGTGATCAGCGTCTTCATCTGCTTCGGGGTGAGGTTCTGCGCCTCGTCCAGGATCAGGTAGCGCGACAGGAAGGTGCGGCCGCGCATGAAGTTCATCGAGCGGATCTTGATGCGGCTGGCCAGCAGGTCGTTGGTGGCCTGGCGGCCCCAGGTGCCGCCTTCCTGGTTGTGCGTGAGCACTTCCAGGTTGTCGGTCAGCGCGCCCATCCACGGCGTCATCTTTTCTTCTTCGGTGCCGGGCAGGAAGCCGATGTCCTCGCCGACGCTGACCGTGGCGCGGGTCATGATGATCTCGCGGTAGCGCTGCTGGTCCATGGTCTGGGCCAGGCCGGCGGCCAGCGCCAGCAGGGTCTTGCCGGTACCGGCGGTACCCAGCAGGGTGACGAAGTCGATCTCCGGGTCCATCAGTGCGTTCAGTGCGAAATTCTGCTCGCGGTTGCGCGCACTGATGCCCCACACGGCGTGGCTGCCGTGGCGGAAATCATCGACCAGCGACAGCACCACCTTGCCATCGCCGACCACGCGGCTGACGCGCAGTTCGACCTCGTCTTCGCCGGGCAGGTAGACGTACTGGTTCGGGTACCATTCCTCGCCGTCCTGCGCGAGGATTTCGTAATGGGTACGGCCCTTGTCGCTCCAGCTGCGCAGGTCGTCGCCGTGGCGCTTCCAGAAGTCTTCCGGCAGCTCGGTGGCGCCGGTGTAAAGCAGGCTGAAATCGTCCAGCGCGCGGTCGTTCTCGTAGTCCTCGGACACGATGCCGGCGATGGCGGCCTTGATCCGCAGGTTGATGTCCTTGGAAACGAACACCACCGGCAGATCCGGCGTCTCTTCCTTCAGGGCCAGGATCGCGCCGAGGATGGCATTGTCGGGAATGACCTTGCCAAAGCTCTTGCCCGCGTCGAAATGACTGGTCTGGAAGCGCAGCTTGCCGGCGCTCTGCTTGCCGCGCAGCTGCAGGCCGTTGGGGCGCTGCAGCGGAATGCCGTCGGCCAGGTTGTCCAGGCCGGATTCCTGCACCAGCTCGTTGAGGAAGCGGCTCACCTGGCGGGCATTGCGGCTTGCCTCGGAGGTGCCCTTCTTGCCGTTGTCCAGCTCTTCGATCACCTGCATGGGCAGGTAGACGTCGTGCTCCTCGAATTTGAACAGCGCGGTGGGATCGTGCATCAGCACGTTGGTATCCAGCACGTAGATGCGCTTGCCTCGGGTCATCGTCGATTCCTGGTTACGGACAGGGAAAAACCACCACGGCCTGCTGCGGGGCAGGGTGATGGCAGACACAGTAGGCAGTGGGACTCACTTGGACTGGGAGGCCTTCAGTTCGGCGAGAACGGCATCGGCATGGCCGGCAACCTTGACCTTGCGCCAGGACTGCACGATGCGGCTGTCGGGGGAAATCAGGAAGGTGCTGCGTTCGATGCCACGTACCTGCTTGCCGTACATGTTCTTCATCTTGATCACGTCGAAGGCGCTGCACAGCGCTTCGTCGCCATCGCTGACCAGCGGAAAGTTGAAGCCCTGCTTGGCACAGAAGTTGTCGTGCGACTTCACCGAGTCGCGCGAGACACCGAGTACCACCGCGCCTGCCTTCCTGAACTTCGGCAGCAGCGCGTTGAAGTCGATGCCTTCGGTGGTGCAGCCGGGGGTGCTGTCCTTGGGATAGAAGTACAGCACCAGCCAGTGGCCGGCGTAGTCGCCGAGAGTGGCCTGTTCGCCACCGGACAGCGCCAGCGGCAGGGAGAGGGTGGTGCTGTCCAGGGTATCGCCGTTGTTCATGAGGTCCTTCTGTCGAGCCTGGGTTCTTTCTACGACAATTGCATGAAACGCCACGCGCCCGTGAGAGGCGCGCGAAAAATCCGCACTTCCGATCAGAATTTCATCGGGTCCATGATCGCGTCCAGGTTCAGGTGGTCGCAGAACTCGAGGAAATCGTCGCGCAGCGCGGCGATGTGCATGTTGGCCGGCACGCCGATGGTGACCTGCGCGCTGAACATTTCCGCACCGGTCTGCATGGCGCGGTAGCGCGTGCTCTGCAGGTTCTCGATGGTGATGCCCTGGCGGTCGAAGAAATCGGCCAGCTGGAACAGGATGCCCGGCTTGTCGGCGGCGATCACCTCGACGATGTACGGCAGCAGGTTGGACTGCGCCTGCTTGGCGGCGGTGCGGTACCAGACCAGCTTCAGGCCTTCCTCGCGCTCGAGCCGGGTCAGCATCGCTTCCAGCTTGGCCACCGAGTCCCACGAGCCGGTGGCCAGGGCGGTGACCGAGACATCGCGGCCGACCGTGGCCAGGCGTGCGTCCACCAGATTGCAGCCGCTGTCGGCGATGCGGCGGGTGACGGACAGCAGGGGGGACTCCGGATGCGTCGTATAGGCGTTGATCAGGAGGTGGTTTTCGCTCGGCGCGGGGCGCGGGGTGGTGTCGGTCAAGGCGATTCCGGGTAATGCATGCGTTAGTCTGAATGCCCGCCAGAGGCGGGGATCCACCGGTGTCCAGCATACTTGCCCGTGCTTTCGCGCCGCAAGTAACATTCAAGTCGCCCCCGGCCTTTCATGGCGGGCGTTTTCCCTTCCCAGCCAAGAGCAGCACGTCCTTGTCCCTTTCCGGCCTCATCACCGCGCTGGCGACCCCGTTCCGGGCCGACGGCGCCCTCGATCCCGACGGTTGGCAGCGCCTGCTGCACCTGCAACTGGAAGGTGGCGTCCATGGCGTTGTCGTAGCCGGCTCGACCGGTGAAGCGGCAACCCTCACCGATGCCGAGTACGACCTGCTGCTGGCCAGCGCGGTCGAGCGCATCGGCGGCCGCATCCCGGTCATGGCCGGTACCGGCCTTTCGGGCACCGCCAAGACCATCGAACAGACCCGCCGTGCCGCCGCGCTCGGCGCCAGCCATGCGCTGGTGGTCACCCCGCCTTACGTGCGGCCGACCCAGGCCGGCCTGATCGCGCACTACCGCGCGGTGGCCGACCAGGGCGGGCTGCCGGTCGTGCTGTACAACGTGCCCGGCCGTACCGGCTGCGACATGCAGCCGGAGACCGTGGCCGAGCTGGCCAGCCATCCCAATATCGTTGGCATCAAGGAAGCGGTGGGTGACACCGGCCGGGTGCAGGCGCTGCTGGCCCTGCGCAGCCCGAAGTTCGCGGTGCTCAGTGGCGACGACGGTACCGCCGCGCGTTCGATCCGGGCCGGCATCGATGGCCTGATCTCGGTCGGTTCCAACGTTCTGCCGGGCGCCTATCGCCGGATGTGCGAGCTGGCCGCCGCGCACGACCACGAAGCTACCGAGTCCTGGGATGCGCGCCTGCAGCCGTTCCATGATTTCTGTGGCGCCGAACCCAACCCGATCCCGGTCAAGGCGCTGCTGCGCCGCATCGGCATCGGTCACGACCTGCGCCTGCCGCTGCTGCCGCTGTCGGCAGCGCATCATCCGGCCGCCGACCATCTTGCCGGCGACATCGCCGCCCTCGAAGCCCTTTCCAGCCACTGACCTTCCGTCTTGGTCTGACCCAGGAGATTCACATGCGTCAATCCGTTTCCACCGTCCGCGTGTTGTCCTACGCCCTGCTTGCCGTGGCTGTCGCCGCCGGTACCACCGGCTGCTTCAAGCGTGGCGTCAAGGGCGACTACGCCCTGGCCCCGGAAATGCGTCCGCTGGAAGTGCCGCCGGACCTGAACCTGCCGACCACCACCGGTGACAACAAGGTGCCGACGCTGGCATCGGCGACCAAGCCGGCCGCGCCTGCGGCTGCGGCCCCGGCCGTGGGCAACACCGGTTTCACCATCGCCGGTGGCAAGGACGAGGCTTTCGCCAAGGTCGGCACCGCGCTGGAAGGCGTGGAAGGTGTGACTATTGCCAGCCGCGCGCAGCTGCTGGGCTCGTATGACGTGGCCTACGAAGGCAGCAACTTCCTGGTCCGCGTGGTCGCCGTCGATGCTGGCGCCTACATCTCCGCGGTCGACCCGCGTGGCCTGCCGGCCACCGCCGAAGCGCCGGTGAAGCTGATCGCTGCGCTGAAGGCGAAGCTGGCGCAGTAAGGGCTGGTCGGGTGGGGGCGGGCCTTGGTCCGCACCCGCTCTGGTGGAGGCCGACCTTGGTCGGCGCTTCTGTGCCAACCAAGGTTGGCACCTACCGGATCGCAAGGTTGGCATACCGGATCTTGCGGTTGGCGTTTAGCGGAAAACAGAAAAGGGCGCCCGTGGGCGCCCTTTTCGTTGCCGCCGTGGGCGCTTCTCAGCGCTCCAGCAGCTTCAGCTTGTCCGGCTTGCCGTCCCATTCGCCAGCATCGGCGGGCGGGTCCTTGCGCACGGTCAGCACCGGCCACTCCTTCGCCAGCTCGGCGTTGAGGGCCACGAAACTTTCCTGGCCGGCAGGAACATCGTCCTCCGGGAAGATCGCGTTGACCGGGCATTCCGGTTCGCAGAGGGTGCAGTCGATGCACTCATCCGGGTCGATCACCAGGAAGTTGGGGCCTTCGTGGAAGCAATCCACGGGGCACACTTCCACGCAATCGGTGTGTTTGCACTTGATGCAGTTTTCGGTGACGACAAAGGGCATGGGCTGGGGGTGGATCGATTCCTGAACCCGCCAATTCTAGAACAGGTTGGCCCCCGGTGTCGGTGCGGGGCGGAAATCGGGCGTCTGGCAGGCGCGGCCGTGGCGGTCATTGGCGGCAGGGCGAGGCCTGTGCGACGCTGCGGGTCAGCCGGCTGCGTCGGATGGCCGGACCCCTTCCCAGCAGGATCGTCCATGTCCCCAGCCCAGCCCAACATCGCCTCCCATGGCGGTGAGAACACTGCATTCATCGTCCTGATCAGCTGCGTGGCCACCCTGGGTGGATTCCTGTTCGGCTTCGACAGTGGTGTCATCAATGGCACGGTCGATGGCCTGCGCCAGGCTTTCAACTCCAGTGAGGCGGCGCTCGGTTTCGAGGTCGCCTCGATGCTGCTGGGCTGCGCGATCGGTGCCTTCCTGGCCGGCTGGCTGGGAGATCGCCTGGGCCGTCGTGGCGTGCTGATCGCCTCGGCGCTGATGTTCCTGGTTTCGGCGCTGGGTGCCGGTGCCGCACACGCCTCCTGGTTGTTCATTGCCGCACGCGTGCTCGGCGGCTTCGCGGTGGGCGCGGCCAGTGTGATGTCGCCGGCCTACATTGCCGAGGTGGCTTCGGCGCGCTATCGCGGGCGTTTGGCCACGGTGCAGCAGATGGCGATCATCTGCGGCCTGTTCGCCGCCTTCCTCAGCAATTACCTGCTGGCCCGTGCCGCTGGGGCGTCGACCGAGCCGCTATGGCTGGGCCATGAGGCCTGGCGCTGGATGTTCTGGATGCAAGCGCTGCCGTCGGGGCTGTTCCTGCTGTTGTTGCTGGTGATTCCGGAAAGTCCGCGCTTTCTGGTCGTGAAGGGGCGTCAGCAGCAGGCGAGGGCGGTACTGTCGCGGCTGTACGGCGAGGCCGCTGCGGCGGCCAAGCAGGCCGAGATCAAAGCCAGCCTGGCGCAGGACCAGCACAAGCCGCGCTTTGCCGACCTGCGCGACACGGTCAGCGGCAAGCTGCGCCCGATCCTCTGGGTGGGCATCGGCCTGGCCATGTTCCAGCAGCTGGTCGGCATCAACGTGGTGTTCTACTACGGCGCGGTGCTGTGGCAGGCGGTGGGCTTCTCGGAAAGCGATGCGCTGCTGATCAACGTGCTGTCCGGCGCGCTGAGCATCGGCGCCTGTCTGCTGACGGTGCTGTTGATCGACCGCATCGGGCGCAAGCCGCTGCTGTGGATCGGTTCGGTCGGCATGTCGGTGGCGCTGGTGCTGATGGTGGTTGCCTTCGCCAGTGGCAGCCTGGCCGACGGTCGCCTGCAGTTGTCCGACGGCATGGGCCGACTGGCGCTGGTGGCAGCCAACGTCTACGTGGTGTTCTTCAACATGTCCTGGGGCCCGGTGATGTGGGTGATGCTGGGCGAGATGTTCCCCAATCAGATCCGTGGTCCGGCGCTGGCGGTGGCGGGCGCCGCGCAATGGACCTCGAACTTCGCGATCACCGTGACCTTCCCGATGCTGCTGGCCGGCATCGGCCTGGCCGGCGCCTACGGCATCTATACGGTGGCGGCCATCCTCTCGATCTTCTTCGTGGTCCGCTACGTGCGCGAGACCAAGGGCAAGGAGCTGGAGCAGATGGAAGGCTGACGGCGACTGGCTTCGGTTGCATTCCGTTGGCGCCTGCCTGTCCAGAGTGTGAGGGGGCAGGCCGCCCTCTCCAGGACGCGCAAAAGCCCATCCATGGTGCTCGATGGCGCCATCCATGGCGCCAACGGTCCTGGAGAGGGCGGCCCGCCCCCTCCTGACAGTTTCATGGTGCGTGCGGATGCGGCGAAGTGCTGGTCGGTTGTTGCCGCAGCTCGCGGGAAACCGTCCAGAGTCGGTGGGGTCACCCAGGGCAGGACCGTTGGCGCCAAGGATGGCGCCATCGAGCCCCCATGGATGGGTTCACGGCGTGTCCTGCCCTGGGTGACCCCACCGGCTCAAGCCGATTGCAGGCAGGCGCCAAAGCGACCAACCCGACCGCAATCACTGCAATCCCGGAAAACAGAAAAGCCCGCACAAGGCGGGCTTTTTCGGTTCCTGCTGCGGCGACTGGCGCTCCCTAGGGGACTCGAACCCCTGTTTTAGCCTTGAGAGGGCCACGTCCTAACCACTAGACGAAGGGAGCGTAACTGTGTCGCTGCCGAGGCAGGAGCGCTAGTATATGCACCTCGATGCCATTGGGCAATCCCGAAACTTCAACCGGAAGCGCCAACATCATTTCCTCTGCTACATCACCGTTCAGCCTGCGCGTCATCCCGCGCGACCAGCACACGATCTCCCGCAAGGACATCAGCCCGAACGCCCTGCGCGTGCTTTATCGCCTGCGCGATGCCGGCTTCGGCGCCTACCTTGTCGGCGGCGCGGTGCGCGACCTGCTGGTCAATGGCCAACCCAAGGATTTCGACGTGGCCACCGATGCCACGCCCGAACAGGTCAAGCAGCTGTTCCGCAACTGCCGCCTGATCGGTCGTCGGTTCCGCCTCGCCCACGTCGTGTTCGGCCGCGAGATCATCGAAGTCGCCACCTTCCGTGCCAACAGCGATGACGGCAGCGGCGACCGCGAGATGGAAAACGGCATGCTCGTGCGCGACAACGTGTACGGCACCATCGAAGACGACGCCATCCGCCGCGACTTCACCTGCAACGCCCTGTACTACGCCATCGAGGACTTCTCGGTGCGTGATTACACCGGCGGCTTCGAAGACGTCCAGGCGCGCCTGATGAAACTGATCGGCGACCCCGAGCAGCGTTATCGCGAAGACCCGGTGCGCATGCTGCGTGCGGTGCGCCTGGCGGCCAAGCTCGGCTTCCAGATCGAAGAGGGCACCGCCGCGCCGATCCCGCACCTGGCTGGCCTGCTCAACGAAGCCGCACCGGCACGCCTGTTCGAGGAGGTGCTCAAGCTGTTCCTGTCCGGGCACGGCGTGGCCAGCTTCGAAGGCCTTGAGCGTTACGGCCTGCTCGACGTGCTGTTCCCGGAAAGCGCCAAGGCATTGAAGTCCAACCGCACCGGTGCGCTGCGCCGCATGCTGGTCGAGGGCCTGGCCAACACCGATGCGCGCGTGGCCAACGACGAGCCGGTCTCGGCGGCGTTCCTGTTCGCGCTGCTGCTGTGGCCGGCGTTCTGCCGCGCGCAGGCGACCCTGCTCAAGCAGGGCGTGGCACCGGAGGAGGCACAGCGCCGTGCTGCCGACCGTGTGACCGTGCAGCAGCTGAGCACCATCGCATTGCCGCGCCGCTTTTCGCTGCCGATGCAGGAAATCTGGCTGCTGCAGTCGCGCTTCAGTTCGCGCCAGCGCAAGCGCGTGTTCCGTACCCTGACCCACCCGCGCTTCCGCGCCGCGTTCGATTTCCTCAGCCTGCGCCAGGTCGCTTCGTCCGAGCATGCAGTGGATGTCGAGTTCTGGCGCGAAGCACAGGCGCAGTCCGGTCGCGAGCTGGAGTCGTCGCTGGATGCGATGCACAGTGAAGACGGCGATGACGAGAGCGGGGCACCGCGCAAGCGCCGCCGTCGGCGTCGACGTCCCGGTGCTGCTGCGGCGGGCGAGTAAGCGATGACCTTGGCCTGGATCGGCCTCGGCGCCAACCTTGGCGACGCGGCCGCGACCGTGGGCGCGGCGATTGCCGCGCTGGACGGCCTACCAGGAACGCGCCTGCGACAGGCCTCGAGGCTGTACGCCACGCCGGCGTGGGGCAATGAAGACCAGCCGCCGTTCGTCAACGCGGTGGCCTCGGTCGAAACCACATTGCCGGCCGATGAGCTGCTGCAGGCGATGCTGGCGCTGGAGCGGGGCTTTGGCCGCGTGCGCGATCCGGCGGTGCACTGGGGGCCGCGCGCGCTGGACCTGGACCTGCTGCTGTATGGCGCGCAGGTGCTCGACCATCCCGGCCTGCAGGTACCGCATCCCTACATGCACGAGCGTGCCTTCGTGCTGGTGCCGCTGGCCGAAATCGCGCCGGATCTGGCCATTCCCGGCCATGGCCGCGTGCAGGATGCAGTGATGCGGGTGGATGCCTGCGGGATCGCGCCGATAGGGTGATAATGCCCGGGTTATCTCCCCCGGTTATCAGCACATGAGCACCCACGCAGACAGCAAGCCCTGGACCGTTCCCGCCCTGGCCGAGGCCAAGCGCAATGGCCAGAAGCTGGTCATGTTGACCGCCTACGACGCCGGCTTTGCCCGTACCTTCGATGCCAATGGCGTCGACCTGATCCTGATCGGCGATTCGCTGGGCATGGTCGTGCAGGGCCATGATTCGACCCTGCCGGTGACCGTGGCCGACATGGTCTACCACACCCGCGCCGTAGCCCGTGTGCTGCAGCGTGCGCTGCTGGTGGCCGACCTGCCGTTCGGTGCCGATGCCACTCCGGAGCGCGCGCTGGATGCATCGCTGCAGCTGCTGCAGGCCGGTGCCGAGATGGTCAAGATCGAAGGTGCCGGCTTCAAGGTCGACATCATCCGCTACCTGGTCGAGCGTGAGATTCCGGTCTGCTCGCACTTGGGCCTGACCCCGCAGTCGGTGCTGCGCCTGGGTGGCTTCAAGATCCAGGGCCGTGGCGATGCCGCGCGCCAGCTGGTGGAAGATGCCAGGGCCGTGGCCGCTGCCGGCGCCAGCATCATGGTGCTCGAATGCGTGCCGACCCCGGTCGCCGCCGAAGTGACCGCGGCGGTGGATGTTCCGACCATCGGCATCGGTGCCGGCCCGCAGTGCGACGGCCAGGTGCTGGTGCTGCACGATTTCCTCGGCCTGGACAGTGGCCATCGCCGTCCCAAGTTCGTCAAGGATTTCCTTGCCGAAGGCGGTTCGGTGGCCGGTGCCACCCGCGCCTATGCCGACGCCGTGCGCGACGGCAGCTTCCCCGACGAACAGCACGCCTACGCCCAATGATCCAGACCTTCAACGAGCTCGGCGCGCTGCGCGAGCAGATCGCCCAGTGGAAGCGCGAGGGCCTGCGCGTGGCGCTGGTGCCGACCATGGGCAACCTGCATGGTGGCCATCATTCGCTGGTGACCCTGGCCCGCCAGTACGCCGACAAGGTGGTGACGAGTATCTTCGTCAACCCGACCCAGTTCGGGCCGAACGAGGACTTCAGCCGCTACCCGCGCACGCCCGAGGCTGACGTGGCCGGGCTGGAGCAGGCCGGCTGCGATGCGGTGTGGCTGCCCAGCGTCGAGGCGATGTATCCGCTGGGCGTGGACAAGACCACGCAGATGCACGCGCCGGGTGTCAGTGAAGTGCTGGAAGGCGCCAGCCGCCCGGGCCACTTCGACGGCGTGTGCACGGTGGTGGCGCGCCTGTTCCTGCAGGTGCAGCCGGATGTGGCCGTGTTCGGCCGCAAGGATTACCAGCAGCTGGCCGTGATCAGGCAGATGGTGGCCGAGCTGTCGTTCCCGGTCCAGATCGTCGGTGCCGAGATCGTGCGCGACGAGGATGGCCTGGCCAAGAGTTCGCGCAACCAGTACCTCAACGCCGAACAGCGACCGGTTGCGACGACCATTCACCGCACGCTGCTGGGCATGCGCGAAGGCTACGTGGCCGGGCACACGCGGGTGCAGATCGAGGCCGACGCCACGGCGGCGCTGCAGGCGGCCGGTTTCCAGGTCGACTACGCCGTGCTGCGCACGCCCGAGCTGGCCGAGCCGACCTTCGACGGCGGTGGCCGCGTGGCGCTGATCGCCGCGCGCCTGGGCACGACGCGCCTGATTGACAACCTGGAGTTCTGAGCCGCACGCGGCTTGGGGGCGCCCGCAACGGGCGCCTCTGCACTTCCCACGGACGGGAGACCGGAAATGAAAGCCCCCAGCACTGATACCGGCCGCCTCGCCCAGGCCTCGATCCTGGCGGTGCTGGCGGCAGGCATGTTGCCGGCCCAGCTGTTTGGCGGCCTGTTGTTCGCGCTCGAATTCAGGCGTACGCCGATGCCTGCGCTCACCGGTGGTGGGCTGATGTTCGTACTGGCCGTCTGCAATGCCATCGCGGTGTTGCTGCCGATGGCGCTGATCCTGCAGTCTCAGCAGCGCCTGCGCCGGGCCGGCTTCGTGCTGGTCGGCTTCGGGCTGGGCGTGCTGGCCATGGCCACCTGCGCCTGGCCGGGGGAAAACCAGGGGCCCTGGCTGCAGCGCCTGCGCTACGTCGATACCTTCGATGTGATCAGCTATGCCTTGCAGGTGCTGGCCGCGGGAGGCTTCGGGCTGGTCGCCGGGCTGGCCTTCCATACGGTGTTCCGGCTGTCTCTGGAAGGCAGTTCCGGGCACGCAGCGCCGCCGCCGCCGGGGGAGGGCACCTGAACAGCCTTCAGCGTCCTGCTGCAGCCCCCTGACGATGGTCAAGCGGGTGCTAGAATCCGCTCTTTCCTTTGCCGTTGCAGCGCCCCCATGCACCTGTCCCTGCTCAAGACCAAGATCCACCGCGCCACCGTCACCCATTCCGAGCTGAACTACGAAGGCTCGATCGCCATCGATGACAACCTGCTGGCTGCCACCGGCATCCGCGAGTTCGAACAGGTGCACATCTGGGACGTGACCAACGGTGCGCGCTTCTCGACCTATGCCATCCGCGCCGAAGCCGGCAGCGGCGTTGTCTCGCTCAACGGTGGCGCCGCGCGCCACGTGCAGGTCGGCGACATCATCATCATCGCCGCGTTCGCCAGCATGACCGAGCAGGAAGCTGACAGCTTCAAGCCGAAGCTGGTGTACGTTGATGGCAAGAACCAGATCACCCACACCAACGACACGATCCCGACCCAGGCCGCATGACAACGAACAACGGATTCGACTCGCTGCATTCCCATGCCCAGCGCCTGAAGGGCGCAAGCATCCCCAGCCTGCTCGCCGCCGAACCCGGCCGCGTGCAGGATCTGGCGCTGCGGGTCGGTCCGTTGTACGTCAACTTCGCCCGGCAGAGATACGATGCCGCGGCGCTGCAGGCATTGCTGGCTTTGGCCGCCGACCGTGATGTCGGCGGTGCCATCACCCGCCTGTTCCGTGGTGAGCAGGTCAATCTGACCGAAGGTCGCGCCGCACTGCACACCGCACTGCGTGGCGACGTGGTCGATGCGCCGGTGGCGGCCGAGGCCTATGCCACCGCGCGCACGATCCGCCAGCGCATGGGCGTGCTGGTGCGCGCGCTGGAAAACAGTGGCGTGACCGACGTGGTCAGCGTCGGCATCGGCGGTTCCGATCTCGGTCCGCGCCTGGTCGCCGATGCACTGCGCCCGGTCAGCGGTGCGCGACTGCGCGTGCATTTCGTGTCGAACGTGGACGGCGCCGCCATGCAGCGCACGCTGGCTACGCTGGATCCGGCGAAGACCGCCGGCATCCTGATCTCCAAGACCTTCGGCACGCAGGAAACCCTGCTCAACGGCCAGATCCTGCACGACTGGCTGGGTGGCAGCGAGCGTCTGTATGCAGTCAGTGCCAATCCGGAACGTGCCGCCAAGGCCTTCGCGATCGCCGCCGATCGCGTGCTGCCGATGTGGGACTGGGTGGGTGGCCGTTATTCGCTGTGGTCGGCGGTCGGTTTCCCGATCGCGCTGGCGATCGGCTTCGAGCGCTTTGAACAGTTGCTGGAAGGCGCGGCGCAGATGGATGCGCATGCGCTGGATGCACCGCTGGAGCGCAACCTGCCGGTGCTGCACGGCCTGACCGACATCTGGAACCGCAACCTGCTGGGCCATGCCACGCACGCGGTGATGACCTACGACCAGCGCCTGGCGCTGCTGCCGGCCTACCTGCAGCAGCTGGTGATGGAAAGCCTGGGCAAGCGCGTGCAGCGTGACGGCCAACCTGTCACCACCGACACCGTGCCGGTGTGGTGGGGCGGGGCGGGCACCGATGTGCAGCACAGCTTCTTCCAGGCGCTGCACCAGGGCACCAGCATCGTTCCGGCAGATTTCATCGGCTGCGTGCACAACGACGATCCCTACACGATCAATCATCAGGCCCTGCTGGCCAATCTGCTGGCGCAGACTGAAGCACTGGCCAATGGCCAGAGCAGCGACGACCCGCACCGTGATTACCCGGGCGGCCGCCCGAGCACACTGATCCTGCTCGACGCGCTGACCCCGCAGGCGCTGGGCGCACTGATCGCCATGTACGAACACGCTGTGTACGTGCAGTCGGTGATCTGGAACATCAATGCCTTCGACCAGTTCGGTGTCGAGCTTGGCAAGCAGCTGGCCAGTGGCCTGTTGCCGGCGCTGCAGGGTGAGGATGTGGCGATTGCCGATCCGATGACCCGCGAGATCCTGGCGCAGCTGAAGGGCTGACCCGGCCTGCGGATGTGCCGGCGCCGGCCGGCCATCCCATGCCTCTCCGGTTGCCTTCGATCCGGTCGCGCATGAGTGTCTGCGCGGCCACTCATTCCGTCCTGTTTCCGTGCTGCACATGCCGCGCATCCGCGTGCCTGCCGCAGCGCAGCTTGACTGCGCATCGCGTGCCAATGCAGTGTGCACGGGCGGCTGTACCTGTCATCCAGTATCGCTCGCAGCATGAAGTTGATGCCAGGGACTGGCCGTATCCGAAGGGACGTGGAATCGATCCATGTCCTCAACGCCTCATGTTGTGAATGACAGGAGATTGCGAATGGATCTGAATGACGATGTTGTGTCCGGCTGGCTCAATGGCTCGGACGATGTGGATGGGTGCGCCAACCCTGCGGGTTCGCTGTTCATCTACGGTGCGGCAGCCACCGAAGCGGCCCTCACCGGAGCTTCGGACACCATGATCACCGGGGGCACCAACGAGTGCACCACCACGGTATCGGTGATCAACCACTGCCTGTGTTGCTGATGTAACCCGAGCCGGCACGCAGAGGCATGCAGCTGCGTGCCGGCGACTGGAACAGACTTCCCGATACCTTGCAGGGGGCGTAATGACCGCTTCTCCGGCTGCGGCTGCGTTTGCGCGCATCACCGAACATTTCCTTGCCCATGCGCGCGCCGCGTTGGCGACTGGCCTGCATGACCCTGCCATTGCGCTGCAGCCCGATGAGCGCGAACTGCTGCACGCGCAGGGCGACGCGGCGCTGCGTGAGCATGCCCAGCTCAAGGTCAACCGCGTGCTGCTGCTGGAACTGCACGCCGCTGCACGCAGTGGTGACATCGGCCCGCTGGGCAGTGCGGGTGCGCTGGACGAATTCGTTGCCCTGGCCACCAGCGAGGGCTTCCGTACGCATCTGCAGCGACGCTATCCGGTGCTGCTGCCGCGCCTGACGCGCATGCTCGAAGGACAATGTGCGGCGGTGGTGGAGCTCGCTGTGCGCATCGGCAGTGATCGTGCGGCGCTGGCAGGGTTGCTGGGCGCGCCGGCGGGCACGCTGCATGCCGTTGCATTGGGACGGGGTGATCTGCATGGTGGCGGCCGGACTGTGGCACGGCTGCAGTTCGAAGGCGGCACGGTGATGTACAAGCCACGCTCATTGCGCATCGATGCGACGCTCGACGGCCTGTTGTGCACGCTCTTCGGTGACGGCCCTGACCGCGTATGCGTGCCGAAGGTGATTGATCGTGGCAGCCACGGCTGGGCCGCCTTCGCCGCGCACCGCTACTGTGCCGATGACGTTGAACTGCGTGCCTACTATCGCGGTCTTGGCCATTGGCTGGCGATCCTGCGCCTGGTGGGTGGCACCGACATCCATCTGGAGAACCTGATCGCGGTCGGGCCGGTGCCGGTTGTGGTCGACGCCGAAAGCGTGTTCTCCCGGGTAATCGAAATCGAGCCATCAGGACTTGGCGATGCGTACGACACCGCCGTCAAGCTGATGCGCAATTCAGTGCTGCGTACCGGAATCGTGCCGTTCCGTACTACCGGCCTGGGCATGGAAGGCGTGGATCTGTCTGCAGCCGGCGCACTGCCGGGCGAGCAGCCGCGGGTGCAGGTGCCGGTGATTGTCGAGGGCGGGACGGAACCGGCCCGGTTGGGCATGGTCGAGGCCGAGGTCTCCGTTGCGCAGAATCATCCCAGCGCGCAGCCCGATGTGTCGTTGTACTGGGACCACATCAGCGAGGGCTTCATCGACGCCAGTGGGCGCCTGCGCGCGCTCGATGCCAAGGGCGAACTGATGCCACTCCTGGCGGCTTTCGAAGGCTGCCAGGTGCGCGACGTGCGGCGGCCGACAATGGCCTACGCAGAGCTCGGGCGGATGCTCTGGCATCCAGCCTCGCTGCACAACGAAGCCCAGGCGGTTGAACGCGCGATCGATCTGCTGGTGCGCAATGCAGCGGTGTCACCGGCTGCGCCATCGGACCTGGACACCGTCCGTAGCGAAGTGGATGACCTGCGCCACGGTGACATTCCGATCTTCACTTCGCAGCTGGACGCAGCGCGCATCCGCTCCATCGCCGACAACTGGCGTGCGATGCGCATCGACCTGGAAGACGTGACCATCCGCAGCACGCTGGTGGCCACCGACCTGAACCAGCATGCGCTGGCCCGCGCCGAGGCTCGATCCGGCTACAGCTATGCCGCACAGCATCCGCGTGCGGACGACCTGGACGCGCGCCGTCGTACGCTGGCCGCGCGCGCGGTGGAGAGCCTGCTGCGGCTGGCGGTGCATGGTGAGGACGGTTCGATGACCTGGATCACCCCCGAGGTGACCCGTACCGGATGGACCGTCCAGCCGGTGCAGCCCGACCTGTATTTCGGGCTGGGAGGTATTGCATTCGCATTGGCGGCTTACCACCGGGAAGTGGAGCAGGGGCGTGCCGACCCGGTAGCGGGGCTGGGCCCGGCCATCGATGGCGCCCTTGCGGTGTTCCAGACCATGTGTGAGCAGCACCCCGCCGAGATCGATGGTGGATTCGTCGGAACCGGTTCACAGATATGGACATTGCTGGCATTGCACGACCTGTTGCAGCGACCGGCGTTGCTGGTGCTGGCGGAACGTTGTGCGGAAGCCGCAGAGCGTCGCGGCTTCCAGGAGGCGACAAAGTTCGAACTGATTGATGGCGTGTCCGGCATGATCCTGCCGTTGCTGTCGCTGGCCGCGGCTACCGGGAACGCACGCTGGCTGGAGCTGGCGGCCGCAGCGGGGCGTCGCATGCAGGAAGCGGCGATCGTCGATGCCGACGGCGCACGCTGGCCGACGCCACAGTTCCGCGAGCCGATCGGTGGCTTCGGCCACGGTGCGATGGGCATGGGCTGGGCGCTGGCACGGCTGGCGCGTTCGGATGCCGGCAGCGTGCCTGAGCGAGCGGCCTGGCGGCAGTTGGCCGAAGGAGCGTTTGCGTTCCAGGCGGCGCTGTTCGAACCGCATACCGGGCACTGGCGTGACATCCACCTGCAGGATGGGCAGAAGAACTTCCCGACCTGGTGCCATGGCAGCGTTGGTATCGGTCTGGCGGCGGCGGATCTGTATGCCCGCACCGGCGATCCCGCGCAGTTGCGTGACATGCGGCGGGCTGTGGCCGACGCGCGCGGCAAATGGGGGTTCAGCCACACCCTGTGCCACGGCGATGTGTCCACCCGGGAGCTGCTGGTGCTGGCGGCTGCGCTGGATCCGGAGGGATGTCCCTATCCGCAGGATGAGGCGGCCATCGAGATCGTTTCTTCAATCGAGGAGCACCAGGGCATGGTCGGCGGACTGACCCGCGCGGCCTTCACTCCGGGCCTGATGATCGGCCTGGCAGGTGCGATCTATGGTTTCCTGCGCATGCATCCGGCCTGCGCGCTGCCGTCGCCGTTGCTGCAGGAGACGACAGTGGCCCGGGTCGATGCACCGGCATCGCGTTCCAGTACCGCGCAGGACCGAGCGGTGCTGGCCGAGGTCTGAGCCGGACGGGGCCGGCCGCGATCAACGGCTGGGATCGCGTTCCGGGCTCGGTCGCTTGGCCAGCTTGCGCTGCAGCGAACGCCGGTGCATGCCGAGCAGGCGTGCGGCCGCCGATACGTTGCCACCGGTCTCGTGCATCGCCTGCTGGATGTGTTCCCACTGCAGGCGGCTGATCGGCGTCATCGCGTCCGGCACTTCCATTTCGCCATCGTCGGCCGGGCCGTCATCTTCCTCGCCGAGGGCGCGCAGGATCATCGGCACCGTGGCCGGCTTAGGCAGGTAGTCGTCGGCGCCGAGCTTGATCGCCTCCACGGCGGTGGCGATGCTGGCGTAGCCGGTCACCAGCAGGATGCGCATGTCCGCGCGCAGCGCGCGCAGTGGTTGGATCAGTGCCAGGCCGGAATCGCTGCCCAGCTTCAGGTCGATCAGCGCGAACGCCGGCGGATGCTGGCGGGCCAGTGCCAGTGCACTGGCGGCGTCCTGCGCGGTCTGGGTTTCCAGCCCCTTGCGGGCCAGGCTGCGCTGCAGGGTACGCAGGTACAGCTCGTCGTCGTCGACCAGCAGGCCCAGGGTGGAGTGGTGAAGGCTCATGGGGTGTCCTCGCGTGGGGCCAGCGGCAGGCGGAAGCCGACGCGGCTGCCGGCCCCCTGGGCCGGGCGCATCCACATCTCGCCGTCGAGGCGTTCGATGGTGGCATGGGACAGGGCCAGGCCGACGCCCATGCCCTCGCTTTTGCTGCTGCCGAACAGCTTGCCCGGCAGCACCGCGGCGCGGGCGTCGAAGCCGTGGCCGTAGTCGCGGACTTCGCCGATCAGGTCGTCGCCTTCGATGCGAAGGTCCAGGTCCACGCGCGGCCGGCCGGCCTGTTCGCCGGCATCAGCGGCATTGTTGAGCAGGACCATCAGCAGATGGCCCACGCCCGGGTCGAGTGGCAGCCGCAGCGGCGCATCGTCGTTGCGGTGCAGGTCGATGGTCGGCCGCACCAGGCGCCACTGTTCCAGTACCTGCTGCGCGCTGGAGTGGCTGCGCCCCGGTGCATCGGCCGAGGCCGGTGCGGCCAGCGCCAGCACGCGCTCACGGCACTGCACCAGCAGCTCGCGCAGGGTTTCCATGTCTTCGCGGACTTCGGGCTCTTCGCTGCGCTCGGCGACGTCATCGGCGAGCAGGGTCATGGTCGCCAGCGGCGTGTTCAGTTCATGTGCCACCGAGGCGGCATGGGTGGCCAGGGCGACGATGCCTTCGTTGCGGGCGAAGCGCTCGCGCAGCGCCGACAGTTCCAGTTCGCGCTGGCGCAGCGCCAGTGCCAGGCGGGTGGAGAAGGCCAGCACCACTGCGGCGGAAATCAGGAAATTGGCGACCACGCCCCAGCGGTTGAGATCCTGCGCACGGAAATAGCCATCCGGCAGCGACTGGCCGAAGATGCCGCTGGCGGCGTAGCCGAGCAGGCAGGCCAGCGCGACCGCCAGCGCCCAGCGCAGGGGCAGGGCGAAGGCGGCCAGTGCGATCAGGATCAGGAACAGTGAACTGAACGGGTTGGCCATGCCACCGCTCCAGCCCACCATCCAGGTCAGGATGATCACATCCACCAGGATGTGGCCGAATGCGGTCAGCGGCGCGGTGTCGGCCGCTTCCGGGCGCAGCTGGGTATAGACGTTGAACAGGGTCAGCACGGCCACGCCGGCCCACAGCGGCAGCTGCGGCAACGGCAGGCCCAGCACCCAGGTGGCGACCAGGATGGTGGCGGCCTGGCCACCTACGGCAAGCCAGCGCAGGCTGCACAGGGTTCGGAGAAACGGGGCGTCGGGACCGGTCATTCACGCTCATCCTATGCGTTCACGCGTGACCGTGCCTGCGACAATCGGCCGCAGCCGTGCCGCCGGCTGAATGCGAGTCACCCGGAATGCGGGAGCGGGCGGTAGAATGCGCCCATGCACGACGCCGTCACCCGCCCGACTCCCCCCTCCGATGCCACCTCCTGGCCCCGCCGCCAGACCCATGCCGTGCAGATCGGCGGGGTCACCGTAGGTGGAGGCAAGCCGGTGGTGGTGCAGTCGATGACCAACACCGACACGTCTGACGTGGCCTCCAGCGTGAAGCAGGTGGCCGAGCTGTGGCGTGCCGGTTCGGAAATGGTGCGTTTGACCGTCAACACCGTTGAAGCCGCTGCGGCGATCCCGCGCATCGTCGACAAGCTGGCGATGATGGGCATCGACGTGCCGCTGATCGGTGACTTCCATTACAACGGCCACCAGTTGCTGACCGCCGAACCGGCGTGTGCCGAAGCGCTGGCCAAGTACCGCATCAACCCAGGCAACGTCGGCTTCGGCAAGAAAAAGGACCTGCAGTTCGCCCAGCTGATCGAGTTCGCGATCCGCTACAACAAGCCGGTGCGCATCGGCGCCAACTGGGGCTCGCTGGACCAGGCCCTGGCGGCGAAGCTGATGGACGAGAACAACCTGCGCGAACAGCCCTGGGACGCCGGTCGCGTGCTGCGCGAGGCGCTGATCCGCTCGGCGCTGGATTCGGCCGAGCAGGCAGTGGAACTCGGCCTGCCGCGCGGCCGCATCGTGCTGTCGGCCAAGGTCAGCGGCGTGCAGGAACTGATCGCGGTGTATCGCGACCTGGCCCAGCGCTCGGACTTCGCCCTGCACCTGGGCCTGACCGAGGCCGGCATCGGCAGCAAGGGCATCGTCGCCTCGTCCGCGGCGCTGAGCGTGCTGCTGCAGGAAGGCATCGGAGACACCATCCGCATCTCGCTGACCCCGGAACCGGGCCAGTCGCGCACGCAGGAAGTGATCGTCGCCCAGGAACTGCTGCAGACCACCGGCCAGCGTGCCTTCACGCCGCTGGTCACGGCCTGCCCGGGCTGCGGCCGCACCACCTCCGAGTTCTTCCAGGAGCTGGCCAAGGTGGTGCAGAACCACGTGCGCGAGAAGATGCCGCTGTGGAAGATCCACCACCCGGGGGCGGAGAACATGACCCTGGCGGTGATGGGCTGCATCGTCAACGGGCCGGGTGAGTCGCGCCATGCCAACATCGGCATCTCGCTGCCGGGCACGGGTGAAACGCCTGCAGCGCCGGTGTTCGTCGATGGCGAGAAGAAGGTGACCCTGCGTGGCGACAACATCGCCCAGGAGTTCGTCGCCCTGATCGACGATTACGTCGAACACACGTATGTCCGAAGCGCCGGATAAGCCTGCGATCCTCGCTGCACCGGAGTCCGCCTCCGGCTTCCGCCACTGGATGGCGCGCAACGCCTGGCGCCTGGTCCTGCTGTTCGGCGGTGTGTTGCTGCCGCTGGCCGGCTTCGTCGCCCTGGCTGACGAGGTGCACGAGTTTGAATCGTTCCATTTCGACGCGCCGCTGCTGTGGCAGATGCATGGCCTGCATTCGCCGCTGCTGGACCGCTTCTTCGTGCTCATCTCCAAACTGGGCTACGAATGGTTCCTGATCCCGGCCGACGTGCTGATCATCGGCGCGCTCCTGGGCTACCGGCGTTGGCGCGAGGCCACCTTCGTGGCGGTCAGCTTCGTCGGCTCGGCGCTGCTGAACATGGGCAGCAAGCACTTCTTCCAGCGCCAGCGCCCCAGCCTGTGGGAATCGATCGCGCCGGAATCGACGTTCAGCTTCCCCAGCGGCCACGCGATGGGCTCGATGACCCTGGCGGTGACCCTGGTACTGCTGGCCTGGAACACCCGCTGGCGCTGGCCGGTGCTGCTGCTGGCGCCGGCATTCAGCCTGCTGGTCAGCGTGTCCCGGGTCTATCTGGGGGTGCATTACCCCTCCGATATCCTGGCCGGATGGTGTGCCGCGCTGGTTTGGGTGGTAGGGTGCTATCTGGTCATGTTCAGTCGCCGGCACCCTTGGCGACGTCACGGCCCGCCGCCAGCGAAGGCCAGCGAAGCATCATCACAGGGGGATTGACGTGGATGGCCCTTGAGGGACGTCTACGTGATAGATCAGTTGTTTCGTTGCAGCAGGTTCTGCAAGACAGGGGGCAAGCACAACGCGCGGTACTGTGATGCGCAGGGCAGATTGCCGGGGTCGCATTCCGAACGCGCTTGCAGGGGTATCGGCACCCCACCTAGCTTGACCTGCAATGGCCGCATTCGAAGAGGTACGTGAATGACGATTCGAGTCTACCTGGTGGATGACCACGCACTGGTCCGCACCGGTATGAAGATGATTCTGTCGGGGGAAACCGACATCGAGGTGGTGGGCGAAGCCGAGACCGGCGAGGACGCGCTGCGCGAGGTCCGCCAGCTGCTGCCGGACGTAGTGCTGTGCGACCTGCATCTGCCGGGTGTGAGCGGCATGGAAGTGACTGAGCGCATCGTCCGCAGCCACCGCAATACCCGCGTGGTGATCGTGTCGGTGCTGGAAGATGGCCCGCTGCCGAAGCGGCTGCTCGAGGCTGGCGCCGCCGGTTACATCGGCAAGGGCTGCGATGCGCAGGAACTGCTGCGCGCGGTGCGCGACGTGGCCGGTGGCCGTCGCTACCTGGGTACCAGCATCGCGCAGAACCTGGCGCTATCGACGGTGGAAGGCAACGGTTCGCCGTTCGACAGCCTGTCGCCGCGCGAGCTGGAAGTGGCGTTGCTGCTGACCCAGGGCCTGCGCCAGGAAGACATCGCCCGCCGTCTGAGCCTGAGCGCGAAGACGGTGAACACGCATAAGGCGCGGTTGTTCGAGAAGATGGGGATCCACGACAACATCGCGTTGGCGCGGATGGCCAGCCAATACGGGCTGGTGGATCCGGCACGGCCGCTGTAAGGGATTCGGCCAACGGCTGAGCCCCTCGCGGTGGTGGTTCGGTTGGATTCTGGGGGATGACCGGGCGGATGGGTTGAGCAGGGGACGCTGCAAGTACGTCCCTGTAAGCTCGGTCGCCGCATCCATGCGGCTCACGCCCCTGCACAACCCATCCGCCCGGCCACGGACAGTTTCCGTGCGCGTCCACCGCGGAATGAAGAAGGAAGAGCGGGAGCGGGTCGCGCGCTTTGCGCGCTCGTAGCTTGGAGTCGGATCCCTTTCCCGACGGGAAAGGGCTCTGACCCCGATCCTCTTGTCAGTGGCCGCGAACGCGCTGGATGATCTTCGCGGCGTCAGCGGCGCTGGCGCGCACCTTGTCCCATTCGCCGCCGGCGATCCAGTTGCCCGGCACCATCCACGAACCACCAATGCAGACCACGTTCTTCTGTTCGAGGTACTCGGCGGCGGTGTTTTCGGTGATGCCGCCGGTCGGGCACAGCTTCAGGTCGGCGACCGGGCCGGCCAGGCCCTTGATCATCGCCAGGCCACCCACGGCCGTGGCCGGGAACAGCTTGCACACGCGGAAGCCGCGCGCATAGAGCGACAGAAGCTCGGTCGGCGTGGCCGCACCCGGCACCACCGGTAGCGGCGCAGCGGCCAATGCATCGGCCAGCGCCGGCGGCGTACCAGGCGTCACCAGGAAGTCCGCGCCCGCATCGATCGACTGCTGCATCTGATCCACGGTCAGCACCGTGCCCGCGCCCACCACCACATCCGGCAGCTCGCGCTTGAGCATCGCCAGCGCTTCCATCGCCACCGGTGTCCGCAGCGTCAGCTCGATGGCCGGCAGGCCACCTTCCAGCAGCGCCGCACTGACCGCCCGCGCCTGGTCCAGCGTATGAATCGTCACCACCGGCAGGATGCCCGCCGCATGCAACAGCTCCGCCGCCTTCACCTGATGTTGTTCGATACCCATGCTTTTGCCCTTGCCTTTGCTCTTCTTGATTCAGTGGCCGCAGCGCAGATGACGCGCCGGGAATTGTCCAAGGGCAGTAGAGCGCCCTGGCCGGGACCGTGAGCGGCATGGATGCCGCGATCGAGCCCCCATGGATGGGTTTACGGCGTGTCCCGGCCAGGGCGCTCTACTGCCCAGGCCGGGAAGCCTGCCGCGGCTTTTCGCTTCAGGCGTCCTTCGCCTCATGCGGTGCCGCCGCCGCCGCGGCATCATGCCCCAGCTCGTACTCCGCGTCGTAATCCCACGGCCCACCATCGGCCGCCGCCGGCCCACACGAAATCGAAATCGCCCCCTGGTCCGCCGGCCCCACCACGCGACGGTTGATCGCAAACAGATTGCGGCCCAGGTCATGCGCGGCCGGCGCGGTGTTCGGCGCCAGCGGACGTGCTGCCCATTCCGTCGCATCCACCAGCACTTCCAGCGTGCCGGCCTCGCCATCCAGGCGGATCATGTCGCCTTCGCGCACTTTGGCCAGCGGGCCACCGCGCGCCGCTTCCGGCGTCACGTGGATCGCCGCCGGAATCTTGCCCGAGGCGCCGGACAGGCGGCCGTCGGTGACCAGTGCCACACGCCGGCCCTGGTTCTGCAGCAGGCCCAGCAGCGGCGCCAGCGAATGCAGTTCGGGCATGCCGTTCGCACGCGGGCCCTGGTATCGCACCACCGCCACAAAATCCTGCGGCAGCAGGCCACCGGCGTGCAGCTTGTTCAAAACCTGTGGTGCATCCACCACCACCACCGGTGCTTCGATCGTGCGGTACTGCGGCTTCACCGCCGACAGCTTGATCAGCGACTTGCCCAGGTTGCCGCGCAGCAGGCGCAGGCCGCCTTGGTGTTCGAACGGGTTGTTGACACCGCGCACTACTTCGTCATCGGCGCTGCGTTCCAGGCCCGGCAGATAGACCAGCTGGCCGTCGCGCAGCTGCGGCTCGCGCGCATAGTCGGCCATGCCGCCACGCGCGACGCTCACGAGGTCGCCGTGCATCAGGCCCGCCTTGATCAGCTCGCCGAACACGAACGCCGGGCCGCCGGCCGCAGCGAAGCGGTTCACGTCGGCGTCGCCGTTCGGATAGACGCGGGCCAGCAGCGGGATCAGCTGCGACAGCTCGTCGAAGTCGTCCCAGGTCAGCACGATGCCGGCGGCGCGTGCCACGGCGATCCAATGGATGGTGTGATTGGTCGACCCACCGGTTGCCATCAGCGCGATGACCGCGTTGATGATCGCGCGCTCGTCGATGATCCGGCCCAGCGGACGGAAGTCATCGCCCAGCGCGGTGATGTCCAGCGCACGTTCGGTGGCTTCGCGGGTCAGTGCATCACGCAGCGGCGTGCCCGGGTTGACGAACGACGCACCCGGCAGCTGCACGCCCATCGCTTCCAGCAGCACCTGGTTGGAATTGGCGGTGCCGTAGAAGGTGCAGGTGCCAGCGCCATGGTACGACGCGGACTCGGCTTCCAGAAGCTCTTCGCGGGTCGCTTCGCCGGCGGCGTAGCGTTCGCGCACTTCGGCCTTCTGCTTGTTCGGAATGCCCGGGGTCATCGGGCCGGCCGGCACGAACACCGCCGGCAGGTGGCCGAAGGCCAGTGCACCGATCAGCAGGCCCGGCACGATCTTGTCGCACACACCGAGGTAGACGGTGGTGTCGAACATGTCGTGGCTGAGCCCGATGGCGGTCGCCTGTGCGATCACATCGCGCGAGAACAGCGACAGTTCCATGCCGCCTCGGCCCTGGGTGACGCCGTCGCACATCGCCGGCACGCCGCCGGCCACCTGTGCGGTGGCGCCCAGCTCGCGGGCGATCTCGCGGATCTGCTCGGGATAGGTCTCGAACGGCTGGTGCGCCGACAGCATGTCGTTGTAGGCGGTGATGATGCCCAGGTTCGGCGTCACGCCACCGCGCAGGCGGCTCTTGTCGGTGCCGCCGCAGGCGGCGAATCCGTGGGCGAGGTTGCCGCAGCTCAGGCGGCTGCGGAACGGGCCCTCACGCAGGGAGGCATCGATCGCGGCCAGATAGGCGGCACGCGAGGCGGCGCTGCGGCGGATGACACGCTCAGTGATGGCTTGCAGTTGCGGATGGAGGCTCATTGGCTACCGGCGTTCGTGGTGGCGAGAGGCAAGCGGCGGCGCGGCGCCGCCGCCGACATCAATCAGCCCAGTGCACGCGCAGGCGCGCGCCGTCCAGGTTGATTGCATTGAGGATCGGGTACTGCTGGGCGTCGTTGCTGTCCAGCGCCTGGCGCAGCACCTGCAGCTTCTGCTTGCCGCGCAGCAGCAGCAGGCGCTGGCGGCACTGGCCCAGCCCGTGCGGGGTCAGCGTGATGCGCAGCGGCCACTGGTTCGCGCCCGGGCAGCCGGTGGCGTCCAGTGCCGCGTAGGGCAGGGTGCTTTCCAGTGCGCGGGCCAGGTCCTTCGAGCCCGGGAACAGCGAGGCGGTGTGGCCGTCGTTGCCCATGCCCAGTGCCACCAGGCTCGGCGGCTGGCTGTGCTGGGCCTGCAGGTTGGCGGTGTAAACGCATTCCGGCAGCGGCTTTCCGATCCGTACCAGCGGATCGAAATGCGCACCTTCGGCGCGCTTGAGCAGGTGCTCGCGCACCAGCCAGGCGTTGCTGTCGCGATCCTGCGGCGACAGCCAGCGCTCGTCGGCCAGGCTCACTTCCACCCGGTCCCAGTGCACGTCCAACTCGGCCAGCGCCTGGTAGACCGGCGCCGGCGTGGTGCCGCCGGACAACAGGATGCGGGCGCGGCCCACTTCGTTGATGTCGTGGTTGAGGGTCTGCGCCATCTCGGCGGCCACTGCCTCGATCCAGCCATCGGCATCGCCGTGGCTGATGAACTCGATGCGGTCGTCGTGGAAGGTGGGGCTCATGCGGCAACTCCAGGTGCGTCACGTTCGGCGTCGGCGGCATAGGCGGCGGCGCCCAGCAATCCGGCGTGGGGATGCATCACGGCCAACGAGGGAACGCGCGCCATGATCGAAGAGAACCGCCCCTTGTGTTCGAAGCGCTGGCGGAAACCAGAGTGCTGCAGCGAATCGAGCATCTTCGGAGTCAGACCGCCGGTCAGGAACACGCCATCCCAGGCACCCTGGGTCAGTACCAGGTCGCCGGCAATGGCGCCGAACACCGCGCAGAACACGTCCACGGTGCGCATTGCCTGCGGATCGCCATGCAGGGCACGGGCGGTCACGTCCACCGGCTGCAGCTGGCCGGGATCGATACCGGCCATCTCGCACACCGCGCGATGGATGTTGACCAGGCCCGGGCCGCAGATCAGTCGCTCGTTGGAGACGCGGCCGAACTGCTCGGACAGGATTTCCAGGATGCGGATCTCCTCCGGGGTTCCCGGCGGGAAGCTGACATGGCCGCCTTCGGTTTCCAGCGGATAGCAGCGTCCGTGGCGCAGGATCAGGCCACCGACACCCAGGCCGGTGCCCGGACCGATCACCGCGTAGTTGCGCGGCTGGCCCGGCTTGCCCGGCACCCAGGCGGCACCGCCAACCTGGACCACGTCATCGGGCTGCAGCAGTGAAATCGCCATCGCCTGTGCGGCGAAATCGTTGATCAGGTGTAGTTCGTCGAACCCGAGCATCGCTGCGGTGCGGCTGCGCGAGATCACCCACGGATGGTTGGTGATGCGCGCTTCGTCACCATCAACGCGACCGGCCACTGCGAACACGCCGCGGCTGGCGGTGGCGCCGATCTGTTCCAGATGGTGGCGCGCGGCATCACCCAGCGATGGGAACTCCGCCACCGCGTACTCGCGGATGCTGTCCTTCTGCAGCGGTGCGTCCTGCGAGGTGTCGGCCAGGGCGAAGCGGGCGTTGGTGCCGCCGATGTCGGCGACCAGCACCGGCTGCGAGCTGGCACTCATGCCGAGGCTCCGCTGTCCGGCGCGTCCACGCCCTGCGGCAGGAACTCGCCCGCATTGCTCGGGCCCCATTGGCCGGCGGGGTAGGGCTCCAGCGGCAGCTTGGCGTCCTTCCAGGCATCGGCCACGCTGTCGATCCACGCCCAGGCGGCGCGCACTTCGTCATCGCGCACGAACAGCGTGTGGTTGCCGTTGAACGCATCCAGGAACAGGCGCTCATACGCGATGCGGCGGTGCAGGCCGGTCGGCACCGACAGCTCCAGCTCCAGCGGGTGCAGTTCCAGCGCGCCCCATTCCGGGCCGGCCAGGCTGCTCATCAGGCCCAGTTCGATGTTTTCCTGCGGCTGCAGCTGGAACACAAGGCGGTTCGGTGCGGCCTGCGCGCGCTGCGGGCGCTCGAACAGCCAGTGGGTGACCGGCTTCAGCGTGACCACCACGCGGGTGGTGCGCTCGGGCAGGCGCTTGCCGGTGACCAGGTGGAACGGCACGCCGCTCCAGCGCCAGTTGTCGATGTGCGCGGTGACACCGGCGAAGGTCTCCACGTCGCTGCCTTCCGGCGGCTGGTAGGCCTGGGCCGGCTGGCCGTTGATGGTGCCGGCGGTGTAGCGGCCGCGGATGCTGTCACGCGCGGCGTGCTTGGCATCAAGCGGACGCAGGGCACGCAGCACCTTGACCTTCTCGTCGCGGATGCGGTCGGCTTCCAGCGACGCCGGCGGTTCCATCGCCACCATGCACAGCAGCTGCAGGATGTGGCTCTGCACCATGTCGCGCAGCGCGCCGGAGCGGGCGTAGTAGGCGTCGCGGCCATCCACGCCTTCGCTCTCGGCCACCAGGATGTGCACCGATTCGATGTAGTTGCGGTTCCACACTGCCTCCAGCAGCGTATTGCCGAAGCGCAGCGCGATCAGGTTCTGCACTGCCGCCTTGCCCAGGTAGTGGTCGAGGCGGAACACGCGGTCCTCGTCGATCCACTGGCCGATGGTAGAGATGATCTCCTCGGCGCTCTCGCTGTCGCTGCCGATCGGCTTCTCCAGCATCAGGCGTGCCGGTGCGGCAAGTGCGCCGCCCTTGGCCAGACCTTCGCAGGTGGAGATGTACAGACCCGGCGGGATGGCCAGGTAGCTGACGCACTTGCGGTGCACCAGGTCGGAGACCGCGGCGGCAACCGAGTCGACGTCGCGCAGGTCCACCGAACGGTAGTCGATGCGGCGCAGCAGGGCACTGATGTCGTCCTGCGTGGCCATCGGCATGGCCTGCTGCAGGCGCGGGCGCAGGATGTCATGGAAGGCTTCGGTGTCATGCCCGGACAGGGCCAGCGCACGGATACGGAAGTCCTCCGGCAGCAGGCCGTCGCCAAGCAGGCGAAGCAGCGAAGGGAACAGGTAGCGCTGGGCCAGATCACCTGTGGCACCGAACAGGAAGAGGGTGTCGTGCATCGCTCGAGTTTCAGATCTGGGTGACATCGTTGTCAATCGCTTCATGGCTGGGTTCGGGGGACATCCGCGCAACTGCCTGTCCGAGGTTCGTCAGGGGCGATCTCCGGGGTAGCGGAAGACCGTTCCATTCGAAACCACTGCTCCGGCGGAAGCTTCGTTCCACCGCCGACGCAGATCGGTGCGCACCGATCATCGGATAGTGCCACGTGAAAACGTTTACATGGCAGAATGGGCAACTGTATTCGATTGCAGTGCTCGCCGTCATGCCGCAAGCGCGCAATCATCACTGCCATCGGGAGGGCCGAGGCAGTCCCAAAAGACAGCCCGGCTTCGGGCGGACCGGATAGGTGATATGGCAAAAGTGCAGTTGCAGGGTGTGCGCAAGGTCTATGACAACGGCCAGGTCGCGGTGAAGGACGCCAGCTTCGAGGTCGCCGATGGCGAGCTGATGGTGCTGGTCGGTCCGTCCGGCTGTGGCAAGTCGACCCTGCTGCGGATGGTGGCTGGCCTTGAAGAAATCAGCGGCGGCACGCTGACCATCGGTGATCGCGTGGTCAACGACGTGGCGCCGAAGGATCGCGACATCGCGATGGTGTTCCAGAGCTACGCGCTGTATCCGCACATGACCGTGGCCGAGAACCTAGCCTTCGGCCTGAAGCTGCGCGGGCATGACAAGGCGACCATCGACAAGCGCATCGCCGAAGCGGCGCAGACGCTGGGCCTGACGGAGATGATGGACAAGCTCCCCAAGGCGATGTCCGGCGGCCAGCGCCAGCGTGTTGCGCTGGGCCGGGCGCTGGTGCGCGAGCCGGCGGTGTTCCTGCTCGACGAACCGCTGTCCAATCTGGATGCCAAGCTGCGCCACAGCGTGCGCACCGAAATCGCGCAACTGCATCGCAAGCTGGGCACCACCATGATCTACGTGACGCACGACCAGGTTGAAGCGATGACCCTGGGCCAGCGCATCGTGGTGCTGAAGGACGGCATCATCCAGCAGATCGATACGCCGATGGCGCTGTACGACCGCCCGGCCAACCTGTTCGTGGCGGGTTTCCTCGGCAGCCCGGCGATGAACGTGCTGCGTGGCACGCTGCAGGGCGATGCCGGTGGCGTGACCGTGGTCGACGGCGAATGGCGTGCACCGCTGGGTCAGGCCACGATCGATCCGGCGTGGTTGCAGAAGCCGATCGCGGTGGGCGTGCGGCCGGAGCACCTGCAGCCGGCGGCCGCCGATGATGCGCATGCGTTCACTGCGCGCATCGAAGGCATTGAGCCGGTCGGCAACGAGATCTTCGTCAACCTCAGCAGTGGCCAGCATGCGCTGACCATGCGCGTGGCGCCGCAGGCGCTGCCGGCGGTGGGCGAGCAGATCCGCGTGGCGATCCACCCGCAGGGGTTGCATTTCTTCAACCCGGAAACCGGCGAGCGGCTCTGACTCTGTAGCCGAACCCACGCTCGGCTGCTTCGTTGCGGTGCGGACCAACGGTCCGCACCCACCATGGCGGCGGTAGCGCCGGGCCGTGCCCGGCGTGAACCTCAGCGCGCCAGTCCATCCAGTAGCGGCACACGCTGCGCCACCGCACCACCCACCTGCAACTCGGCGTCGCTGGCCTCCAGCGGCAGCACCGCCAGCGCCAGTTCACCGGCCACGCTGGCAATCGTGCCCAGCGCTGCGCCGTCCTGTTGCACGCCATCGCCGGCCTGCGCCGGTGCTGCGGCATGCAGCAGCTGCACCGCGCGCTTGGCCTTGCCGAGGAAGTGGGTGCGCGCGACGATTTCCTGACCGGGATAGCAGCCCTTCTTCACGCTGTAGCCGTTCAGGCGGTCCAGGCCCAGCTGCTGGGGGGTCCACACTTCGCGCTGGCTTTCTTCCAGTCGCGGCAACCCGTAGCGCAGGTCGGCCTGGCGCCAGGCCAGGGCGAAAGCGGCCTCATCGGTTTCGCTGCCGGCGGCAAATGCATCAGCTGCGCCAATGCGCAGGGTGCGCGGCAGCGCATCGCTGCCCAGGTCAAGTTCCCAGCCGTCCGCTGCGGCGTGCGCAATCGCGGCGTTGCTGGCGGCTTCGGGCGCGGTGAAGGCGCCGGCCACCGCCAGATCGCTGCGCACCTGCACCTTCACCTTGCGACGGAACACGAAGCGCTGCAGTTGCGACGCAATCGCATCGGCATCGCCGTCGGCCAGCACCAGCATCACGTGGTCGTCGGCCAGCCGAAGCAGCTGGAACACCGCCAGGGTGCGGCCTTTTGCGCTCAGCCAGGCGCTCCACTGCCAGTGCAGCAGGGGCAGGGCAGTGACGTCGCCGCTGAACTGGGCGTGGGCGAAAACGGCCGCATCCGTGCCCTGCAGGCTCAGCAACTGGTGGCCGGGCAGGCGCGGATATCCGACGAAAGCAGGGGGCAGGTTGTCAGGCACGTGAACGAGGTCTAAAATTTGTGCGTTGCGAGACCGAACATGATAGGCCAAACAACCCCCACTCCCGACGACGAATCTGAAGCCCCGCTGGTCCCCGCGGCACCCGTGCCCGTGGAACAGGAAAAAGCAGAGGAATTCGGCGGCCGCGGCGGACTTGATCCGGTGCGGTATGGCGATTGGGAGAAAAACGGACGCTGCATCGATTTCTGATCAGCATTGAGCCAACGCGGCCGTGTGCCGCCCAGCCGAGACAACGAGCCCAGCGAATGGCGACCAGACAACGCCCACTTTCCCCGCACCTTCAGGTGTATCGCTGGCAGATTCAGATGGCCACCTCGATCCTGCATCGAGCCACTGGCGTCTTTCTGTCTGTTGGTGCCCTCATCATCGCTGCCGGCCTGCTGGCCCTGATGATGGGGCCCGAGTCCTGGAACTGCTTCACCGGCCATGCCGGGGCCTGGTATGGCCGCGTGTTCCTGTTCGCGTGGACATGGTCGTTCGCCTATCACCTGTGCAATGGCATCCGCCACGTGGTGCAGGACTTCGCCATCGGCTTCAGCATCCCCGCCTTCATCCGCAGCAGCTGGCTGTCGGTCACCGGCAGCCTGGTGATCACCCTGCTGGTGTGGGCCTATGTGATGTTCGGAGGTGCCGCGTGAGCAAGTTCCGTACCCCGCTGAAGAACGTGCGCGGCCTTGGCTCGGCCAAGACCGGCACCGAGCACTTCGTGCACCAGCGCCTGACCGCCGCCGCGCTGGTGGTGCTGGGCATCTGGTTCCTGGTCTTCGTGCTGGGCCTGCTGGGCTCGGACTACGCGACCGCCGCCACCGCCGTGGCCAAGCCGTGGAACGCAGTGCCGCTGATCGGCCTGCTGATCGCCATGTTCTGGCACGCGCAGCTCGGCATGCAGGTCGTGCTGGAAGACTACATCCACGAATCGCTGCTGGCCCTGGTGCTGCAGACCGCGGTGAAGTTCGTCGCCGTGCTCGGCATGATCGTCAGTGTGTTTGCGGTGGGCCGCATCGCCCTCGGCGTTGCCTGAGCCCAGGCACCAACACAGGAATCCAGATTAGATGTCCGCTTACAAGATCACCGAACACAAGTACGACATGGTCGTGGTCGGCGCCGGCGGCGCCGGCCTGCGCGCCACGTTCGGCCTGGCCGCCAAGGGCCTGCAGACCGTGTGCCTGACCAAGGTCTTCCCGACTCGTTCGCACACCGTTGCCGCCCAGGGCGGTATCTCGGCCGCACTCGGCAACATGGGCGAGGACGACTGGCGCTACCACTTCTTCGACACCATCAAGGGGTCGGACTGGCTGGGTGACCAGGACGCGATCGAGTACATGTGCCGTGAGGCCATCCCCGCCATCATCGAACTCGAACACTACGGCGTGCCGTTCTCGCGCACCGCCGAAGGCAAGATCTACCAGCGCCCGTTCGGTGGCATGACCACCAAGTACGGCGAAGGCCCGGCGGCGCAGCGTACCTGCGCGGCGGCCGACCGTACCGGCCACGCGATGCTGCACACCCTGTACCAGCAGTCGCTGAAGCACGACGCGCGCTTCATGATCGAGTACTTCGCGCTCGACCTGATCTTCGACGACGAAGGCGCCTGCCGCGGCGTGCTGGCCCTGGACATGTCCGACGGCACGCTGCACCTGTTCCGCGCCCAGGGCGTGGTGCTGGCCACCGGCGGCTACGGCCGTGCCTACTTCAGCGCCACCTCGGCGCACACCTGCACCGGCGACGGTGGCGGCCTGGCCATGCGCGCCGGCATCGCCATGCAGGACATGGAGTTCGTGCAGTTCCACCCGACCGGCATCTACGGCGCCGGTTGCCTGATCACCGAGGGTGTCCGCGGTGAAGGTGGCATCCTGCGCAACAGCAGCGGCGAGCGCTTCATGGAGCGCTACGCACCGCATTACAAGGACCTGGCCTCGCGCGACGTGGTCAGCCGTTCGATGACCATCGAGATCCGCGAAGGCCGCGGCGTCGGCGAGCACAAGGATCACATCCTGCTCGACCTGACCCACCTCGGCCCGGGCGTGATCGACGAGAAGCTGCCGGGCATCGCCGAGAGCGCCCGCATCTTCGCCGGCGTCGACGTGCACAAGCAGCCGATCCCGGTCATCCCGACCGTGCACTACAACATGGGCGGCATCCCGACCAACTACCACGGCGAAGTGGTGCAGAAGGTCGGCGACAACGACAATGCCGTGGTGCCGGGCCTGTACGCCATCGGCGAAGCGGCCTGTGTGTCCGTGCACGGCGCCAACCGCCTGGGCTCGAACTCGCTGCTGGACCTGGTGGTGTTCGGTCGTGCGGTGGCCAACCGCTGCGCCGAGACCATCAAGCCGGGCGCATCGCACAAGCCGCTGCCGGCCGATGCCTGCGACAAGGCGCTGGGCTTGCTGGACAAGCTGCGCCACGCCAACGGCGATACCCCGACCTCGGTCATCCGCGATCGCATGCAGCGCACCATGCAGGCCGACGCCGCCGTCTTCCGCACCAGCCAGACGCTGAAGGAAGGCTGCGAGAAGATGGACAAGATCTTCGACTCGTTCCAGGACGTGAAGGTCTCCGACCGTTCGCTGGTGTGGAACTCGGACCTGATCGAGACCTACGAGCTGAACAACCTGCTGCTCAACGCGGTGGCGACGATCAACTCGGCCGAACAGCGCAAGGAAAGCCGCGGCGCGCATGCGCACGAGGACTTCCCGGACCGCGACGACGTCAACTGGCAGAAGCACACCCTGGTCAGCGTCGACGAGAAGGGCAAGTGCAGCTTCGACTACCGTCCGGTGCACATGTACACGTTGACCGACGACGTGTCCGTGGTGCCGCCGAAGCCGCGCGTGTACTGATCCGACCCCGCCTACCATGCAATCCGCGCCCAAGGGCGCGGGCCGCCTGAGCCAACGAGAGCAGCCATGGCCGAGTTTTCACTCCCCAAGAATTCCAAGATCACGAAGGGCAAGCACTTCCCCGTCAAGAACGGCGGCAAGAACGTGCGCACCTTCAAGATCTACCGCTGGAGTCCGGACGACGACAGCAACCCGCGCACCGATACCTATGAAGTCGATCTGGACGCCTGTGGCCCGATGGTCCTGGACGCCCTGATCAAGATCAAGAACGAGATCGACCCGACCCTGACCTTCCGCCGCTCCTGCCGCGAAGGTATCTGTGGTTCGTGCGCGATGAACATCGACGGCACCAACACCCTGGCCTGCACCCGAGCCATCTCGGACTGCGGCAAGAAGGAAGTGCCGATCTACCCGCTGCCGCACATGAACGTGGTCAAGGATCTGGTTCCGGACCTGACCCACTTCTACGCGCAGTACGCCTCGATCAAGCCGTGGATCCGCACCCAGACCCCGGCACCGCCGGACCGCGAGCGCCTGCAGTCGCCGGAAGACCGCAAGAAGCTGGACGGCCTGTACGAGTGCATCCTGTGCGCCTGCTGCTCGACCAGCTGCCCGAGCTACTGGTGGAACGGCGAGCGTTACCTGGGCCCGGCGATCCTGCTGCAGGCCTACCGCTGGATCATCGATTCGCGCGATGAGGACACCGGTGCGCGCCTGGACGACCTGGAAGATCCGTTCAAGCTGTACCGCTGCCACACCATCATGAACTGCGCCCGGACCTGCCCGAAGGGCCTGAACCCGGCGTTGGCGATCGCCGAGATCAAGAAGCTGATGATGGAACGCCGCGCCTGATACGGCGCAGGGTAGTTGCATGACCCCAGTAGAGCCACGCCATGCGTGGCTTTGCTGTGTCTGGAGAAGCACGATGGAAGAAGACGTTCTGCTGAAGAAGCTGCGCTGGCGCTGCCGCCGCGGCATGCGCGAGCTGGACCAGCTGTTCGGCCGTTACCTCGACCACGAATGGAGCACTGCGCCGACCGAAGAGCGCGAGGTTTTCCTGTTCCTGCTCGACTGCGAGGACGATAAGTTGTGGCGCTGGTTCATGGGTTATGAGGCCTGCCCGCATGCGCACGCAATCCCCCTCATGCAGAAGATCCTCGCCCTCAAGCCTTGAGTGGCGGCCCTCACGGCTGCAGGCCGCCGCCCAGCTGGCGGTGCTGCTGGCCGCACCCTGGCTGCTGCGCGCATCGGATCTGCCGCTGCGGCTGTTGATGCCCGCGGTGTTGCTGGCCTGGGGCATCGGGTTGGCCGAACTGGCCTGGCGCCAGCGCAGGCCACGCGTGCAGGTGCTTCTGCCGGTACCGTCCGAGCCGCTGCAGGTGGCCGGGCAGGACGTCGATGCGCCACAACTGGTCGTGCGCGGCCCCTGGCTGCTGTTGCTGTGGCGTGAGGATCGGCGCCGCCGGCGCCTGCTGTTCTGGCCGGATGTGCTCGATTCCGGGCAGCGACGTGAACTGCGACTGGCCGTCGCCGCACGCAGCGTTTCCCGTCGGCCCCGGTCGATGGCACCATAAGCTGAATTGACCGGCGTGCCTGCATGTTCAAACCCATTCCAGTGGCCATCGGCCTGCGCTACCTGCGCGCCAAGCGCCGCAACGGCTTCATCTCCTTCATCTCGATGGCATCGATCCTGGGCATCGCGCTCGGCGTCACGGTGCTGATCACCACCCTGGCGGTGATGAGCGGTTTCCAGAAGGAAATCCGCAGCCGCCTGTTGCAGATGACCGCGCACACCACCATCAGCCGTGACGGCGAGCCGATGCCGGACTGGATGCGGGTGGTCGACGTGGCCAACAAGGATCCGCGCGTGGCCGGTGCCGCGCCGTACATCGAGATCCAGTCGATGATCAGCGGTCCGCGCGTGCAGGGTGCGATCATCCAGGGCATCGATCCGGCGCTGGAGCCGAAGGTGTCGGTGATCGACAAGAAGATCACCAAGGGCAGCTATGACAGCCTCACGCCGGGCAGCTTCAACGTGCTGCTGGGCAAGGAGCTGGCGCTCTGGCTGGGCGTGGACGTCGGCGACCAGGTGCTGGTGACCTTTGCAGAAGTGCAGGGCACGCCTGCCGGCGCGGTGCCACGGATGAAGCGCTTCACCGTCAGCGGCATCTTCGAGGCCGGTTACAACGAAGTCGACCGTGGCGTGGGCTTCGCCAACATGCAGGACCTGGAGCGCGTACTGCGCAGCGACGGTGCCACCGGCGTGCGCCTGAAACTGCACGACATGGACCGCTCGCTGGAAGTGGGCGTGGACCTGGCGCAGAACCTCGGCGGTGCCTACCGCGTGAGTGACTGGACCCAGCAGAACGCCAACCTCTACCACTCGCTGCGCATGGAGAAGGTGGTGATGGGCATCCTGCTGTCGCTGATCATCGCCATGGGCGCCTTCAACCTGGTGTCCTCGCAGGTGATGCTGGTGACCGACAAGCAGGCCGACATCGCCATCCTGCGCACCCTCGGCCTGACCCCGGGCGGCGTGATGCAGGTGTTCATGGTGCAGGGCTCGCTGATCGGCATCTTCGGCACGCTGGCCGGCCTGATCGGTGGCATCACCCTGACCCTCAACCTGGAGCGCATCCTCGGCGCCATCGAGAGCGTGTTCAACGTCAAGCTGATGCCGGAGGATGTCTACTACATCACCGGCCTGCCGACCGACATGCAGACCGGCGACGTGGTGGCGATCACCGTGGTCGCACTGCTGATGAGCTTCCTGGCCACCCTGTACCCCGCCTGGCGGGCAGCACGCACCCAGCCGGCGGAGGCCCTGCGTTATGAATAAGGTCTTCAACCGCGGCGATGAAGTGATCCGCGCCGAAGCACTGGGCAAGACCTACGCCGAAGGGCGCATGCAGACCCCGGTGTTCGATGGCCTGGACCTGACCGTGACCGCCGGCGAAACCGTGGCGATCATCGGTGCCTCCGGCGCCGGCAAGAGTACGCTGCTGCACCTGCTGGGTGGCCTCGACATTCCGACCGCGGGCGAGGTCTATGTGACCGGCCAGCGCATGTCGGCGCTGTCGGACACCGCGCGCGGCCTGCTGCGCAACCAGGCGCTGGGCTTCGTCTACCAGTTCCATCACCTGCTGCCGGAGTTCACCGCGCTGGAAAACGTGATGATGCCGGTGCTGCTGGCTGGCACCGCGGTGGCCGAAGCGAGCAGCCGCGCCACCACGCTGCTGGAAGCGGTTGGCCTCGGCCATCGCCTGGACCACAAGCCGGGCGAGCTGTCCGGCGGCGAGCGCCAGCGTGCTGCGGTGGCGCGAGCACTGGTCAATCATCCGGCCTGCGTGCTCGGTGACGAGCCGACCGGCAACCTGGATGACCGCACGGCTGCAACGGTGTTCGAACTGATGCTGGAGCTGAATCGTGCACGTCACACCAGCCTGGTGCTGGTAACCCATGACCGCAGCCTGGCGCGTCGCCTGGACCGGGTGCTGGAACTGCGCGAAGGGCGCCTGCACGCACTGGCCCACGCCGACGTCTGAGCGGTCGGACGGACTCTGGTAGAAGCCGACCTTGGTCGGCTGCTCCTGCAGGGCAAGCGCCAACCAAGGTTGGCGACTACCGGAATCCGACGTTCTGGACCCGCTTTGGCAGAGGTCGACCTTGGTCGACCGCCGACCGGCGCCTGAATGGGGCCGTCGGCCGTCGCGCCGGCATTGCCAGGCCAGGCGCATGATGGCGACAGTTCCCCGAGGAGATCGCCATGAAGACCCCGCTTCTGCTGGCCGGCCTCTGCCTGGCCCTGGCCGCCTGTGCCACCACCGGCCGGCTCAGCAGCGCCGAGAAGCTTGACCTTTACCGTGCCCACGCCGGTGCGCCGCAGAACGACATGCAGTTCTTCGGCACCCTCAATGGCTGGACCGAGCTGGGTGACAGCGCGCTGGCGGTGTGGACGCGTCCCAGCGAGGCCTACCTGCTGGAGCTGAGAGGCCCCTGCCAGGACCTGCCGTATGCCACCGCCATCGGCCTGACCAGCCAGATGAACCGTGTCTCGGCGCGCTTTGACAAGGTGCTGGTGCGCGACCCCACCGGCGGCCCGCGCATGCCGTGCTTCATCAACAGCATCCGCAAGCTGGACGTGAAGGCACTGCGTGCCTCCGAGCAGGAGCTGCGCCAGGCGCAGGTGCAGGAGCGCGAGGAATCCGGGAAATAAACGGGTAGCGCCGGGCCATGCCCGGCGGATGCCTGGACGCCGGGCATGGCCCGGCGCTACCGGCAGGTCAGGCTTCCGGAACGAAGCCTGCGGGCTTCTCCGCGTCCTTCTCGAACAGGAACTTGACCAGTTCGCCTTCAAGGAACGCGCGATGCTCCGGCGTGCGCGGTGACAGCCGGTTCTCGTTGATCAGCATGGTCTGGTGCGCCAGCCACGCGGCCCAGGCCTGCTTGCCGATGTTGTTGAAGATGCGCTGGCCCAGCTCACCGGGGTAGGGCACGAAGTCCAGACCCTCGGCATCGCGTTGTTCGTACTGGCAGAAGACGGTTCGGGGCATGGCACTCACTCGTGGTTGCGGGATTTCTTGGAGGTTCGTTTCGGCGTCTTGATCGTGGCGCCATCGAGCAGCTTGCGGATCGGCGCCGGAAGGCCCAGCGCGGGCAGTTCGTCGGCAGCCACCCAGCGCAGCGTGGGTTCTTCCACGCGCAGGCCGTGCACCTGCCGCGACAGTACCTGCAGATGCAGCTTGTAGTGGCTGAAGGTGTGCTGCAGCACCGGCAGTTCGTCGGCATCTTCCAGCGAGCCGTCCACATGTGTGTCGAACCAGTCCTGCAGGTCGCTGCCCGTCTCGGCCTGCGGCAGCGTCCACAGCTGCGCCCAGATGCCAGCATCCGGCCGCTTCTGCAGCAGCACGCGCTGCTGGGCGTCGCGCAACAGCAGGGCGACCGCTTCGCGTTCGGGCAGGGTCTTGCTGGGCTTGGGCGTCGGTAACTCAGCGGTGCGGCCTTCGCGGCGTGCCACGCAGTTGTCCTGCAGCGGGCAGATCACGCATGTCGGCTTGGCCCGACTGCAGACGGTGGCGCCCAGATCCATCTGCGCCTGGGTGTAATCGGCCATGCGCCCGGCCGGGACCTGCGCAACGTGCGCCTCGGCGATGGCCCACAACTGCTTCTCGATGGCCGGCAGGGCGGGAAACCCGTCGATGCCGTGGTAACGGCTCAGCACGCGCTTGACGTTGCCATCCAGGATCGCGAACGGGTCGTTCCAGGCTTGGCTGAGGATCGCGCCGGCAGTGCTGCGGCCGATGCCGGGTAGGGCGTGCAGTGCATCGAAATCTCGCGGCAGGTCGCCGTCATGCAGTTCCACGCAGCGCTTTGCGGCGGCATGCAGGTTGCGTGCGCGGGCGTAGTAGCCGAGCCCGGCCCACTGCGCCATCACCGCGTCGTTGCTGGCGGCGGCAAGGTCGGGCAGGGTCGGGAAGTGCTGCAGGAACCGCTGGAAGTACGGGATGACCGTGGCCACCTGGGTCTGCTGCAGCATGATTTCCGACAACCACACCCGGTAGGGGCTGCGCGGGTGTTGCCAGGGCAGGTCGTGGCGGCCGTGGTCGTCGAACCAGTGCAGCAGGCGGGCGACGAAGTCGTCGTGCTGGGCAGTGTCGGCGCTGGCGTGCGGCTGGCGGTGCATCGGTGTTCCAGAGAGGCAGCCACCCGTGGGTTCACCCTTGTAGAGCCACCCCATGGGTGGCTGCACCAGAGTGCGGTGGCTGCACGGTATATCAGGCACCCAGCGCTTCAGGCAGCAGGGCGTCGACGAAGGCTTCCGGATCGAACACGCGCAGGTCTTCCGGGCGCTCGCCGATGCCGGCAAAGCGGATCGGAATGCCGAACTCGCGGGCCAGCGCGAACACCACGCCGCCCTTGGCGGTGCCGTCCAGCTTGGTCACCACTAGGCCGGTCACGTTCACTGCGGCATTGAACTGGCGCAGCTGCGACAGCGCGTTCTGGCCGGTGGTGCCGTCGATCACCATCAGCACTTCGTGCGGTGCGGTGGGGTCGATCTTGCCGAGCACGCGGCGGATCTTGCCCAGCTCGTTCATCAGGCCGGACTGGGTATGCAGGCGGCCGGCGGTATCGGCGATCAGCACCGAGGTGCCGCGGGCCTTGCCGGCCTGCAGTGCGTCGAACGCCACCGAAGCGGCATCGGCGTTCTGCCCCTGGGCGACCACGGCCACGCCATTGCGCTCGCCCCAGGCCTGCAACTGGGCCACGGCGGCGGCGCGGAAGGTGTCACCGGCGGCCAGCATCAGGCTGTGGCCTTCGTCCTTGAAGCGCTTGGCCAGCTTGCCGATGGTGGTGGTCTTGCCGACGCCGTTGACGCCGACGGTCAGCACCACGAAGGGCTTGGCAGTGCGGTCGATCACCAGCGGCTTGGCCACCGGCTGCAGGATCGCGATCAGCTCGGCGCGCAGCGCGGCCAGCAGTGCATTGGCGTCGGCGAACTCGCGCGACTTCATGCGCTTGCGCAGGCCCTCGACCAGATCGGTGGTGGCACCTACGCCGACATCGGCGGTGATCAATGCAGTTTCCAGCTCGTCAAGCAGGTCGTCGTCGAGCTTGGGATTGCGCGAGAACAGGCCACCGAAGCTGCGCGCGATGACGCTGTTGCGCAGGCGCTCGCGCCAGCCGGGCTTGCCGGCAGTTGCGGGCACGGCGTCGACCGAGGCGGCGGCCGGCAGATCGTCGGTGACCGGTGCCGGTGCCGGGGTGGGCCCAGGCAGCGGCGCGGGTGCCGGTTCGATGGCCGGGGTCGCGATGGGGGCGACGTCGATCTGCGCCGTCGGCGCTGGAGCTGCCGGAACCGGTGCGGCTGGAGCCGGAATCACCGGGGTGGGTTCGACAGCGACTGGAACGACGGCTGCGGGGGGCGACTCGACCGGTGCAGGCTCGGCCGCTACGGCTGCCGGTGCCGGCTCTTTGTCCTCGACCGGCGCGGCCGACGGAAACGCCGCCGCCAGCTCTTCAGCCGAGTAGTGCTGGGTCTTGGGTGCCTCCGCTGCGGGGGCATCCTGGGGCTTCTTGCGGCGGAAAAAACTGAGCATTGGCAAAAGGCGCTGAAATCAGAGGGATATGCTACCACTCGGGCCTGTCGGGCCGATGTGGGCTCAAGGTTGCGGCCCATCGGCCGTTAACCGGTCCGGAGGGCTGCGCAGTGCGGTCCGGAGACCGCCATGAACAACGTGATGGGAACGGCACGCGGTGGCATGCGTGCAGCCCAGCAGGGGGTGCAGCTGGCCGCGCACAACGTGGCCAATCTGGCGACCCCGGATGCCCAGCGCCTGCAGCTGCAGCGTAGTGCGGTGGAGCAGGGCGGAGTGCAGGCCTCGGTGACCCCTGCCGGTGCCGATGTCGATGTCAGTGCACCGCTGGGAGATCTGCTCGCGGCGAAAGCCGAGGTGTTGGCCTTCGCCGCCAATGCCACGGTGATCCGCCGCCAGGACCAGATGCTGGGCTCGCTGCTGGATCGCGAAGCCTGAACCCCCTCCGCAGGCGCGAACCGCCGCCCCTGGTGGGTGCCAACCCTGGTTGGCATGCTTTTGGGGCGCCATCCAAGGTTGGCCTCTACCAAGGCACCGCCGGGCCATGCCCGGCGACCACCGCCTCGATCAGGCCGACAGCTCCAGCAGCAGTTTGTTCAGGCGCGCCACGTAGGCGCCCGGGTCCTTCAGGCTGTCACCGGCGGCCAGCGCGGCCTGGTCGAACAGCACCCGGCCCAAGTCGTCGAAACGTGCGCCATCGCCTTCGGCATCCAGCTTGGCGATCAGCGGATGGCCGGGGTTGATCTCCAGCACCGGCTTGCTGTCGGGCACCTTCTGCCCGCTGGCCTCCAGGATCTGCCGCATCTGCAGGCCCAGGTCCTGTTCGCCGATGGCCAGGACCGCCGGCGAATCGGTCAGGCGGTGCGACACGCGCACCTCGGCCACGTCATCGCCCAGCACCGTCTTCAGGCGCTCCACCAGGCCCTGCTTGTCCTTCGCGGCCGCTTCCTGTTCCTGCTTGTCGGCCTCGCTTTCCAGCGCGCCCAGGTCGAGGTCGCCACGGGCGATGTCAACGAAGCCCTTGCCGTCGAAATCGGTCAGGTAGCCCATCAGCCACTCGTCGATGCGATCGGTCAGCAGCAGCACTTCCACGCCCTTCTTGCGGAACACTTCCAGGTGCGGGCTGTTGCGCACTTGGCTGTAGCTCTCGCCGGTCAGGTAATAGATCTTGTCCTGGCCTTCGGTCATGCGGCCGATGTAGTCGGCCAGCGACACGGTCTGCGCATCGGCCTCGCCACGGGTGGAGGCGAAGCGCAGCAGGCCGGCCACCTTCTCGCGGTTGTTGTAGTCCTCGGCCGGGCCTTCCTTCAGCACCTGGCCGAATTCCTTCCAGAACGTGGCGTACTGCTCGGGCTTGTCGTTGGCCAGCTTCTCCAGCATGTCCAGCGAGCGCTTGGTCAGCGCCGCCTTCATCGAATCGATGACCGGGCCGGACTGCAGGATCTCGCGCGAGACGTTCAGCGACAGGTCGTTGGAATCGACCACGCCCTTGATGAAGCGCAGGTACAGCGGCAGGAACTGCTCGGCCTGGTCCATCACGAACACGCGCTGCACGTACAGCTTCAGGCCCTTGGGCGCGTCACGGTGGTACAGGTCGAACGGCGCGCGGCCGGGCACGTACAGCAGCGAGGTGTACTCCAGCTTGCCTTCAACCTTGTTGTGACTCCACGCCAGCGGGTCGCTGTGGTCATGTGCCACGTGCTTGTAGAACTCGGTGTACTCGGCGTCGCTGATCTCGGTGCGCGGGCGGGTCCACAGCGCGCTGGCGCGGTTGACGGTTTCCCATTCCAGCGCAGCGCCTTCTTCGCCGCCTTCCTTCGGCATCTGGATCGGCAGGCCGATGTGGTCCGAGTACTTCTTGAGGATGCTGCGCAGGCGCCAGCCATCGGCGAAGTCATGCTCGCCGTCCTTCAGGTGCAGCACGATGCGGGTGCCGCGCTCGGCCTTGTCCACGGTGGCCACTTCGAAATCGCCTTCGCCACGCGAGGTCCAGCGCACGCCTTCGCCTGCAGCCAGGCCGGCGCGGCGCGAGGTCACTTCCACTTCGTCGGCGACGATGAAGGCGCTGTAGAAGCCGACGCCGAACTGGCCGATCAGCTGCGAATCCTTCTTCTGGTCGCCCGACAACTGGCGCAGGAAGTCGCCGGTGCCGGACTTGGCGATCGTGCCGAGGTGGGCGATGGCTTCGGCGCGGCTCATGCCGATGCCGTTGTCTTCGATGGTGATGGTGTGGGCGGCGGGGTCGAAGCTGACGCGCACGCGCAGTTCGCTGTCGCCTTCCAGCAGAGCCGGCTGGGTCAGGGCCTCGAAGCGCAGCTTGTCGGCGGCGTCGGCGGCGTTGGAGACCAGCTCGCGCAGGAAGATCTCCTTGTTGGAGTACAGCGAGTGGATCATCAGCTGCAGCAGCTGCTTGACTTCGGTCTGGAAGCCAAGGGTTTCGGTCTGGGTGGTCTCGGTCATCGATAGGGCTCCATGTGCAATGCCGCGCCAGCGCGTGCGGCCTCGCCAAGGGGTAGGGATGATTGTCCCGAAATCAAGGGGTTGGTCGGGCAGGGCGGCGCCCTGCACCCGCAGAGGCCAAGGCAACTGCAACTGCAACAGCAACGGCAAGAGCGGGCATTCCGTGGGATGGCGGGGCGGTGTGGGTTGGCAGGACACGCCGTAAACCCGTCCTTGGGGGCTCGATGGCGCCATCCATGGCGCCAACGGTCCTGCCAACCCACACCGCCCCGCCTCTGACAGGCTCCCGGTGACGGTCGCAACGGCGGCTTCCTGATTTCATTCAAATCCTTCGATATCTGACAGATGTTCATCCACGCATGGCGTGGATCTACCGACAGATGGCGAGAAACTGTCGAAGGCGGGGTGGGTCCGGTTGAGGGGGCGTGAGCCGCATGGATGCGGCGACCGAGCTTACATGGACGTACTTGCAGCGTCCCCCGCAACCGGACCCACCCCGCCAACCCCCAGGAAACCAGCTTTTGAAGTTGCTTCGGCCGTTGCTGCGGCTTCAACGGGTGCCGGGCAAAGCCCGGCCGAACTACAATCCTGCTCATGCTGAAATTCTCGAATGAACCCCGCCGGGGGCGCCGATGAGCGGCCGTGGGGGCAATGACGGTCAGGTCCGCATCATCGGCGGGCGCTGGCGCAATACCCGCCTGCCGGTGCCGACCCTGCCAGGGCTTCGGCCCAGCAGCGACCGCGTGCGCGAGACCCTTTTCAACTGGTTGATGCCCAGACTGGGCGGCGCGCGGGTGCTGGACCTGTTCGCCGGCAGTGGCGCGTTGGGCCTGGAGGCGGTCTCGCGCGGCGCCGCCCACGCCACTCTGGTCGAGCGCGACGCGCAGCTGGGACGCAATCTGACCGCGGCCGTGGCCAAGCTGCAGGCCTCCGGCCAGGTCACCGTCGTGCAGGCCGATGCCCTGCGCTGGCTGCAGGGCGCACCGGCACAGCAGGCCGATCTGGTGTTCATCGACCCACCGTTCGCCGATGGCCTGTGGCAGGACGTGCTGGCCCAGCTGCCGCGGCATCTGGCTGCCGATGCCTGGCTGTACCTGGAATCGCCGGCCGGCCACGTGCCGGTGCTGCCGTCGGACTGGCTGCTGCACCGCGAGGGCGGCACCCGCGAGGTGCGCTTTGCCCTGTACCGCCGCGCCACTGCTACACTTTGACCTCATCTGAACATCTGCAACCGCCCATGACCGTGGCCAACCGCCGCATCGCCGTTTATCCCGGCACGTTCGACCCCATCACCAACGGTCATATCGACCTGGTGAGCCGGGCCGCGCCGCTGTTCGAAAAGGTCGTGGTCGGCGTGGCGCAGAGCCCGTCCAAGGGCCCGGCGCTGCCGCTGGAGCAGCGCGTGCAGCTGGCACGTGGCGCACTCGGCCACCACAGCAACGTCGAGGTCATCGGCTTCGATACCCTGCTGGCCCATTTCGTACGTTCGGTCCAGGGCGGGGTGCTGCTGCGCGGCCTGCGCGCGGTGTCCGACTTCGAGTACGAGTTCCAGATGGCCAGCATGAACCGCCACCTGATTCCGGAGGTCGAGACCTTGTTCCTGACCCCGGCCGAGCAGCACAGCTTCATTTCGTCCTCGCTGGTCCGCGAGATCGCGCGCCTGGGCGGCGACGTGTCCGGTTTCGTGCCGGCCGCGGTGCTCGAAGCCCTGCGCAAGGTCCGCGAAGCGAAGGCGGCACAGTCGTAAGCCCTGCTGTACCCGCACCCCATTACGTACAACACCACGCACCATTCCGGGAGGAAACCCATGAACACCACCATGCGCGCGATGCTGATCGCTTCGTTGGCCCTGGCCTTCACCGCCTGCAAGAAGGAAGAGGCCGCTCCGGTCGACGAGGCCAAGCAGGCCCTGGTCGCGCCGTCCAAGGACGACGATGCAGGCTGGAAGAAGTACCTGCAGGAAGTGGCGATCCAGAACATGGGCAACATCAGCAACAGCCCGTTCCTGTACTACCTCTCGCCGGAATCGGACCCGGACTTCCAGGCCAAGTACGAGCGCCAGACCGAGAGCGCGACCCAGGCCGTGGCCCGTGGCGTGCAGCCGGGCAACATGCTGGCCTTCGGTTCGTCGGCCTCGGGCAAGATGGCTGACATGATCCAGGCTGTGTTCAAGGACGTGGCCCCGGATTCGATGAAGGGCGTGCGCGTCGTCTTCATCGGCCAGTCGGCCGACAACGCCCGCGTGCAGGCGGCGGTCCAGCCGACCGGCGCCGAGTACATTTTCGTCGAAGCCAAGTAATACCGAGCCATGGCGGCCATGCTCCGGCATGGCCCGGGCGGCACCCCGCAAGGGTGCCGCTGATGACCTGACCGGCCCGCGCGCCCGCGCTGGCCGGTCCTTTGTCCCAGGGCGCGGGCGAGGAGTATCGCCGTGTCGCTGAAAATCAACGAGCTCTGCGTCAACTGCGACGTCTGCGAGCCGGCCTGCCCGAACCAGGCCATTTCGATGGGTGAAACCATCTACGTGATCGACCCTGCGCGCTGTACCGAATGCGTCGGTCATTTCGACGAGCCACAGTGCGTGGTCGTCTGCCCGGTCGAGTGCATCGACCCGGATCCGGAGATCGTGGAAACGGAAGACCAGCTGCTGGCCAAGCTGCGCCAGCTGCAGCACGATCACCCCGAACTCTACGCGGAGCCCCCATCCGAATGAAGACGCTGATCGTCCGCCCCCTGTTGCTGCTCGGCCTGCTGCTGAGCCCGATGGCCTGGGCCGACAGCCCGGCCCGTGCCGAGCGCCCCGATGGCGCAGCCATTGCCAGCGGCCACGCGCTGGCCACCCAGGCAGGTATCGATATCCTGGCGCAGGGCGGCAACGCCTTCGATGCCGCGGTGGCAGTGTCGTCCACGCTGGCGGTGGTCGAGCCGATCAGCTCCGGGCTGGGCGGCGGCGGCTTCTTCCTGCTGCACGACGCGGCCACCGGCAAGGATGTGATGCTGGATGCACGCGAGACCGCACCGGCCGCGGCAACTCCGCAGGCCTTCCTCGACAAGCAGGGCAACCTGGACCGTGATCGTTCGGTCAACGGCGCCTGGTCGGCCGGTATCCCGGGCCTGCCTGCAGCGCTCGTCGAGCTGTCGGCCAAGCACGGCAAGCTGCCGCTGTCTGCATCGCTGCAGCCGGCGATCCGCATCGCGCGCGAAGGCTTCCCGGTGTACGACCGCATGGCCAAGGGCTATGCGTCGCGCCGAGAAGTGATGGAGCGCTATCCCGGCACGCGCGAGGTCTACCTGCGCAACGGCAAGCCGATCGCCACCGGTGACCTGTTCAAGCAGCCGGAGCTGGCACAGACGCTGGAGCGCCTGGCCGCGGATGGCTTCGATGGCTTCTACAAGGGCCAGACCGGAAAGCTGTTGCTGGCAGGCGTGAAGCAGGCTGGCGGCAAATGGAGCGCCGAAGAGTTGGCCGGCTACCGCGTGAAGCAGCGCGAGCCGATCGTCTTCAATTACAACGGCTGGAAGATCACCACCGCGCCGCCGCCGTCGTCCGGTGGCATCGCGCTGGCCAGCATGCTGCAGATCCTGGAAGGCTGGGACATCAGGAAGATGGACCCGGCGCACCGTACCCACCTGGTGGTGGAGTCGATGCGTCGCGCGTACCGCGACCGCACCTTCTTCCTCGGCGATCCGGACTTCGTGCAGATCCCGCAGAAGGTGCTGACCAGCAAGGATTACGCACAGGGCCTGCGCGCTACCATCCATCCGGAGAAGGCCACGCCCAGCGACCTGCTGTCGGGCAATCCGACGCCGCTGGAAGACGACGAGACCACGCATTTCTCCATCATCGACCGCGACGGCAACCGCGTCGGCGCCACCCAGACCGTCAACCTGCTGTACGGCTCGGGGTTGATTCCCAAGGGCACCGGCGTGCTGCTGAACAACGAGATGGACGATTTCGCGCTGAAGCCGGGCACGCCCAATGCGTTCGGCGTGATGGGCTATGAAGCCAATGCGCCGAAGCCGGGCAAGCGCATGCTCAGCTCGATGACGCCGACCTTCATGGAGAACGCCGACAAGGTCGTGGTGCTGGGCACCCCGGGTGGCAGCCGCATCATCACCATGGTGCTGCTGGGCATCCTCGGCTACGACGACGGCCTGGATGCTCAGCAGGTTGCCGCGCTGCCGCGCTACCACCACCAGTGGCTGCCGGACCTGATCGAAGCCGAGGACGATGCGTTCGACGCGGCGACGGTGAAGCAGCTGCAGGCGATGGGCCACAGGATCGACCTGCCGGGCAATGTGGCCGCAGGCGGCCGCGGGTCCAGCCATGTGTGGGGCAACCTGCAGACCGTGGAATGGGACCGCAAGTCGAACAAGCTGTTCGGCGGCAGCGACCCGCGCAATCCGGTGGGCAGTGCCCAGGTCGTCCCGGCGCGCTGATCCGGTCGTGCCGGCTGCTGGCCGGCAATCCGGCTGATTATCGAAACCCCGCCTTTGCCGGCGGGGTTTTCTGTTTCCCTTCTAGCGATTATTTAACGAGCCGGCGCCGATAATCGACACATGAAACTCTGGTCAATTCGTGGAAATTCGCAGCGCCTCGATGGCGGCGCGATGTTCGGCAACGCGCCGCGCGCGTTGTGGGAAAAATGGGCGGCACCGGACGAGCTCAATCGCATCGAGCTGGCCTGCCGTGCGCTGCTTGCCAGCCCGCTGGAAGGCAAAACCGTGCTGTTTGAAACCGGGATCGGCGCGTTCTTCGACCCGCGCATGCGCGAGCGCTACGGCGTGCAGGAAAGCCAGCATGTGCTGATCGATTCGCTGCGCGAAGCCGGCTTCGAGCACGAGGATATCGACGTGGTGGTGCTCAGCCACCTGCACTTCGATCATGCCGGCGGCCTGCTGGCGGCGTGGAGCGAAGGGCGTGAGCCCGAGCTGCTGTTCCCCAACGCAACCTATGTGGTCGGCGCGCAGCATTGGCAGCGCGCCGTGCAGCCACACCCGCGCGACCGCGCCAGCTTCATTCCGGAACTGCCGGGCCTGCTGCAGGCCAGTGGCCGGCTGGAAGTGGTGGACGGGGAGTACTCGAAGGCGCTCGGCCGCAGCGTGCGCTTCAGCTACAGCGACGGGCATACGCCGGGGCTGATGCTGGCCGAGATCGTCGGTCACGCGCATGCCGGCGAAAGTGCGCACGGTGGCGTGGTGTTCTGTGCCGACCTGATCCCGGGGCGCTCATGGGTACACGTGCCGATCACCATGGGCTACGACCGCAATGCCGAGCTGCTGATCGACGAAAAGCGGCAGTTCCTTGAAGACAAGCTGGCGCGCAACGTGCGGCTGTTCTTCACCCACGACCCGCAGGTGGCGTTGGCGCAGCTGGGCAGGGATGACAAGGGGCGTTTCGTGACCCTGCACGAACAGGGCGAGCTGAAGGCACGCGCCCTGGGGTAATGGAAAGGCCGGGCAACGCCCGGCCTTCACTGATGGCGGCAGGTCCACGCCATGCGTGGATGGCGTTTCATCCGGATGCGACCGTTACGATGCCTTCAGGCAACTGCTCATGAAGGTCTTGCGCGCATCACCGGTCAATTTTTTCGTGCCGGCATCGGCGTTGCATTTGCGCATGCGTTCCTGCGGCGTTGTCGCGGCCTTGGTCTCGGCGGCATGGCCGCTGAGGCAGGAGCTCTGTGCAGTCTTGTAGGCATCCCCCTTCAAGCCCTTGTTCTTGGCTGAGCATTCGGCCATGCGCTGCTGCTGCGGAGTGGTGGCATTGGCAGCCAGGGGCAGGCCGACCAGCAGGACGGCGGCCAGCAGGAAAGAGGCTTTCATCGGGAGCTCCAGGGGGGCGGGTGCGCGGAGCATTCGCTTCCAGCCTGCAAGGCCACGTGAAGAACCTCGCCATTGCCGCGCCTGCTTGCGGCACCGTTCAGATCGGCGTATTACTTAGCCATATGGGTAAGTATGATCCCGCCATTCAAGACGTCTTCCAGGCATTGGCCGACCCGACCCGGTGCGCGATCGTGGCTGTGCTGGGGCAGGGGCCGCGCACGGTGTCGATGCTGGCCGGGCCCTTCGAGATGGCTTTGCCTTCTCTGATGAAACATCTGGCCGTGCTGGAGCGCAGCGGCGTGGTGCGCAGCCACAAGCGGGGGCGCGTACGCACCTGCGAACTGGTGCCGGCGCGGTTGGGCGAGGCCGAGCAGTGGCTGGCCGAACAACGTGCCGTATGGGAAGCGCGCGCCGACCGCATGGTCGATTTCGTTGAAACCCTTCACCGACAGGAGCAGGCCCATGGCCGTAGACGCAGGCAACAACCCTGACACCGACCTGGTCATCAGCCGTGTGTTGAATGCACCGCGTGCCGCCCTGTGGCGGGCCTGGACCGATCCGGAACTGCTGCGCCAGTGGTGGTGCCCGAAGCCGTGGACCACCGAGGTACGCGCATTCGACCTGCGCCCCGGCGGGGCCTTCCACACCTTCATGCAGGGCCCCGATGGTGGCAGCAGCGACAATCCGGGCAGTTTCCTGGAGATCGTGCCGCAGCAGCGCCTGGTGTTCACCTCGATGCTGGGCGCAGGCTGGCGACCGCAGTCACCCTGGCTGGGCTTCACCGCCGTCATCACGATGGAGGATGACGGGCAGGGCTGCCGCTATACCGCGCGGGTGATGCACCCGGACAAGGCCCTGCGTGACCAGCATGAGCAGCTGGGCTTCTTCGACGGCTGGAACACGGTCATCAGCCAGCTGGAAGCCTTCGCGGCCGGCCTGTAGGCCGCGCTTGGGGTCAGATCCCTTCCGCTGTGAAAGGGCGCTGACCCCGGTTCGCCGGATCAGCCGACGCGGGTCCCGAAGATGCGGTCACCGGCATCGCCCAGGCCTGGCAGGATGTAGCCCTTGTCGTTGAGCTGGGCGTCGATGGCCGCGGTGTAGATCTCCACGTCCGGGTGCACGGCCTTGACCGCCTCGATGCCTTCCGGCGCGGCCACCAGGAAAATGCCCTTGATGCGGCGGGCGCCGGCACGCTTGAGCATGTCGATGGTGGCGATCAGCGTGCCGCCGGTGGCCAGCATCGGGTCCAGGATCAGCGCGTCGCGCTCTTCCAGGCGGCCGGTCAGGCGCTCGAAGTAGGGCACCGGCTGCAGGGTTTCCTCATCGCGCTGCAGGCCCACCACGCTGACGCGGGCGGCCGGGATCAGCGACAGCACGCCGCTGAGCATGCCCAGGCCGGCGCGCAGGATCGGCACCACGGTGATCTTGGCGCCCGCAATGCGCTGCACGGTGACCGGGCCGGCCCAGCCGGGCAGGGTGTGCGGCTCGGTTTCCAGGTCGGCGGTGGCCTCATAGGCCAGCAGCGTACCCAGCTCGTTGGCCAGTTCGCGGAAATCCTTGGTGCTGAGCGCAGCGTTGCGCATCAGGCCGATCTTGTGCTGCACCAGCGGGTGGCGCACTTCGACGATCTTCATGGTCGGGAAGGGGGAAAAGGAGAGAGGGCGCCATTTTGCCGGATTGGCGTGTCGAATCCCAAACCGGGCCGGAGCCGCCGTACATGAAATGTGCAGATGCATGTCACGGCCATGCAACCTTGCGGACATACCGTGCAGACCCATTCTTAACAGGAATGGGGATTCCCAGTGCATATCAAGACTCCGTTGGCCGTTGCCATCACCCTGACCCTGGCGATGGGGGCCGCAGCACCGCTGCAGGCAGCCGGGCAGCAGGCGGTAGCCGCCACCGGCGCCGTGGCTGCCGACGCGGTCGACCTGGACCGCATCGAAGTGCGCGCCCAGCTCGAATCGCAGATCCGCGCGGTCGACCTCAAGCGCAGCAGCGACGCCATCGAAGACGCGGTGTCCTCCGATGCCCTGGGCCAGTACCCGGACAAGAACGTGGCCGAGTCGCTGCAGCGACTGCCGGGCATCAGCGTCACCCGCGACCAGGGCGAGGGCCGCTTCGTGGTCATTCGTGGCCTGGATGCCAATCTCAACAGCGTCAGCGTGGATGGCATCGCCGTGGGCACGCCGGAGGATTCCAGCCGTGCCGCGCCGCTGGACGTGATCCCGTCCGACTCCACCGAACGCCTGCGCGTGGTCAAGTCGCCGACCCCGGACATGCCCGGTGATGCCATCGGCGGCGCCGTGCTGGTGGAATCGGCCTCGGCCTTCGACCGCGACGGTCGCAGCCTGCGTGGCAAGATCGAAGGCAGCCACCAGCAGTTGTCCGGCGAGACCAGCCCCAAGGCCGCCTTCAACTACAGCGAAGTGTTCAACGACACCTTCGGCGTGGCCCTGGGCGTGAACTACCAGAAGCGGAAGTTCGAGTCGGACAACACCGAAGTGGAGTATGACGGCGAGGATGACGCCGCACCTGGCGACGTCACCGCGATCAACCTGCAGCACCGCAAGTACGAGATCGAGCGCAAGCGCATCGGCGCCAACCTCAACCTCGACTGGCGCCCGAACGAAGACAGCAAGTACTACCTGCGCACGCTGTACAGCCAGTTCGACGATGCCGAAACCCGCCAGCGTGTGATCTTCAACTTCGACGACGCCAAGATGGTCAAGACCGGCACCGACCAGTACCGCCTGGATGGCATGCCGAAGGATTCCATCGACAAGCGCATGCGCTACCGCACCAAGAAGGAAAACACCTTCGCGGCCAGCCTGGGTGGCGAGAACAAGCTGACCAACGCCGTGGTCGACTACAGGGTTGGCTACACCCGTACCGAAGAGCGCGTGAATGACGAGATGGAGGCGCGCTTCAAGCTCAACGGCAAGGCCTTCAACGGCACCTTGGACCAGAGCAGCCGCCTGCCCAGCTACAGCTTCGACAATCCGCAGTGGCTGGACAACAGCAACTACGCGTTCGACCGCTTCGTGCTTTCGCCCAAGCAGGTGAACGACAAGGAGCACAGCGCGCAGGTCAACGTGCGCTTCGACGGCGACAGCAGCAGCATCAAATTCGGCCTGCTGGGCCGCTGGCGCGACCGCGACGTCAATGTGGATGAGCGCGAACTGCGTGTCGGCCCGAAGGTGGCGCTGTCGAGCTGGAGCACCTCCTCGCCCGAACACCGCCACGGCAACCTGGGTGATGGCATGGATTCGGCCGCGATGCGCGCGTTCTGGGCGGCCAATGGCACCCAGTACAGCGCCCGCCCCCAGGACATCGGCGGCAACGCGATGACCTCGCTGGAAGAAGACTACGTGGCCAGCGAGGACATCTTCGCCAGCTACGCGATGGGCACCTGGGATGTGGGCGCGCTGCGCATCATCGGCGGTGTTCGCGTGGAAAACACCCAGTTCAAGGCAGTCGGCAACCAGGTGGACGTGGCCGCCAACGGCCGCAGCTTCACCGTCACCCCGCGCGTGGCCAACAGCAGCTACACCAACGTGCTGCCGGGCCTGCACCTGCGCTATGACGCGGCCGATGACTGGGTGCTGCGCGCCTCGGCCAACAAGACCGTATCGCGCCCCTCGTTCGGTGACATTTCACCGCGCGTGGGCTACAGCCGCGGTGACGAGGAAGTGCGCCTGGGCAATCCGGAACTGGACCCGTACGAGTCGAAGAACATCGACCTGTCGGTGGAGAAGTACATCGGCAGCAGCGGCATCGTCTCGCTGGGCCTGTTCCACAAGTCGATCGATGGCTACATCGTGGAGACCGTGCGCACCAATGATCCGGCCTACGGCGGCCTGGACGTGACCCAGCCGATCAACGGCCGCAAGGCCACCGTGCGCGGTGCCGAGTTCAACTGGCAGCAGCAGCTGGCCTTCCTGCCGGAGGGCCTGGATGGCCTGCTGGTCGGTGCCAGTGGCACCTGGCTGGATACCAAGTTCGACGCCGGCATCAAGGACCGTGCGGGCGAGGACTTCACGCTGCCGCGCGCTTCCAAGCATGTCTACAGCGCACACATCGGCTATGAAAAGTACGGTGTAAGCACGCGCCTGGCGGCCGTGTACCGCAGCGAGTACCTGGACAGCATCGGCAAGGGGCGCGCATTCGACATCTACGTGGCACCCAACACCCAGCTCGATTTCTCGCTGGACTACAAGTTCACCCCGCGCGTGAGCGTGTACTTCGAAGCGCAGAACCTGCTGGACAAGCCATTGGAGCTGTACCAGGGCACCCGTTCGCGCACCCTGCAGATGGAAGAGTACGGCCGCACCTATGCGCTGGGCCTGAAGGTGGCGCTGTGATGGGGCGTGGCATTGCTGTCCTGGCCGCGGCGCTGGCCGCCACGCTGGTTGCTGGCTGCACGCCGGCCACCGGCAACGATCCGGTTGCGGGAGCGGCCGCGCCGGCCGCCAGTGGCGAGCGCGTGGTGACCACCATCGCCGAAGCCTTCCTGTCACCAATGACCCCGGCCGACAACATCGACTCGCCGGCGGCCTGGCGCGCGCCGGACGGCGCGCTGTGGCTGATCGCCACCGCCAAGGCCACCGACAAGCTGGTGGTCTACGACGGCAGCACCGGGCAGCACCTGCGTGACGTCGGCAGCAGCGGTACCGCACCGGGGCAGTTCGACCGCCCAAACGGCATCGCGGTGACCGACGACCTGCTGTGGATTGTGGAGCGCGACAATCACCGCGTGCAGGTACTGAGCCTGCCGGACTTCGCACCGCTGGCGACGTTCGCTGCGGACGACCTGCGCAAGCCGTATGGGCTGTGGGTCGACCGCCGTGCCGATGGCTACAGCGTCTACGTCACCGACTCCTGGGACAACGGCGAGGATGCGCAGGGGAATGACATCCTGCCGCCGCTGGCCGAACTGGATAAGCGCGTGCGCCAGTACCACGTGACCCGTGACGGTGCGAAGGTCGAGGCGAAGCTGGTGGCGAGCATCGGCGATACCACCGAGGCGGGAGCACTGCGCGTGGTCGAGTCGATCTGGGGCGACCCGGACAACGACCGCCTGCTGATTGCCGAAGAGGACGAGAGCTACGCCAGCGAGTTCAAGGTCTACACCCTGTCAGGTCGCTTCACCGGTACCACCTTCGGCCGCGACGTGTTCAAGGCCCAGGCCGAAGGCGTGACCCTGCGCACCTGCGGCAAGGATGGCTGGTGGATCACCACCGAACAGGGCAAGCAGCGCAGCGTGTTCCACCTGTTCGACCGGCACACGCTGAAGCCGGTCGGCGCGTTCCAGGGCAATACCGTGGCCAACACTGATGGTATCTGGATGATGCAGCAACCCAGCGCGCGCTTCCCGCACGGTGCGCTCTATGCCGTGCACGATGACCAGGGCGTGGTGGCGTTCGACTGGGAGAGCATCGCCAAGCAGCTGGCGCTGCCGCTGGAGTGTGGCGCATGAGCGGGCACTGCGTGATGCGCACGCTGGCGCTGGGCTTGCTGCTGGCGTTGCCGTCACTGTCGTTCGCAGCGGCCGAACCGAATACTCAGGTGCCGGCGGGTAGCCGCCACTACGCAGCAACGACGGTGCCTGACCGCATCGTCGCCTCGCCGGCGGTCGATCCCAGCCATGGATTCGCTGTCGCCTGGCGTACCGATGGCAGCGTGCAGGCACCGCTGCTGGAAATCGCCCTGGCCGCTGATTCACCGGCCATCGAGGGCATCCGCCAGGTGCGCGCAACGACCCGTGCGCTGCAGACCGAGAACGGTCTGTCGCATCATCATCGCGCCGACATCAGCGGCCTGCAGCCGGATACCCAGTACGTCTACCGCGTGCAGGGCAATGGCAGTTGGAGCGCCTGGAACCAGTTGCGCACGCTGGCCGCCGCCGACCAGCCACTGACCCTGCTGTACTTCGGCGATACCCAGAACAAGAACGTCAGCCATGTCAGCCGGGTAGTGCGTGCCGCGCAGAAGGCCGCACCGCAGGCACGCATGAGCCTGTTTGCCGGCGACCTGGTCAGCGGCGGCGACAACATGGATGACAGCGAGTGGGGAGAGTGGTTTGCTGCTACCAGCTGGCTGGCGCAGGAAACGCTGGTGGCCCCGGCCATCGGCAACCACGAGTATTTCGAGGAGTTCGAGGACACCCCGCAGGAACGCCGCGTGCTGGGCAAGCATTGGCCGGTGACGTTCGCGCTGCCGGGCAATGGCGCCAGCGCCGCACAGCAGACCAGCTACTGGTTCGATGCGCAGGGCGTGCGCGTGGCCGTGGTCGATGGCACTTCGGCACTCGACCTGGGCACCGCCAAGGCACAGGCACAGTGGCTGGACAAGGTACTGGGCGGCAATCCGCAGCCGTGGACCATCGTGCTGCTGCACCAGCCGTTCTACTCGCCGCGCGAAGGACGCGAGAACGCCGCGTTGCGTGACCTGCTGCTGCCGGTGGTACGCCGCCACAACGTCGACCTGGTGCTGCAGGGCCACGATCACACCTATGGTCGCCGTGGTGAAGGGCAGGCCGCGACGCCGCAGTATGTGGTCACCGTGGCGGGGCCGAAGCAGTATCGCCTTTCCGACGAAGCGCGCAGGACGATGGACCCGGTGGCTGAGGACACCCAGTTGTTCCAGGTGTTGAACATCGACCCGCAGCACCTGCGCTATGAAGCGCGCACCGTGACCGGCCGTCTCTACGATGCCTTCGAACTGCGCCGTGATGCCAAGGGTGGCAAGCAGCGCACGGAGCTGACCGAAGGCCGCATCATGCCACGCGGCTGCCCGCGCGCGCAGACCGCCAAGGGTCGTGCCGACCGCTGCTGGGAATGAGGACGCACCGATGACCACGCCCCGTCGCATCCTTCCGCTCGCTGCCATCGGCGCCGCCCTGCTGTTGCTGGCCAGTGCAGTGACCGCCGCCGATACCGTGCTGCATCCGTTCCTGGTGGCGCAGCCGAAGCAGGCCCCGCAGGAGGTGAATCTGGCGGTGGAGATTCCGGCCGGCAGCTTCACCAAGTACGAGATCAAGGACGATGGCCTGGTCCATGTGGACCGTTTCCAGTCGATGCCGGTCGCCTATCCGGCCAACTACGGTTCGATGCCGCGCACCCTGGCCGGTGACAACGATCCGCTGGATGCACTGGTGCTGACCCGCGAACCGCTGCATCCGGGCGTGATCGTGCGCTTCCGGCCGATCGGCTACCTGAAGATGATCGACGGCGGCGAGCACGACGAGAAGATCATCGGCGTGCCGACCGACAAGGTTGATCCGAGCTACGCCAACATCCGCGATCTGGCCGATCTGCCAGAGGTCGAACGGCAGCGCATCGAGGCCTTCTTCCGGGTCTACAAGGACCTGCCGGCGGGGCGCAACCCGGTACAGCTCAACGGATGGGGCAACGCCGCCGAGGCGCGCGCGCTGATCAGTGAAGCGATGGAGCGATTCAAGCAGTAGACCCACGCCACGCGTGGATGGCCGGGCGCGCGCATCTCCTTCACCGCCGCTGGCTATCATGTGCGCCTTCCACAATGAAGGCGGTGCATGTGTCGGTAGCGTTGGTATGGTTCCGCCGTGACCTGCGGCTGCAGGACAATCCGGCCCTGCAGGCCGCGCTGGATGCCGGTCACGACGTGGTGCCGGTCTACATCCATGCGCCGCACGAAGAAGGCGAGTGGGCGCCGGGTGCCGCCTCCGATGCGTGGCGGCACCGTTCCCTGGCGGCATTGGATACCGACCTGCGCGCCCGGGGTTCCTCGCTGGTGCTGCGCAGTGGTGACAGCCTGCCGGCCCTGCGGGCCCTGATCGAACAGACCGGCGCAGAAGCCGTGTACTGGAACCGCAAGTACGAACCGGCCACCCAGCCACGCGACGCGACTGTCAAACGCACGCTGCGCGAGCAGGGCATCGACGCGCAGAGCTGCAATGGCAGCCTGCTTTTCGAGCCGTGGGATATCGCGACCCAGCAGGGACAGCCGTACAAGGTATTCACGCCGTACTGGCGCAACGTACTCAGTCATTGGCGCCTGCCTTCGCTGCAGGCCGCACCAAAGGCACTGGCGGCACACGCGGTCGACAGCCTCGCACTGGATGATCTCCAGCTGGCACCGACGCTGGACTGGGATACCGGCTTCTGGGAGCACTGGCAGCCGGGCGAAGCCGGTGCGCTGGAGGCGCTGTCGGTGTTTGAGGATGGCGCGTTGCGCGGTTACCGTGAGCAGCGCGACCTGCCGGATCGCGTGGGCACCTCGCGAATGTCGCCGCACCTGCATTTCGGCGAGATCGCGCCGTGGCGTATTGCCCATGCGCTGGAAGGCCTGCGCAGTGCGGGCACTGACGCCGACATCGACGGCTATCTGCGGCAACTGGGCTGGCGTGACTTCGCTTACCACCTGCTGCATCACTTCCCGAAGACGCCGACTGACAACCTCAATCCGCGTTTTGACCGTTTCCCGTGGGCCAAACCGAGTGCAGCGCAGCTGCACGACTGGCAGCGCGGCCACACCGGTGTGCCGATCGTCGACGCCGGCCTGCGCGAGCTGTGGCACACCGGTTACATGCACAACCGGGTGCGGATGATCGTGGCCAGCTATCTGTGCAAGCACCTGCGCGCGCACTGGCTGCATGGCGCACGCTGGTTCTGGGACACCCTGGTCGATGCCGACCTGGCCAACAACACGATGGGCTGGCAATGGGTGGCTGGGACCGGTGCCGATGCCGCGCCGTACTTCCGTGTGTTCAACCCAGTCACCCAGGCCGAGAAGTTCGACCCGCAGGCCCGCTACATCAGCCGCTGGGTGCCCGAACTGGCGGCGCTGCCGGTGAAGGCGCGCTTCGCGCCGTGGCAGCATCCGCTGCTGCTGGCGGCGCATGCCCCGGGCTATCCGCGTACGCCGCTGGTGGATCTGGCGGCTGGCCGCGATGCCGCGCTGGCTGCCTACCGGCAGTCAGGAGCGGGGTAAAGTGCGGGTTGAGTGATCCGGTCAGTTAGCTGAACGCGGCCCTGTCGGCGTGCCCGATCATCATTCCGGCATCGCATCGGGCTGTTTATTCTCTTTGCGCCCGCAGGCCGCCGGCCGACCGGAAACCAAGGAGAACCTCATGATCCGCAACACCACCCGCAACGTCGCATTGGCCCTGATGAGTGCGGCCGTCCTGTCGGCCTGCGCCACCGGCGGCTCCTACGTACAGAGTGACCAGTACGGCAACCCGACCGAGCAGCAGAACCGCACCGGCCGCAACGCCCTGATCGGTACCGCCATCGGCGTGGCCGCCGGCCTGCTGACCGGCGACAGCGCCACCGAGCGCCGCCAGCATGCCCTGATTGGTGCTGGTATCGGCGCGCTCAGCGGCGCCGCGGTCGGCCAGTACCAGGATCGCCAGGAACGCGCACTGCGCGAGCGCACCGCCAATACCGGCATCGATGTGCAGCGCCAGGGCGACAACATCATGCTGAACCTGCCGGACGGCATCACCTTCGATTTCGGCAAGTCGACCCTGAAGCCGCAGTTCTATGGTTCGCTCAACGGCGTGGCAGGCACCCTGCGTGACTACAACCAGACCATGATCGAAGTGGTCGGCCACACCGACAGCATCGGCAGCGACGCGGTCAACAACCGCCTGTCGAAGGAACGTGCCGACTCGGTCGCGCAGTACCTGATCGGCCAGGGCGTGCAGAGCGTGCGTATCGAAACGCTGGGCGCCGGCAAGTCGTACCCGATTGCCGACAACAGCACCGACGCCGGCCGCGCCAAGAACCGCCGTGTCGAAATCCGTGTGATTCCGCTCAAGCAGTAACGCTACGCGTTACTGCTTGAGCCGTTCCGGCCATCGGCCGGAACGAAAATGCCGCCCTTGCAGGCGGCATTTTTGTGGGTGCCGAGCATTGCTCGGCACGCCGATAGCGCCTGTAGAGCCGAGCCACGCTCGGCTACCTCTTCTGGTAGATGCCAACTTTGGTCGGCGCCGTTCGAAAGGCAGTCGAGCATGGCTATGCCGGTCGTCCTGACCGGCACCCGTCGGGCCGTCGCAAGCGACGTTGGTAGCGGCTCCTGCCGCTACCTTCGACGCTACAGAAAGCGGCATCGCGCGCCCGGGTAGATCCACGCCACGCGTGGATACCCTCGGTCATGCCGCCGAAGCGGCCACCTTCTCCAGGATCCGCTTGCCGCTGCTTTCCAGCGCAGCGTCTTCCTTTTCTTTCTGCTGCTGTGCCAGCTTCGCGCCCGGGCATTGCGCCAGCATGTAGTTGGCGTCGAAGTTGAGCTTCTCGACCAGGAAGTCGACGAACGCACGCACCTTCGGCGAGACCAGGCGGCCACCGGCGAACACGGCGTTGAAGTCCACTTCCGGGCCGGTCCAGCCGGCCAGCACGCGGCGCACCATGCCCGATTCAACGAACGGCTTGGCCATCACGTCGCCGGTCAGCAGCAGGCCTTCGCCGCACACCAGCGCACCATTGAGCGCAGACATGTCGTTTGCGGTCATCAGCGGGGTAACAGGGAAGTCGCGCAGCTCGCCGCCGTTCTCGCCCAGCTGCCAGGTGAAGCGCGGCGAGTTGCCGGTGTGGTACGGCTTGCGCATCGCCAGGATGCGATGGAACTGCAATTCTTCCGGATGCAGCGGCTCGCCATAACGTTCGATGTAGGCTGGGCTGGCGAACACCTGCGTGCGCAGGCTGCCGAGCTTGCGCGCGACCAGATTGGAATCGGGCAGGGCACCCACGCGCAGCGCCAGATCGGCTTCGCCGGCAATCAGGTCCAGCTTCTCGTTGCCCATATGCATGTCCAGGCGGATCTCTGGATACTGCGCATGGAACTGGCCCAGCAGCGGCGCAATCCAGGTGATGCCGATCGAGTAAGGCACAGTGAAGCGCAGCCAGCCACGCGGCCCGGACTGCAACTGGCTCACTGCGCTCTCGGCTTCTTCAAGCTCGCGTGCGATGCGTTGGCAATGTTCGTGATAGATCGAACCGGCTTCGGTCAGGCCGAGGCGGCGCGTGGTCCGGTGCAGCAGGCGCGCACCCAGGCGCGTCTCCAGTTCCTGCACCTTGCGGCTGACCGTGGTCTTGGGCAGGCCGAGCGATTTGGCAGCGGCAATGAAGCTGCCTTGCTCGACCACTTTGACGAAGATCAGCGTCTCGTTGAGATCGTGGGACATGGTCTGGGATCCTGGACGTCGGGGATGGGACAATCGTGACAGAACGATTGGACCGGGAGCGGGATGATTATTCCCCTTAATCAGGACTAATCAAGTAAAGGTTTGAGGTCTATCGTGGCGCCATTCGTTAATTGGAGCCCGTCCGCCATGAGCCTGCGCAACATTCTTGCCCGTCTCCGGAACGCCGGCCAGAGCAGCCTGGACCTGGCAATGACCGTTGAAGTCCGCCCGAGTTCCTTGGTACACAAGGACTTTCGTGAGTTTACCGCGCCCATGCGTCAGCAGCGTGGCGGTGCCATCCGTCTGGTCCCGCACAAGGGCGACCGGCTGCGTCGAATCGGGACTATCCCGGATTTGGGAGGAAATGTCCCGTGAATGGGATGCTGACGCCCGAAGTCCTGGTCCTCGGCGGCACCGGTGCCGTCGGCCAGGGCGTGGTTGGCGCATTGCTGGAAGCCGGCAGCCCGGTGCTGGTGGTCGGTCGCGATCCGGGCCGGCTGGCGGCGCTGCATGAGCAGTTCGCCGACGAGCCCGGCCTGGAGACGCTGCTGGGTTCGCTCAGCGATGACGGCTCGGCGCGCGCACTGGCCGAACGCATCGCGCATCGCCCGCGTCCGCTGGCCGCCGTGATCGCCGCAATGGGTGGTCCTTATCGTCGCGGCCGGGTGACCGACCGCAACGGCGATGAACTGCTGGGCGCGATGCAGGCCGACCTGATGCCGCACGTGCACGCGGTGCGTCACCTGCTGCCGCTGCTGCAGGACAACGTGCACGCACGACGCTACGTGATGATCGGCAGCCCGGCCAACGCCAAGCCGTGGGCGGGCTACGGCGAGACCTCGATTACCACCGCCGCGCTGCGCATGTACGCGCAGGTGGTGCACCAGGAAGCGCAGGCGCTGGGCGTGCGCGCGCAGATGCTGGAAGTCTGCAGCCCCGTCTGTACCCCGGCCAACGCGGCCAATGCCTGCATCGAGTGGCCCAGCTCGCTGCTGGTCGGCCGTCGCGTGGTCTCGCTGCTGGATGGTTGCCGCGACAACCGCGCCATCGTCCGCTGTGACAGCAGCGATGCCGAGCTGCCGCGTGGCCTGCTGCACTTGGAAGTTCCCCCTTTGTGGCGCGATACCGCAGGCGTCGCTTGACCTCGACCATGGTTGAGGTCGCAGTATGCGGCGCCGATTTTTGCAACACGTTCTCATCTAGCTGTACCACCCCTCCGTACGGATGCATGCCATGACTTCCCCCAATACCACCCCACATCGTTTCGGCCATCGCATCGCGATGGTCGGCGTGTCGATCCTCGCCGCGGCCGTGCTGGCGGCCTGCAGCGGCGGCCATGCCGAAGAAGCCGGTGCACCGCCTCCGCCGCAGGTCAGCGCAGCGCCGGTGCTGGTCAAGCAGGTCAGCCAGTGGGACGAATTCAGCGGCCGCGTCGAAGCGGTACAGAGCGTTGAACTGCGTCCGCGCGTGTCCGGCTACATCGACAAGGTCAACTACGTCGAAGGCCAGGAAGTGAAGAAGGGCGAAGTGCTCTTCACCATCGACGCGCGCAGCTACCAGGCCGAGTACGATCGCGCCGCCGCCGAACTGGCGCGTGCCCGCACCCAGGCCACGCTGGCCCGCAGCGAGTCCGAGCGTGCCAAGCGACTGTCCGAACAGCAGGCCATTTCCACCGAGACGGCCGAACAGCGTCGCGCGGCCGCCGACCAGTCCGGTGCCGCCGTGCAGGCCGCGCAGGCGGCGCTGGACGCGGCCCGGCTCAACCTGGAGTTCACCAAGGTGCGTGCACCGATCGACGGCCGTGCCGGCCGCGCGATGGTCACCGCTGGCAACCTGGTCACCGCCGGCGACAGTGCCAGCGTGCTGACCACGCTGGTCTCGCTGGACACGGTGTTCGTCTACTTCGATGCCGACGAAAGCACCTTCCTGCGTTACGCGCAGATGGCACGCAAGGGCGAGCGTCCGAGCGAGCGTGACAGCGAACTTCCGGTGAAGGTCGGTCTGTCCGGTGAGGAGGGTTACCCGCACGCGGGCAAGGTCGACTTCCTCGACAACCAGGTCGCCCGCAGCACCGGCACCATCCGCGTCCGCGCACTGCTGGACAACGCCGACCGCCAGTTCACGCCGGGCCTGTTCGCCCGCGTGCAGCTGCTCGGCAGCGGCCAGTTCCAGGCCCTGCTGATCGACGACAAGGCCGTGCTGACCGACCAGGACCGCAAGTATGTGTACGTGGTCGACAAGGATGGCAAGGCCCAGCGCCGCGACATCCAGCTCGGTCGCACCGCTGATGGCCTGCGCATTGTCGAACACGGCCTGGCCGCGGGCGACAAGGTGATCATCGACGGCGTGCAGAAGGTCTTCATGCCGGGCATGCCGGTGCAGGCCAAGGCGGTGGCGATGCAGCCACAGCCGGCGCCGGCACCGGGCCGCGATGCCACCGCCGCCCTGAAGCACTGATCCGCGTCCCCGCTTAGCTGCCGGCGCCAGCGGCAGCCGTTCCTGCCTTCGTCAACGTGACGAGGGGCAGGGCGGCTGTTGCCCGCCGAATGCCTTTCCCAGGAATTCCTCCATGGACTTTTCCCGTTTCTTCATCGACAGGCCGATCTTCGCGGCGGTGCTGTCGATCGTGATCTTCGCCGCAGGCCTGATCACGATTCCAATCCTGCCGATCAGCGAGTACCCGGAAGTGGTGCCGCCGTCGGTGGTCGTGCGCACGGTGTATCCGGGCGCCAACCCCAAGGTCATTGCCGAGACCGTCGCCACGCCGCTTGAAGAAGCGATCAACGGCGTCGAGGGCATGATGTACCTGAAGTCGGTGGCCGGCTCGGACGGCGTGTTGCAGATGACCGTCACCTTCCGCCCGGGCACCGACCCGGACGCAGCGGCGGTGAAGGTGCAGAACCGCGTGGCGCAGGCGCAGGCGCGCCTGCCCGAGGACGTGCGCCGGCAGGGCGTGACCACGCAGAAGCAGTCGCCGACCTTCCTGATGGTGGTGCACCTGACCTCCCCGCAAGGCAAGTACGACACCCTGTACCTGCGCAACTACGCCCGCCTGCACGTCAAGGATGCGCTGGCGCGCATTCCGGGCGTCGGTGATGCGCAGATCTTCGGCGGCGGCGACTACGCCATGCGCGCCTGGCTGGATCCGGACAAGGTGGCTTCGCGCGGCCTGACTGCCAGCGACGTGGTGCGCGCCATGCGCGAGCAGAACGTGCAGGTGTCGGCCGGCCAGCTCGGCGCCGAACCGCTGCCGGACAGCAAGTTCCTGACCCTGATCAATGCCCAGGGCCGGCTGAAGACCGAAAAGGAGTTCGGCGACATCGTGCTCAAGAGCGGCACCGATGGCGAGATCGTGCGCCTGTCCGACGTGGCCCGCCTGGAGCTGGGTGCGGGAGACTACACCCTGCGCTCGCAGCTGGACGGCAAGAACGCGGTCGGTATCGGTATCTTCCAGTCGCCGGGTGCGAACGCGCTGGAAATCCGCGACCAGGTCATCTCGACGATGGACGAGATGCAGAAGACCATGCCGGCCGACGTGAAGTACGAAGCGGTGTATGACACCACCATCTTCGTGCGTGACTCGATCAAGGCCGTGGTCTCCACGCTGCTGGAAGCCATCGCCCTGGTAGTGCTGGTGGTGATCCTGTTCCTGCAGACCTGGCGTGCCTCGATCATCCCGTTGATCGCGGTGCCGGTGTCGGTGGTGGGTACCTTTGCCGCGCTGTACCTGCTGGGCTTCTCGATCAACACGCTGAGCCTGTTCGGCCTGGTGCTGGCGATCGGCATCGTGGTCGACGACGCGATCGTGGTGGTGGAGAACGTCGAACGCAACATCGAGGAAGGGCTGTCGCCCACCGCAGCGGCCCACCAGGCCATGCGCGAGGTCTCCGGCCCGATCGTGGCGATCGCGCTGGTGCTGTGCGCCGTGTTCGTGCCGATGGCGTTCCTGTCCGGTGTCACCGGCCAGTTCTACAAGCAGTTCGCGGTCACCATCGCCATTTCCACGGTGATCTCGGCGATCAACTCGCTGACCCTGTCGCCGGCCCTCGCCGCGCGCCTGCTGAAGGCCCACGGTGCCCCGAAGGACGGCCCGAGCCGCCTGATCGACCGCCTGTTCGGTTGGGTGTTCCGTCCGTTCAACCGCTTCTTCAAGTCCAGCTCGGAGAAGTACGAGCGTGGCGTGGCCCGCATCCTCGGCCGTCGCGGTGCGGTGTTCGTGGTCTACGCGATCCTGCTGGTCGGTACCGGCGTGATCTTCAAGCTGGTGCCGCCGGGCTTCATCCCGACCCAGGACAAGCTGTACCTGATCGCGGGTGTGAAGCTGCCGGAAGGCTCCTCGATCGCGCGTACCGATGAAATGTTGCGCAAGGTCGCCAAGATCGCCCAGGAAACCGATGGCGTGGCCCACACCATCTCGTTCCCGGGCTTGAACGCGCTGCAGTTCACCAACACGCCGAACACTGGTGTGGCGTTCATTCCGCTCAAGCCGTTCGCCGAGCGCCATGGCCGCACCGCCGCGCAGATCAACGCCGAGATCAACCAGAAGATCGCCGGGCTGCAGGAAGGCTTCGCCTTCGCGATGATGCCGCCGCCGATCCTCGGCCTGGGCAACGGCAACGGCTACCAGATGTTCATCGAGGACCGGGGCAACCTGGGTTACGGCGCGCTGCAGAATGCCGTGCAGGCGATGCAGGGCACCGTGGCGCAGACGCCGGGCATGGCCTTCCCGATTTCCAGCTACCAGGCCAATGTGCCGCAGCTGGATGCCGAGGTCGACCGCGTCAAGGCCAAGGCACAGGGCGTGCAGCTCACCGAACTGTTCGACACCCTGCAGACCTACCTCGGTTCGGCCTACGTCAACGACTTCAACCAGTTCGGCCGTACCTGGCAGGTGATCGCCCAGGCCGACGGTCCGTACCGCGAGACGGTCGAGGACATCGGCAAGCTGCGCACCCGCAACGACCGCGGCGAGATGGTGCCGATCGGTTCGATGGTCACCATCAAGCAGACCTTCGGCCCGGACCCGGTGTTGCGCTTCAATGGCTATCCGGCGGCTGACCTGGCCGGTGAAGCCGACCCGCGCCTGCTGTCCTCCGCCGAGGCGATGAACAAGCTGACCGAGATCGCCGGCAAGGTGCTGCCGGTAGGCATGACCACCGAATGGACCGACCTGAGCTACCAGCAGGCGACCCAGGGCAAGGCGGCCTTCATCGTCTTCCCGGTGGCGATCATGCTGGCCTTCCTGGTGCTGGCCGCGCTGTACGAGAGCTGGTCGCTGCCGCTGGCGGTGATCCTGATCGTGCCGATGACCCTGCTGTCCGCGCTGTTCGGCGTGTGGTTGACCGGTGGTGACAACAACGTGTTCGTGCAGGTTGGCCTGGTGGTGCTGATGGGATTGGCGTGCAAGAACGCGATCCTGATCGTCGAGTTCGCCAGAGAGCTGGAAATGGGCGGCAAGGGCATCGTTGAATCGGCACTGGAAGCCTGCCGCCTGCGTCTGCGCCCGATCGTGATGACCTCCATCGCCTTCATTGCCGGCACCGTGCCGCTGGTGCTGTCGCATGGTGCAGGTGCCGAGGTGCGCTCGGTGACTGGTATCACCGTGTTCGCCGGCATGCTGGGCGTGACCCTGTTCGGCCTGTTCCTGACCCCGGTGTTCTACGTGGCACTGCGCAAGTTCGTCACCCGTAACGGTGGTGGCCAGCTGGTGCAGCACGGCGAGCCGACCATCCACCACTGACATGGAACCCCGTCGCCGCCGGTCACTGGCCGGCGGTGGCTTCCCCCTCACAAGGCAAGAATCCATGAACACCCATCAGAACAAGATCGCGCTGGTCACCGGCGCAACCCGCGGCATCGGCCTGGAAACCGTGCGCCAGCTGGCGCAGGCCGGCGTGCACACGCTGCTGGCCGGGCGCAAGCGCGAGACCGCCGTCGAACTGGCACTGAAGCTGCAGGCCGAGGGCCTGCCGGTGGAAGCCATCCAGCTGGACGTGACCGATGCAGCCAGCATCGCCGAAGCGGTCGAACAGGTACGCCAGCGCCATGGGCGCCTCGACATCCTGGTCAACAACGCCGGCATCATGATCGAAAACCCGGCGCAGGCGCCGTCGGAGCAGTCGCTGGATACCTGGAAGCGCACCTTCGACACCAACGTGTATGCACTGGTGGCGGTCACCCAGGCGTTCCTGCCGCTGGTCAAGCAGGCCAAGTCCGGGCGTATCGTCAACGTGTCGAGCATGCTCGGCTCGCAGACCCTGCACGCCGACCCGGCGTCGGGTATCTACGATTTCAAGGTGCCGGCCTACAACGCCTCCAAGGCAGCGGTGAACAGCTGGACCCTGAGCCTGGCCTACGAACTGCGCAACACCCCGATCAAGGTCAACACCGTGCATCCGGGTTACGTGAAGACCGACATGAACGGCGGCAACGGCGAAATCGAAATCAGCGAAGGCGCACGTTCCAGCGTGGAAATGGCGCTGATCGGTGAATCCGGCGCCAGTGGCAGCTTCACCTACCTGGGCGAGGTGCTGCCATGGTGATCCGCACGTTGGCGATGGCCGTCTCCAGCCTGGTGCTGGCAGGCTGTGTCAGCGTCGGCCCGAACTACAAGGCTCCGATGCAGGAGCCGGTGGTCCTCCAGAGCGCACAGCAGCCGGTGTTCAGTACCGTCTCGCCGGTCGCCAGCTGGTGGGCGCAGTTCGATGATCCGGTGCTGGAACAGCTGGTGCATGGCGCACTGTCGGACAACCTGGATCTTCGCGTGGCCGTGGCCCGCGTCAGCCAGGCCCGCGCGGTGTTCGTCGAAAGCCGTTTCGACCAGGCCCCGCACATCACCGCAGGCGGCAGCTACGACCGCCGCAAGCAACCCGATCCGCAGCTGGGTGGGCAGCGGGTGTTCAGTGAAAGCTACCAGCTCGGCTTCGACGCCGGCTGGGAGCTGGATCTGTTCGGCCGCAAGCGCCGTGCTGCAGAAGCCGCGCGCGCCGACCTCGACGCCGAGCAGGCCAATCTGGCCGACGCGCAGGTGCTGGTCGCCGCCGAAGTGGCGCGCAACTACTTCGAGCTGCGCGGTACGCAGAAGCGCATTGCGGTGGCCCAGCACACGCTGGTCAACCTGCGCGATACGCAGAAGCTGACCGAGGCGCGCTGGGAGCTGGGCGCCGGCAGTGAGCTGGACGTGCAGAGCAGTCGTGCGCGGCTGAAGGCGATCGAGGCCGACATTCCGCTTCTGGAAGTATCCGAGACGCAGTCGCGTAACCGGCTGGCGGTGCTGCTGGGCCAGCGCCCGGAAACGCTGACCGCCATGCTTGCACCGCATGACGTGCAGGCATTCGCCAAGGCACTGCCGCTGGGCGATACCCGCGAGCTGCTGCGCCAACGCGCCGACGTGCGCGTGGCCGAGCGTCGCCTGGCGGCGGCGACCGCACGCGTGGGCGTGGCCACTGCGGATCTGTTCCCGCGGCTGTCGCTGTCCGGTTTCGTCGGCTTCCTCGGCGGCGATGCAAGTGGCCTGGTCAATGGCAACAACAAGGCCTGGTCGCTGACCCCTTCGCTGAGCTGGGCAGCCTTCGACTTCGGCACCGTGCGTGCACGCCTGCGTGCCAGCAAGGCTGAAGCCGAGGGTGTGGCTGCGCAGTATGAGCAGGCCGTGCTATTGGCACTGGAAGACACCGAAAACGCGCTGACCCGCTATTCCAAGCAGCAGGCGCGGCTGGCGATCGTGGTCGAGCAGGCGCAGGCGGCACGCCGTGCTGAGTCGCTGGCGCAGATCCGCTACCGCGAGGGCTCGGAGGACTTCCTGACCCTGCTGGATGCGCAGCGCACGCAGCTGGCGGCCGATGATGCGTTGGCGGCCGCCGAGTCCGAGGTCAACGTCAGCGTGGTGGGCGTGTACAAGGCGCTGGGGGGGTGGGGTCAATCACCGCAGCCGCCGAGTGTGGCGCAGGTGCAGTAACCGCAGGGGACGGAAGCAGTGGCTTCCGTCCCTTTCTTTTTTTCAGGGCCAGTGATTGGCAGGCACCTCGCGCTCGCGCATGCGCACGATGCAGAAGCGATGGCCGGTCGGTGCTTCCATTACCCACCAGCGTTTGACGAAGCCGATCCGGCGCGCGCCGAGTTTTTCCAGTCGATCTGCCTCGGCATCGATGTCGTCGCTCTCGATGTCCAGGTGCACCCGCGATGGGTGAGCGACCCGCTGTACTTCCACGTTCAGGCCCGCGGGCGCGCCCTGCAGGTCGGCGTACTCGGCGCCATCTTCGGCATACGATGGCTGCGCCTGCAGGCCGAGTGCGGCCGCCCAGAAGCGTGCGCCTTCGTCAGCGGGCGTGTCCTGGCAGTCGATGATGAATCCGGCCAGACGGCTCTGGTGCGCCATGACGTCCTCCGCAGATTGGGAATGGAGGAAGGGTAGCGCGTCGCGTGCTGTGGACGTTGTCACAGTCATGACGTTTCTGACTCTGCCAGAACCGGGGCCTGCGGTGTAACTAGTGGGGCAGAGTCCAGGAGGGAAGGCGATGAGCGATGACAAACGCGATACCCAGCGCATGCTGTTTGGTGATCCGGGACCACCTGGAGCAGGGCTGTCGGTAGCGGTCGTAGTGCTGATGGTGTTGGCGACGATGGCCGCAGCCATCGGTTTCCTGCGGCTGCCCGATCCGATGCTGGGGCTCGGGCTGATCGGCGTTGCCGTGTTCCTTGCCGTCGGCGCCCGCATCTGCCAGGCGCGCAACCAGCACCAGGCGTTGTACCGGCTGTTGTCGCGGCAGCCGCCGCCGTAGCCACGGCTGCCGCAGAGAATCAGTGCTTCGGCCAGTCCAGCTCGACCACCAACGGGAAGTGGTCCGACGGCAGCACGCCATCGATGCGGCGATCATCGGTAAGGAAGCTGCGCGCATGGAAGCCGCGCACCAGCACCCAGTCCAGCTGCACGGTGGCCTTGCCGGTGAAGTCGTGGAAGGTCAGGCGCGGACCCTGCGGAGCCTTCACCTGGGTACGGGTGTCCTGCAGGAGGCGGGTGAACGCCTTGTAGGTGTCACCGCCTGGCTCGCTGTTGAAGTCACCGGTCAACACCACCGGCAGGTCGGCCGGCAGGGCTTCCAGGCGCTTGCCGATCAGCTCGGCACCCTTCACCCGGCGAGGTTCGTCCTCGTTGCGGTAGGGCAGGTGGGTATTCATGAAGTAGAAGCGACGGCCGTCGTCCAGGCGCCGGAACAGGGCCCAGGTGACCATGCGCGGGTACAGGTTGCCCCAGGTGATGCTGCCGGGAACATCGGGCGTATCGGACAACCAGAAGTTGCCGGATTCCTCGATGGCCAGCACTTTGCTGTCGTAGAACACGCCCATGTGTTCATCGCCGCTGCCACCGCGGCGGCCTTCACCGAACCAGCGGTAGCCGGGCAGGTGCCCTGACAGGTAGTCGGCCTGTTCCTTCACCAGCTCCTGCGTGCCGATCACCGCCGGATGCGCGTCGAGGATCACCTTGACCATGGCATCGCGACGGTCGGGCCAGCGCTTGCCCGGTTCGGTATCGGCCGGAGTGCGGACATTGAACGACATTACTTTCAGCGGCGCCGGTGCAGCAGCCCAGGCGACGGCAGGCAGAGCAAGCGCCAGCAGCGCAGACAGCGCAGGGCGACGGAAACGCGACAACATCGTGGAATCCCTCCATTCCATGAAAACGGTTTCACGAAGCATGCCATGGAAGGCGAGGGCAGCGGTATGCCGGGATGGGCGGCTGGGAGATGCCGGGCGGGCGGTGAAGGCGCCGCCCGGCGGATCGCGCGGACGCGATCAGGGGTCGTAGATCATCCCGTTCTCGTCACGGTTGTAATGACCGGTGGCTTCGCGGGTACCGTTGTCGTAGACCACGTACGACGTGCAGCGCTGGTGGAATACGTTGCCAGCGATGCGGAAGGGCACGCACTCTTCCTGGACCTCGATGACTTCGGCAGCCGTTGTGCTGGCGACAGGGGCCAGCATCAACACGGCCAGCACGGTGGCAAGCGAACATGCCGGTATGCCTTTATGCAGTCTCATTTCCACGCTCCTTGTCGATGAGGATTACATCAAGTAGGGATTGCCGTATTCGTCGATCCAGTACTCGGTGAGGAAAATCTCCCCGTCCGCATCGGGCATGGTCACGATGCAATGCTGGTGGATCCGGTAGCGCTCCACTTCAAAGGGTTCGCAGCGGGTCACGCTGCCGGGTGGGCTGGTTACCCCGGCGTTGGCGTTGCCGCTCGACATCATTCCCGCGAAGGCCACGGCCAGTGTGGCCATCGCGGCCAGGTGCAGTTTCATCGGCATCATCCTTGTGTCTGCAATCGCGCATCTGCGCGGTGTCGTGCAACTACCCCCGGTAGCGCATGCGACCGAGCGGCAGCTGCGGCATGCGCGCCGGCCCGGCGATCGGTCCGGCGCACTCCCCACCCGGCTCAGTCGCGCAGGTAAGGGTTGCCGTACTCGTCGATCCAATACTCGGCAGTGTAGACGTTGCCGAATTCATCGGTGTAGGTTTCCGTGCAGTGCTGGTGGACGCGGTTGCGGTCCACGTTCACAGGCACACAGGAAACATTCTCTCTCGGTCCCCCAGCATTGGCGTCCGCCGCCGGAGCCAGGGTTGCAGTTGCCACCACCAACGCGGCCATCGCGGCCAGTTGCAGTTTCATAAGCATCATCCTTGCTTTCTGCAATCGCGCACATGCGCATGGCGTGTGTAACACGTGAACCCGACCGCCGGAAGTGCCTTGCTGCGATCAGTCTTCGATCTCACCGCGGCGGCTGGCAGCACGCACTGCCTGCGCGGTGGTTGCCACGCCTAGGCGCTGGCGCGCGCGACGCAGATGGTTTTCAACCGTACGTGCGGACAGCCCCAGCGTGGCCGCGATCTCCGCCTGGCGACGGCCGGCGGCGACCCAGCGCAGCACCTCGCGTTCGCGCGTGCTCAACGTACTTCCGGAAAGTTCGCTGGGTGTCTCTGCAAGCCGGCGTGCGGCACGGAATGCTGCAGCTGCAGCAGCATCCAGCAGCAGCCGCGCGCTGGCCGATGCATCGATCGCTGTCCCGGCAAAACTGATCGCGCCTTCCAGGCCGGTGGTGCCGAACACCGGCACCTGCAGGCCGTGCAGGCCTTCACCACGAGGCTGCTTCACCACCTGATAGCGTTCGCCGCGAACGCCCTGGCGCTTGCTCCAGAAGAACGGCGCGTCACTGTCCAGCACGTGGCGATTGACCGGACAGGCGTGCAGGTAGCGCGCGAGGTCGGTACTGCTGCCGTCGCCGAACCAGTCGCCCTCGATCCAGTACACGCGCTGGGTACCGCGCTCCAACCCCGTGCCGGTGGCGAACACCAGCACGCGGTCGTAGCCGAGCGGTGCAGAGATGCTGCGCAGTACCGCGCCCACCGCACTCAGTGAGCGAGCGCGTTCCAGTTCCAGCAACGCCTGCACCAGATCGCCCATCCCGGTCAGCGTCCGGCCAGTGCGTCGAGCAGCGTGCGCGCGGCCAGCTTGCCCAGCGCATTGCCGGCCAGCGGGCTGTCGCCGGTCAGCAGCAGGCGGTCCTGCAGCACGCTGCCATCGATGCCGTCATTGACGATCTGCACGCCCTGCTGCGCCAGGCGTTCACCGAAGAACCACGGCAGCTGCCCGGGCATGTAGCCGATCTCCGGCGTCTGCCGGTCCATTGCATCGGGGAAGGCACAGATGCGGTAGCCGCGGAACAGCGAACCACCGTCGGCCTCGTCGACGCCTGCGGCCAGCAACGCGGCCGGACCATGGCAGAGGGTGATGATGTGGCGTTGCTCGGCCATCGCCCAGCGCAGGGCTGCCTTTACCGCGCGACTCTGCGGCAATCCGATAAGGGCGCCATGGCCACCGGGAATGAACACGGCTGCATAATCCGATGCGGCATCGAGGCCTGCCACCACCTCATCCAACGGCAGTGGCTGGCGGAAGCGGGCCTCGTAGCGGTCGTACAGTCCGCCGATCTCCTTGTCCTCGCGCGGGAACGCCCACCACTCGAACTTCGCGGCGTTGCCGGACAGCGTGGCCACATCGATGTCGAAGCCGGCTTTGTCCAGGTGGTACATCGGCAGCAGGGTTTCCACCGGATGGTTGCCGGTGGAGAACAGGTGGCCGTTGGCAGTGGGCAGATAGCGTTCGTCCGCAGCGATCATCAGCACCTTCCAGCGGCCGTCGCGGCGCGCGTCGGGATAGTCGGCACCGGACAGGTCGCTCTTCGCCGACGTGAACTGTGACAGCGAGTACGGAGACGGGAAGAAGGCGTCGCGCTCGGCCGGATCGGGGCTGGGATGGCGGCTGGGTTCTTGCGTGTTCATGCGGACCTCCAGTGGGGTAGTGGAGCCAGCATAGAAGGGCTGATGCGTACGTGCGATGAGGGTTTTCCCCTCATTCGCGCGACGCTGCCATCTGTTGGCGCCAGGCATTCGGGCTCATGCCGAAAGCACGGCGGAACGCACGGCTGAATGCTGGCTCGGAGAGATACCCGACGTCTCCGGCGATCTGCGAAACCCGCCGGTTTCCGCTGCGCAGCAGCTCCGCGGCCAGCTGCAATCGCGATCCAGCGAGATAACGCATCGGTGACATGCCGGTGGCCAGGCTGAACCGCTGCGCGAAGTTCGAGCGGGACTGATTCAGGCTTGCCGCCAGAGACTCGACCGTCCATGCCTGTGCGGGGTGTGCCTGCATCAACGCCAGTGCCCGCCCGATCAATGGGTCGGCCAGTGCGTGCAGACGCTGGCAGTTGTGAGGGCTGGAGGTTCCCAGCCAGTAGCGCAGCGTCCAGACAAACAACAGGTCGAGCAGGCGTGACAGCATCAGCCCACTACCCAGCGTGGGCCGGGCCGCTTCAACCTGGATTGCGCCCAGGGTTACCGCCACCCAATCGGCTGAGCTGGCGGGAAATCCGTTCGGCATCCGGTCAACCCCGGGAACATGCAGCCAGCCGGGCAGGGCATCAAGCAGCAGCTGGCTGCCTGGGCCATCAAATCCAAAGGACGCCGTGGTCAGATGGGCAGGTTGCGGGGCGTCGCCGGCACAGTCGATGCGATGTGTCCTGCCATGCGGCATCAACAGCAGCTCGCCGGTCTGCAGTGGCACCACCGTGGCATCCGTATGCAGGCGTGCCGTGCCCTGTTCGATGAAATGGAAGCAGCCGCGCCCCTCGGCAATGATGCGGGCCCCACCGGGCTGCACGACGTGGCGGGTGATGTCGCCGCCGTGCATGCGCGAGGACTGGAAGATCGCAAACAAGGCGTCGGAGCCGGCCTGAAGCGATTCGGTGGTGTGGAGCCTTGGCATGGTTTTCAGGAGTCCGTGCATCGCCGCTGGCAGGGGCGATCCGTAGTCTGGTCGGGTGGCTTCAGGCAGCGCTGATGGCTGTCGGGCAACGATCCCATCCAAGTGAGGAGTTCTGCAAGATGAGCAAGCCAAGCATCATTCTGGTTCATGGTTTCTGGGGCGGCGCCGCGCATTGGGCCAAGGTGATCCTGGAGCTCGATCGCCGGGGCTTCCACGATCTGCATGCCGTGGAACTGCCGTTGACGTCGCTGGCCGACGACGCAGAGCGCACCCGGCGCATGATCCGCCAGGTTGCGGGGCCGGTGCTGCTGGTCGGCCATTCGTATGGTGGCGCGGTGATCTCCGAAGCCGGAAACGAACCCAACGTGACCGGCCTGGTCTTCATCGCCGCGTTCGCGCCGGATGTGGGCGAGAGCCCTGGCGGCATCACCCAGCAACAGCTGCCGCAGGCGGCGGCCAATCTGGCGCCGGACAGCGACGGCTACCTGTGGCTGCAGCCCGGCAAATTCCACGAGAGTTTCTGCCAGGACCTGCAGGCCGACGAGGCGCGGGTGATGGCGGTCACCCAGAAGGCGCCGCTGGCGAGCACGTTCGGTGATGCCGTCAGTGTTCCGGCGTGGCGGCATAAGCCGAGCTGGTACCAGGTCTCCAGCGCTGACCACATGATTCACCCTGATAACCAGCGGCGCATGGCGGCACGCATGCAGCCACGTGCCAGCATCACGCTGGATGCCAGTCATGCATCGCTGGCATCGCAGCCGGTAGCGGTGGCCGAACTGATCACCGAAGCTGCGTCCGACGGACAAGGCTGAGTTTCCCGGTCTTGCCGCGGTGGTGGTGTCCCGGCCGGCCAGAGCACCGCTGCCGTGATGCTGCCACGCCTAGCGTTACTTGTACTGCCGGTCGTGTTCCTGCATGTCTTCATGCAGGATCCGCCGCAGTTCGACGATGGCCGGCGTGGCTTCCTGCACGCTGTGCCCGGACACGATCACCTTCTCCGAATCCGCGTGCGGCAGGTGCGAGCTCCAGTAGGGCACCAGCCCGTCGTCGGTCTTTTCCAGCGGACCATCGGCCTTGGCCCGCGCGATGATCGAGTGGTAGTGCACCTTCGGCGACATCGGCAGGTCCGCCACGGCGCGGACGAAGGGATCGTCCTTGTCCAGATTCTGGATGCTGTTCATCTGGTAGCCGTGCTTGCCGTCGTTGCGATCGATCTGGCCGTCGTTGGCGATGGTGGCGACGTCTTCCAGCACGGTCAGCGGCAACCGCACCAGGCGACCGATCCAGCGGCCCAGGCGGGTGCCCGCCACATCGGTGCCGCGGTGTGGCGTGGCGATGAATACCACGCGCGATACTTCCGGCTCCGGCAGGAAGGTCAGTACCGGTGCGCCCTTGGTACGCAGCAGTTCACGCTGTGCCGGCGTCATCTGCGCAGTCTCCAGCAGGGTGTCGACCAGATGCTCGCCGGAAGAGGAGATCATCAGCCGCGCGATCACGCCACCCATGCTGTGCCCGACCAGCACCATGTCATGCGAAGCCTGCGCCTTGCCGCTGGGGTCGAAATGCTTGAACACCTCATCCAGCGTGTGGCGCATCGAATCGTGGCTCATCGCGATGGGCATGTTGGTGGGGTAGTAGAACTGCCAGACCTGGAAGTCCTGGCGGATCTCGTCGTCGCGCATCAGCTCGTTGGCGACGTTGACCCAGGCTTCCGGACTGCTGGCCAGGCCATGGATCATCAGCAGCACGCGGCGGTTCGGATCGTAGGGCTGCATCATGTACAGATGCGGCGTGTCGATGCCGCCTTTGCCACCGAACAACGAACGCAGTGATTGGTGGCTGAAGTTGGAGCGCGCCAGCCACAATGCGTAGCCTGCGGTGAAGTTCGCGGCCAATGGCACCTGCTGCCCATGCAGAGTGACTTCCGTGACCTGGTAGGGATCGTGGATCTCCAGTTCCGGCTCGTCGTCGTGCAGCACTTCCCACAGGTTCTTTCCGGAGAAGCGCAGCAGTACCGTCATCGATGGCGACGGCATCTCGCTCCAGCTCTGCGTGACCGGTGTGGCGGCCTGCGCGGCGGGTGTTGTGGCCGGCGGCGTGGTGGCCGTGGTGGCGGCCGGATCCTCCATCACGGCCACCAGTTCGGCACCGAAGCCATCGCGGCGATGCACGCTGCGCAGCGTGCCGGTGAACGACAGCGAGGCCGCCGGTACCAGTTCGGTGGGGGTACGCGTATCCAGCGGCGATGCCTCGCCTGAAGGTGCCAGCACGAAGGTCCAGCGGCCCAGCTGGAAATGGCTGGCCTGGCTGTGCACGCGCCCGGTGGCATACGCGTTGTACAACTGCACCGAGGCTTCCTGCACGGCCAGGTTGTAGTAGTCGCGCACCTGGGTCTGGCGGTCTTCGAAACCACGCTGGTTGGCGGTGCGCTCGGTGAAGAACAGATAGGCGTAGGCTTGGCGCGCGACCTGCATCCACGCGTCCAGGCGCGGTTGGAAATCGGCATCCAGCTCGGTGATCGCGCTCTTGGCACGGCCGGACGTGGAGTACTCACGCTTGGGCGCCGGCAGGGTCATCGCATGCTGCAGCCACAGCTCGGCCAAGCTTGAGCGCTTGTCCTCCTCGCGCACCACGATGCTGCCTTCCATGGCCTCGATGCAGGGCAGGCCGGGCTTGGCGCAGACGCCTTCGTCGAGACCGGCCACGCGCAGGGTTTCCATGGTGGCCGAACTGAGCTTGCCGGTGGTCAGGATGTCGCCGCGCTTCAGGGCGATGTACTGGCCGGGGGTGACCGAGGCCACCTGCACCGACGGCCCGAACTGGCGCAACGTGGCGCAGCCGCCAAGGGTGAGCAGCACGGTGATGATGAGGGTCGTGCGGCCGATGAAGCCCAAGCCCGTGGTTGCCATACGATCCTCCTGCGCGGTGGCGCCACTCTAGCGGTCGGCATGTCAAAGCGGAAGATACCGGGCGGTCGGTTTGGAGCACGGAAGCGCCGCCAAGCGGGCGATTCAGGCATTTCCGTGTGACACTGGGGTGAACAGGATGAATGCAGGGCTGCGATGCGCTGGCTTGAGACCCGTGTTCCTCCGCCTCTTGCGATGCTGTTGTGCGCCGCCATCGGTTATATGGGCAGCCGATGGCAGCCGGGCGGGGCGTTGCAGCTACCGATGCCTGAGTTGCTTGCGGGCCTGGTGATGGTCTTCGGCGTGGTCTTGAACCTGCTGCCGAAGCTGGCCTTTCGTCGCGTGGGCACCACGGTCAATCCCCTGCGGCCGGCGGCGTCGAGCGTGCTGGTCACGCACGGCGTGTACCGCTACACACGCAACCCGATGTATCTGGGGCAGGCCACTGTCCTGGCAGGTGCCATGCTGTACCTGCAGAACCTGGCCGCACTGCTGGCTGTGCCGCTGTTCGTGCTGTACATCAACCGGTGGCAGACCGTACCGGAAGAGCGGGCACTGTCGGCCCGCTTTCCTGAGGCGTACGCAGCCTTCCGCCAGCGAGTACGACGCTGGCTGTAGCGCGGGTCAGGCCGTTACCGAGTGCTCTGGCACTCCCTGGGCTGTATCACGGGTGTCCTCGCGTTCCGTGGATGACGCGCGCAGCTTCAGACAGTAATCTGCGCCCTCCCATCCAACCTTCGAGTGCAAGCGTGAAACCACCCGTCGGGAGGCTTGTACTTGCAAGCGCATTGGTACTGGTTTTCATCCTGGTTCCCATCTGGTCCCTGGTCGGTCCCGGTGTGTGGGGCTGGCATGTAAGGCAGCCGGCCGCCTGGCAGGGCGCCTTGGAGTCATCAGCGCTGTTTTTCGCGTTGTATGTGGCGCTGAAGTTGATCCGGGGGGCCGCTCTCTGGGCAGGTATCGCAGCGGTTTCGGCTCTGTATGCCAGGCACCATGGTGTGGATGTGGCGATGCTTGCCAGTTACATCTACCTGGAGGGCATCTTCGCCTTGGGCGGATGCCTTGTTGCCTTGGCTGGAGGTGTCTCCCAACGCGATCCCGCCCAACAGGTCATTGTCGGCATGACAGGCCTTGTGGCCTGCTCGCTTCTACTGTGGATGGCTTCCTTGCTTGGCGTGGGAACCATGCAAGCACTGGCCGTGCTCACCGCGCTGGTACTGGGCGGGGCGTTGATTCTGCGGCGTGGACCGTGGCTGGGAGGAATGCTGGTTTCTGGCGTTCGACGTGGAGCTGGGCGTACACCAGCAGTCACGGCTTTGATTGCGACTTTGACGCTGGTGCTTTTTGCGAAGGCGTCTGTTTCCTCGGATTTTGATTCCAACTGGTATGGTCTGTCAGCCGACCGCGCATTGATCGCAAGTGGCAACATATTCCGTAGCGAAGGTCTTGTAGCACCAGTCCACTACTATCCAAAACTGATTGAGCTGCTCCAGGTCCCCTTGGCGGCCATCGGCAGCATCCCTGCAATCATCGGCTTGAGTATAGGCTGCTGGCTGGCCACCCTCGGGGTTGCGTCACAGATCCTGCGTGAGCTGCGCGTAATGCGTGTCTTGCGTCCTTACATTGTCGCGCTGCTTGCAACGCTACCTGCGTTCGCCAACATTTCAATCACGGCCAAGGGAGACGCCTTGGCGGCCTTGCTGCTTGCCGTCTCGCTGTTGGCTGTGCTTCGACTCGGCAACAAAGGCGGTGCCGGTTGGCTCTGGATTGCGGCGGCTTCGTCCCTGTTGGCGAGTCAGGCCAGGCTGTCCAACATTCCGTACACGCTGGCCATCGGCCTGCTGGCGATTCCCGCTTTCATCCGTTGGCGGAGCCAGCGCTTTCACCGGAGGCAGCCGCCTGCTGCGATTGCCGGAGGGGCGTTGCTTGGCGCGATAGTGCTGGTGGGGTTGATCACCGCGCGAACATGGTGGCTGGCGGGGGTGCCTATTGTTGCCCCGAATGCCGCGCTTGATCTCTTTGCCGCCTGGGGCATGCCGCTGCAGTCACCCGTGGGTCGTCTCCCGACCAGTGATCTGCTTGTTTATCTGCCTCCCGGAAAGGCCCTGTTGGCGTACCTGTTCGATCCGCGGCAGTATCCGCTGCTGCAGATATTGTGGACGGGCAATGCATGGCTTGGCCTGCCATTGGTGGCGATGATCCTCGGCTGGCGGCGATCGGTCGCCTGGCGGCGCGCTGTTCCCGTGCTTCTGCTGGGGCTGCTGTTCTTCCCGATGCTCCTGGGAAATCGCTACATCGAAGCGTCGGGTGCGGATGGAAACTACTTCATCACCCCCTTGCTGAGCCTGTTGATGTTTGCTGGCTTCCTTCTTCAGCAATCACTGTGGAAATGGCAGTCCTGCCCTGGCGTGAGCCAAGTCGTGCGTGCCTTGGTTTTCTCGATCGCGGTGGCATCTGCGTTGATGTGTCTTGTGACGGGCGCATGGGGGCCTGGTACCCGCGCCTTCGATACACGTCTTGATCGCCCCATGCTGGATACGGCTTCGCGGCGTGCGGCAGCCTGGCGCGACATCGGCCTGGAAAGGATGGCCCAGCGGCTTTCCCAGGAGGCGCCGCGCACGCGTGCTGTGGGGGATGTGGGCGGGGAGGGCTTCTGGTTGCCAGTCCGGTACGAGCCCATCGACATCATTGCGCTGACACGCCCCGGCCTGGTTGATACCCCGGAGCACACGCTGGAATTTCTGGAGCACATTGCTGCTGAATACCTCATCGTCCGCTCACCCGGTGCGGCAGGTGGCCAGGAGCGGGATAGGATTCTGCGCACTGCGGTTGACACTCTTGCTGCGGACAGCCGGGCAACACGTGTCATGACCGAAGGGCCTTACGAACTCTGGAGGGTAAGCCCGAAGCGCTGAGCGTCGTGCCGGAAGAGCGGGCACTGTCGGCCCGCCTTCCTGAGGCATACGCAGCCTTCCGCCAGCGAGTACGGCACTGGCTCCAGCGCGGGTCAGGCCGTTACGGCGCGATCTGGCACTTCACGGCGGCGGAATAACCTTCGTAATCGTCACCGGCAATCACGTGCAGGGTGTGGCGCTTGTCGATGCGCTTCACGTACGAGGGCTCTTCGGTGTTGGCGTATTCGTTGACCGTGGTCACCGACCAGGTCTTGGCGAGGCGCTTCGGATCGACACCGTTCAAGTAGACGAAGACGCTCTTCTCGCCCTCGGCGACATTCACATCGGCATGGGTGACGGTACCGCCGAACAGGGCGACTGGCGTGGTTTCCGGCTCGAACGTACCGCCAGGCTTCCTGGCCAGGCCGGCTGCCTGCAGGGCATCGATGGCCTCGGCTTCGCTGAAGTTCGAACCTGCCTTGCAGGCCAGCAGGGCCTCCAGCGTTGCGGTGCCGGCGGGGGCGATGGCAGGCGGGGCTGCGTGGGTAGCCGAGCTCGCGGCCAGAGCGGTCATGACCACGGCGAACGCGGTGTTTCTGGTTCTCATTGCAGGTCCTTCTGTACGTGACGGAGCAGCGCGCCCGGCACCGGGCGCGGAACCGGATTATGGGCCTGCTGATGTTGCCTGCGCGTACAGATCGGATGCGCGACGAAGGCGCAGCGACCTTGCCGGGCCGCTGCGCCATGCCATCAGTTGCTGGCCGCCTTCACCGCTTCTGCGGCGTCGACAATGCCTGGCCCGCAACCCCCCGGGCAGTTTGCTGCGGCGATCGGGCGCGCAGTGCGACGCAGGATGTCCTTGACCTGGTCGGTGGTCTTGGGCACCGGCGCCACTGCCTGCATCAGCGCGACGATGCCGGCGACGTGCGGCGCCGCCATCGAGGTGCCGGACATGAAGTCGAAGGCGTTGTTGCCCACGGTGGACAGGATGCCCTGTGCCGGATGCTGGCGGGTCGGTGCGCAGTTGGTCTGGTTCGGCGGTGTGGCCAGCGGCAGGAACTCGCCGACGGACGCGCGGCAGGACCAGGTTTCACCACCGGGTGCGGTGATGTGGATGCCTGCGCCGTAGTTGGAGTAGAACGCACGACGACCGCCCTGATCGTTGGCGGCAACCGCAATCACGCCCTTGCAGTTCGCCGGAGCAAACTCGGACACATCCAGATTGCTGTTGCCGGCGGCGACCACCACGATCGTGCCCTGCGCGGTGATGTCGTCGATTGCATCCTGCTCGGCCGGCGAGCAGGCCCGGCGGCCGCCGAGGCTGAGATTGATGACTTCAGCCGGGTTGGCATTGGCCGGGACGTTGGGCACGTTGATACCCGCACTCCAGAGCATGCCGTCGATGATGTCGGCGGAACCGCCATTGCCCTGGTTGCCGAGTACGCGCACCGGCACGACCTTCGCGTTGTAGGCCACGCCGGCGACGCCGATCTGGTTGTTGGTCACCGCAGCGACCGTTCCAGCGACGTGCGTGCCGTGTGCGATGCCCGAGGCATCGAAGGCATCGGCGTCGCGTCCGTCACCATCGTCGGAGCCACCACAGCCGGGATTGAGTCCGCCGATGATGCACTGCCAATCACTGAACGGGCGGGTGGACGAGATCATGTCGTAACCCGGCAACAGGTTCGCCTGCAGGTCGTTGTTGTTGAGATACCCCGAATCGACCACAGCCACCACCACACCCTGGCCGGTGGAGCGGTCCCACGCGGCCGGCAGGCGCGCACCACTGGTCGGATTGCTGTAGTGCCACTGCTCGCCGTAGCGAGGATCGTTCGGTGTGGTGAACGCGCTCATCATGTAGTTCGGCTGCACATACTCGACGTCCGGATCGTCGGCGATGCGCTGCATCAGGATCTGCGCTTCCGGAAGATCCAGTGCCTTGTCCGTGGTGACGACGTCGGCGCCACCGCCCATGCGGAGCTGGTGGGTCACGGCTGGGGCCGGCGCAGCGCCGATCGAGCGCTTGCTGCGTTGCTGGATGCCGAGGCGCTTCTTCAGCGCATCCTGTGCGGTGGTGGCCGAAACGCGCTTGCTGCTGCCGTCCCGGTACTTGACGATGAAACTGCTGTACTGCTCGTTGCTGGCCATGCCTCGCGTCCATACCCGTTCGGTGGGTTGGGCGAAGGCGGGGGCGCTGAGCAGAACCAGGGTGATGGCGCTGGCAAGGGAAACCCGAAGCGACGTACGCATGGATACAGTTCCTTTGTGAAAGATGTGTCGAACAGGCCGTGCCCCTCGGGCGCGGCTTCATGTGAAGGGTGCGGGTGCTCCGTGGTCTCCTCTTGATGGCGACCCGGGACGAACGGCTTCGCGGACACATCCCCCCCAATGGGAGGCTGGGAAAATTCTGAAGTGATTTAGTGATGTCGAAGGTGAGAGAAGATGCGTGGTGTCGACATTGCTTCACGGCATCGGAACGCGACTGCGCCTGGGCGGTGAACTCCGCGGCGAGGCGAGGCGGCCAATAAAAAAGCCCGGAAACCCACGTTGGTGGAATTTCCGGGCTTCTCCGGTCCTTGACGGACCGTTCGTTGGTGGAGGTGGGCGGAATTGAACCGCCGTCCGAAGGCACTCCATCCCCAGCACTACATGCTTAGCTCACCGTTGAATCTCATTCCCGAGCAGCACGGTGTGCAAAGCGCACCCGGGAACCAGCCTGTTGTGTTCTAGTGCCGGACTGACAGGCAGCCGCCCAGCGCGATTCCATGATAATGACTCTACGCTGCGAGCATGGACACAAGCAGTTTCGAGGCTCCGCCTAAGTCGGCAGAAGGTCACGCACCGCAGTTTTTAGGCTGCGAGAGCGACCGGAGCGTAGTTGTCGTCGTTGGCAACTAGAGTTTTGCAGCTGGATTTACGAGGAAAGCTACCCCCTCGGCATGCGCCAGGCGACTTCACAACCCCCGTCGAAACCAATGCACCCCCGGTTTCTTCAAGTATTGCAAGGATTTCAGGCCCTTGGTTGACCAAATGTTGACCAAGAACCCGCCTAACGATGTGGATGGTACGGCAATCTTCCTGAACAGTCACGCGGCAAGTCATTCCTGTTCATCTTCACTTGCTGAACAATCGCAGCGTATGCGACGCTCTGGCCGGACGCTTAAGGGGCAAGGAGCTCCGGCATGTCGGTCACGCAATTGCTGGGACCAAGCAGCTACCTGTCTTACCTTGGTAAGGCGGGTGACGGCTGTGACGCCAACACGCACAAGGCGAGGGTGGAGTTTGAGCCTGGCACGCCAGTCGATGCCTATGTGAAGGTTTATGACGAAGGTGACGCGCCCAAGGGTCTCGTCAATGAACTGATCGGCTACGTCTTGGCGAAGCATGCTGACATCGATGTTCCGGTGCGATCCGCGATCATGTTGTTGTCGAATGCCCAGACAGGCTATCTGCCTGATGGGTTCAGGCCGATGAAGGACGCGAGCGGCAGCGTCGTGGCGTGGTGCGTCGAGGACGTTGGCGGCAACACTCCAAAGCAGGCCTTTAGATGGACAGAAGAGCAGGGGCTAGAAGCACTTCGTGATGACCTGAAGAAGTGGCAGAAGCTGGTTGATGTGGTTGCACTGGATGCTTGGGTACTCAATGAGGATCGGAATCTCGGAAACCTCGTCCGCATGGCGCCTGGGAAATATGCTGTCATTGATCACGGCCGGGTGTGTACGGGGAACGCGTGGGCTGTTCCGTTGGATAGAGCTCGTGTGATTCACACGAATAAGCTGGCTCTCGCCGCTTGGGACTCTCATGACGTCGAGCAGGCCCCTGCGAAAGTCAGATCCGGAGTTCTCAGCGCATTTGAGGCTCATGCAACCGTTCTTGCCAAGGCGGATCTCGACCTGTTGGAGTGGCTGCCCCGTCTTGTGGAGGGGCTAGAGGAAAAAGACGTGAAGGATTTCCTGCAGCAGCGCGCAACTTCCGTCCCGAAACACTACAAGACAGCATTCCAGGTGCTGCTATGAATCTGACAAGTCTACTCAGGACGTCCAATTCGAGTGCTGGCCAGGCCGTTGAAGGTGTGTGGCAGAACATTCGCTGGCTGCCTGATGCGGCCACAGGTGAAGTATTGAACCTTGGCGTCCGGTTCAGGGCAGGCAATGGAAAGAGCATAGTCCGCCTGATCGACTCATTCGATAGGGTCAAATGTCTTTATGACGCAAGCGTGGCAAGCGATGCGCAGTTTCTCGTGAGGGTCGTCGGTGACGCATTGGCGGCTGGATTCGAGATACCAGCAACTGGCATCTTCCTCAGCGAGGAAAAGTACGCCTCCGGAACCGACGCCCGTGCAGTTGTCGATGACCTGTTTTTCCGAACCGTTCCGCTGGCCCGCCCGCGCGCGGAGGCAGAGCGCGGTGGAAAGGGGCTGAAGACGGAGCCGAATGACGCCATCAGAAGTGTCGTCTTTGACGAGCTACGGCGCATCTCCGGACTTCGCGCTGAGACCATCATCCGCGGGGAGAACCAATTCGAGGTTAGGGAGCCCGGGAGGACTCACTACCTAGATATTCCACTCCAGTCCAATCGGGCGCTCGGTACGATCGTCTCGGCAAGGTTCGCCAAAAGGAAGGATGCCGAGCTAAGGCTCTTGCGTGCAGACAACGATCTGCAGATTGCAAAGCGTGTCTACCAAGGAGATCGGATGCTGATGTACGTGGTTCGACATGATTCAGGAGCTGCGGCAGCCGAGCGGTTTGATGAGCTGCTGGATGATTTCTCATGGAAATTCAGCAGGGTCGGAGTAGAGATGAAGAGCTACTCTGATCCTCTGCTCGTTGCCGAAGACGTCGTCACTGACATGTTGGCCGCCTAATAGGAGCTCCATTTGGACGGACAGCTAGACAGCGAACCTGGTGCGCCCATTGAGGACTTGGGTGAGTTTGGGAGCTCGGGCTGGTATCGACGGATCAGAGCAGATCTCTATGCTGCCGCGAAGCGCCTGTTTGCCTTTCAGCGGGAAAGGGAATGCGAGCGCCACTTTCTCTTAGCGGCAATCCGTAGGACGCTTTCCCTGGAGATGGCGTTCCGCCAAGCTGTTGACTCAAAGAACGGTCAAATGGCTATGACCATTGTCAGGTTGAATCTTGATACCTTGGCCAGGACATACGCAATTTACTGGGCCGAGCAGACTCCCGGTCTGACGGCGGAAGAGTTTGCTAGGAGTGTCGCATCGGGTCTGAGTATCAAGGATATGAAGCTTCGAGGGGCAAAGGAAAAGGCTAGCGATCGATGGCTGATAGATCAGATTAAGCCCTTGGCAGATTGGATCCCCGATGTCTATCGACGAACATCGGGTGCTATCCATTTCTCTGAATTTCACATCGCGCAGATGCTGCAGCAGTCCGAAAAGAAGGGTATGGAAGGGGACGGTTCCGTGCTCATAAGGCTGGCTCTTGGGCCGACGGATCAAGTGCAAAGCCGGACCCATTACCGCGAGGTTTCCCAAGCCTTTCTCCACATTACGATGATGTTGATCGCATTGCTAAAGCATAGGTGTGAGCTGGCCCATCTTGCCAGGCAATAAGGTCCAGACGGCCGCGGCCTTCGCACCAGCATCGGGGACCATCGACGGGATCCACCGACCGTACTTCTTCGCCGTGATTGTCCAGTCCCGGTGGCCCATCTGGCGGGCCACCCACATCACGTTCTCGCCAGCACTCAGCGCTTGTGAGGCGAAGGTGTGGCGCATCTGATACGGGTACCGGTACCGGATGCCAGCCTTGCGCAGCGCGCGCTGCCATTCGCCCGCGCGGATGCTCTGATCTGATCCCCACCGTGCGTTCGTCCTGGGATCGTGGAAGACGAACTCGCCGGCGGTGGCGGTATGGGCGCGCTGGGCCTTCAGGGCATCGATCGCCGGCTGCAGCAGCTGCACTTCGCGCACGCCGGACTCGGTCTTAGGGGCCTTCATCTTGCCCATGACCCATGCCCGCCGGATCTTGACCGTGCCCTTGCGCCAGTCGATGTCCGACCAGCAGAGTCCGATCATTTCTGAGGTGCGCAGGCCCGTGGCGAAGTTGAACTGGCAGTAGTTGCGGACCTGGTCCTCGCGGCAGGCGGCCAAGATCGCCTGGACTTCCTCCGGTGTGAAGGGATCGACCTCTTCCCGCGCGTTGGCCTTGGCACGCCGCTTCACCCTGAAGCCGTCCAGGGGGTTGCTCGGGATCAAGTCATCGGCAACGGCCTCATCGAGGGCACCGCGGAGCGGGCCCAGGACGTTGTTGATGCGCTTGGCAGAGGTCGACTGGTCGAATGTGGCCACCAGTTCCTTTAGCGCGATACGGTCGAAGTCACGCAGCGCGATCGTTCCGCATCGCGGCACCAGGATGTTGTCGACGATGCGGCGGTACCCAATCAGGCTGCTGTGCTCGAGCTCAGGCTCCTTCTGTGCCAGCCACCGTGTCAGCACCTGCTCCAAGGTTTCCAGGGTCGCCGGCTTCGCCGCCACCTGCACCGCGCGCTTGCTGCCGGGGAAGTGGGTGGCATAGTCGAACGTGCCCTTCTCGATCTCGACCTTGATCTGCCCCAGCAGGTTCTCGCAGTACCGAAGGTTCCGTGCGGTCGGAGGAAGTTTGATCCGCTCACGGCACCGCTTGCCCCGGTAGTAGAAGTCTATTGTGATGCTGCTCTGTGTAGCTGGCCTGACGCCGCCTTGCCGTGCATTACCCACTCTTAGTACCCCTCCAGGTCGATCAGGTTTCTTCCATCTGGCGCCTTGAAGAACACGGCGCCCTCCAGCCAATCGCCTCGCTTGATCTTCGAGTTGATGGCATCGACCGTGTAGCCGGTCAGTGCCTCGAACTGCTTGAGCGTGACGAATCGTACCGGCCGCAGGTTCGCGGGGGATCCGGTCCTCGACAATCCTCGTGACGAGGGTCCGTGGTTACTCATGGGGCACCACCACCTGCAGGCTCCAGAGGACCGATGGGCGCTCGTCAGGGCCATGGAAGGGCGCGCGCTGCACACGGCCGGTCTTGGCCAGCTGGTGCAGGTAGCTACTGACCCGGTTTGAAGGCAGGTGCAGCTCGGCGGCCAGCTCGCCCGCCAGGCAGGGCCCCTCCTTCAGAAGCTCCAGGATCCGGATGGACGTGCCGTTGGCGGCGCCTGCGCGGGCTGTGGTGTCATGCACGGCTAGCACCTTCTGCCAGCAGCGAAGTGCCAGAATGGCCTTCAGGTGAAAGGGAGGGGGCGCAATGGGTATGGTCGATGGGTTGAGCCAGTGCTGGTGGCTTAGCAGCACGTGCGAAGTCAACTGGGACGCATGGGCGGCCGTTGGAACGTTTCTGGCTGCCTTCATTGCATTGCGTATCGCTCTTGCGGAGCAGGCGCGGCGTAGGGAGGAGGCGCTGGATCGTGCGCTCGGACTGTCTACTCTCTTGGTTCCTGAAATCGAGAGCTGGCACGTCAGCATTCGTGGCCTTGTGAACCATGTGAGGCTTGGTCATGCGCAGGCAGTACTGGAGAGTTTCGAGCCGGAAGGAGGGGATGTACTTAGGGTCCCTCCTATGCTGCGCAAACACTTGCATCGCATTCATGAGCTGAATGCACCCGCTCGAAATCTGAGCAAGGCAGTGGCGTGCGCAATGTCCGCAAGGCAAATGGAGTCGAAGGTTCGAGCGGCTCTGCGGGCAGACGCAACCGACCGAGGAGAGGTTCTGAATTCTTTCCTGCATCACCTGGAAACTGCGGAAGTTGCGCTCCTGGAAGCCTCGAACGAGATGAACAAACGCATCTTTGCGCCGCCGGCTACGCATTCTTGGTGGTGGAGACTGATGCTCGGCTAGTCGTATTTCGTCTCTCAAGGCCGATCGGGTCATGACGGGGTGAAAGAGACTTGCGCATTCAAGCATGGGCGGCCTCCGCCAGCGGTGCTGGCGCTGCAATGCCTGTCGGTTCAGCCGCGCAGGCAGCATCGTCGTAGGCACGGACCGCGTGGGCGATCGCATACAGGCGCCAGATGAAGTGGAACGTGTACTGCTGCAGGGACGATGCGTATTCCCAGGCATCAGTGATCCGGAAGTCGCTGTAGTCGGGGTCATGGGGCTCGAAGTCCGACATGGCGCTGATCGCGTTGCTCAGGGCGTCGTGGTCTTCCGAGTCGTTCAGAACTTCGCGCTCGAGCTCCTGCCACAGCCTGGCCACCCATTCCGGCGTCGACGAGTCTGGATCCGCCAGGTCGTCTGGGTCCACGCGTTCCTCGACGTATTCCTTGAACAGGCGCGTCACCAGGTCACGGAACAGGCGCGCACTGAATTCCTGCTTCGCGCCGTCGTTGGCCACGCACTTCTCGGCCCAGTAGCCATCGTTCACGAACAGGCCGCCGGCCTTTTCGTGCTCCGCGGGCTTGGCGCGGAAGAACTCGAACATGTCGTGCAGGCGGTTGAAGACTGCGGTGCCCATGTCGCCGGAGATCGCCAGGTGCCCGGGCCAGGTGGCGATGTCGAAGCCGTAGCAATAGGTTCCGGGGCGACGGAACTGCAGGTGCCGGTGCACGCCATCGTCGACCACGATCCGAAGTTCGTGGCTGGCCGTATCGGCGAGGAAGCGGGGGAGGACGTCACTGCGGTTCATGGGGATCTCCGGGCTGTGCGGACGAGGCCTGGGCGGCCTTCAGGGCGGTTTGCCACGCGGGCACCGGGCTGTCGTTGGCGCCGAGCAGCTGCAGCAGGCCGGGCCGGTGGCTCGCGGCGATGCGGCCGCCGGCCCGCAGAACCAGGAGCACCTGCGACTTCTTCGTGACGGGCAGAGGGTGGACGTTGATGACCTTGCCGCTCGCGATCTCTGCCAGGCAGCTGACGTCAGGGCCCGTGGCCATGTCGCAGCCGAAGGTCGGTGTGGGTTCTTTGGCGGTCATCGTCAGCGCCTCTGGCCCGCCGGCAGCGTGGGGAGCTGCTGGGGCTCGGCAACCGCCGCCGTCAGGTTCCCGGTCTCGTGCGCCAACCGGATTGCGTCGAGCTCGACCTTCACCGCGCCGATGTAGGTAGTGGCCACAATGGTCGAGGCCTTGGCGCGCTCGATGACCTGGCCCATCTGTTCGGCACTCAGCTCGTCGTCGCCCAGGCGGCCGAGGACCAGGAGCGCGCACCGGTGGAGAAGCGGCCGAAGTACGGCAACGTGATCACCACGGTGGACGGCATCCGCTTCGATTCCAAGCGCGAGGCGCGCTACTACGAGCGGCTGAAATTGCGGCAGCAGGCGGGCGAGGTGCACTTCTGGCTTCGCCAGGTACCGATGCACCTGCCAGGCGGCACCAAGTACGTCCTGGACTTCCTGGTGTTCCTGCGCGACGGAAGTGTCGACTTCGTGGACGTGAAGGGGCGAGAGACGAAGGAATTCCGCATCAAAAAGCGCGAAGTGGAACACCACTATCCGATCAAGGTGCTACTGGCATGAGCGGCTGGAGATCGAGCGGTAGCGCAGCGGGCACCCGGGTCGACCTCAGCACGGTGTCCACCACCGAGCTACTGCGGGAGATCGAGCGCCGGTGTTCGGTTGGTGGACCGCCCAAGGTTGATCCGCCGGGGAAGGAGCGGCCGTTCGCGACAAAGGCGCTCTGGGCCCAGGACAAGGTCAACCAGGCACGTGCCAGGCTTGCCGAGCTCCGCGCGCTGCCGGTACCGGCCTGCGAGACTGAGCGCGCCGCCCGCGCTGCTCAGGACGCGCAACTGGTCGCCGACGTCGTCAAGTACGACGGCATGGCCAAGGCATTCAAGAGGAAGGGCCAATGAAACCTGCAGAGCTGAAGGCGCGGTTCCCAACCGAAGCTGCGCTGTGCACGTGCCTGATCGACTGCCTGACCGCGACGGAAGGCTGGGAGATCTACCCCGAGACGGCCGGCTTCGACATCCTCGCTGTGTGGAAGGCCACAGGGCACCAGCTCGGCATCGAGGCGAAGCTGCAGCTCAACGCGAAGGTGGCCGATTAGATCCTGCCGGCGCACTGGAGCAACAGCGACCAGCGGGGCCCGGACTTCAGGGCGGTGCTGGTGCCCTGCACGACGGAAGCGAACTACGGCATTGCACGGATGCTCGATGCGCTGGGCGTACAGGTCCTGGTCCCGGACAGCTGCACCGCCCAGTGGAAGACGGAGCCGGGGCAGCAGATTCAGCGCGAGGTGCATCGGCATGGCCTCCACCAGGCCGGCCCATGGGACCGCGCATCCGGCGATCTTCGCGAGTGGGGACCCACAGCATGGTTCGACTGGAACCCCACCAAGCGCTGTGAGCTGCCTGAGTTTGTGCCGAAAGTGGCCGCAGGTGTACCGGCGCCGCTGCAGTTGACGCCCTGGAAGGTCGGCGCGCTTAAGGTGCTGGCAGATCTTGAGCTAGATGGCTTCACGACGGCGAAGGGTGTCCGGGCCCATGGCGTGGACCCGCGCCGCTTCTGTGCGGTCGACGGATGGCTGAAGCAACTGGGCGGCGGGAAATGGGCCCGCGGAACCCTCCCTGCTTTCGAGGACCAGCACCCCGAGGCCTATGCCCAGGTGCTGGCCCAGGCGCGCGCCGCGCGCGCTGCAGAGGATCCAAAGCAGAGCCTGGAAAAGACGCCATGAACGAAACTGCAGTCGCTACCAACGCACTCGCTGCCGCGCGCGAGCTTGAGGTGGCTTTCCTCAAAGGGAAGAAGATCCCGTCCTGCGCCAACTGCAATGGCAAGGCGAGGGTGTGCTGGCCTGGCCGCGAGTCGCAACTCGTGCAGCTTCAATGCAGACACTGTGGGACGCGCGGAGCCATCTTCGACAGCAGCGCGCCAGTCCAATGCGGCCGCTGTGGTGCCGCCCCGACCGGCCTGTTCCCGCGCGGCGCGCAAATTCAGTGCTGCAGCTGTGGGGCATCCTCAGCAGTGTACGTTGGCCAGGATCCTGCCGGTGCTCTGGCGGCGGCGCTGGATGCCTGGTGCCGCCGTGCACCGGTTCTTCCAGCGGCGGCGGACGACAGTGCAGGGCAGCGGCGCCGCGGCGCCGCACCGGATGGATTCGACGACGAAGGTAAGGGCGACGTCCTGGAGCTGCTGTCCAGACTGCTGGTCGGCGGGAGCTACCGCATGCCCGTCGAGGGCCGCAGCACCCTGGCACCGCTGGGCAGCAGCGACATCGCCGGCGCGGTCGGCTACATGCGTAATCCGCTGGAGAAGCACACCGCGCTTGCCGTAGCGACGAGGATGGGCCCCGCCGCGATCGCACGGCTCTCCCTCGCTGCCTACCGTCAGGTAGCCAAGGACGTGCGTGCAATGCGGCCGCGGCCGCTGGACCTCGGCAAGCCCGCCGATCGCTGGCGCCTTCGCTTGGTGATCTATGACGCGGCGCACGAGTTGGTGTGGCCGGAGCGGCGCCAGCCGTTCGCAGGCCTGGCCAAGTCAGCCAAGATGCGCAAGGGCAACTACATCAAGGCCCACAAATGCGCCAGCGCTGTCCTGCAAGAAGCGCTTCATGGAGGCAGGGAGGGATTTCGCAAAGCGCTGTGGTTCGGGCTAGCCGCGCGTGACCGTGCGGACGAGCGGGATCACGCGGGCCGGGCTTGATAACCGGCTTCCCTATTCGCCTTGCTCCAAGGACCGGTACCGCTGGCAGGCTGTACCTCCACGCGCCCGCTGCGCATGTTGAGTCTGCGCGGCCTGAGCCATTGGTGCGTGAGACGTCCCATAACAGGGATCAATGGGTGAGGGTAAGGAACTCGGACATCATCTCCTCGAGCACCTTCATCGATTCGCTCAACTGTCGCCGCAGGACCCGCGCTCTCGCAGATGCAGCGTCCCGCGCTTCTCTCACCCCTGGTTGGCTGAGCGGTCCGGGTTCGGCGATCGTGGCCTTTGCTTCAGAAAGGTCTACCAGCGGCAGATAGATCTCCTTCCAAACGAAATCGTGGACCGGTTTTCCGAAGAGCCAGCGCAGTTCTGCCAGCGCGGTGGACATCTCCAGCTCGACATTCGCACGCCAATCGGCTGGAACCGATCGAATAACCACCGACTTTATCGCGTCGTAGACCTTGAGTCGGCGATCAAAGAGATCGAACTGCAGCTTGCTCCTTGCGGTTCGCCACTGGCGATAGGCGATGAAGCCAACAACGACGGCCACAAGAATCTGGCCGAGCGCCGTGAACAATTTGATCTGCAGATCGGTCATGCCCAGTACGGTCTCAACCATTGCGACTCCCTCCCTGTATTGGCCAGGATTATCACATTCGTTAAGGTTTGTTAGGGGCGCGTCGCGCGCTTCTCACCAAGAATCGGAGCAATTTGATGGCAGGGAACTTCAAGCTGAACGTGTTGTACGCCGTGGATACGGTTGCCTACCGCTACTACCAAGCTCGATATCAATTCGATGCCTACTTGCAGGGAGCGACTGCCGGCGCGGCAAGCACGAGCCACTATGGCGGTCTGGAGCAGGCACTAAAGGAGACGCTTAAGGAAATTGACCAGGCTGGCCGAGAATTCGTCTGGCTGAGCCAGAGCCTGCCGGAAATCGAGAAAGCCTTCGGCAGCAACGCCAAGGTTGCTGCCATTCATTTGCTGGACGTGTTCAATCAACTGCACGAGCCTGTGGCCGGACTCAATGTTGACTGCATCACGTTTGAGCGCGTCACCGCCGATCTTGCAGCTGGCGCGGGCGCAGATGAGCCCGCGCTCAAGTCGTATCTAGATAGGTTGGAACAACGGAGGAAGAAGGATCTCGCAACCATTGACGGCATTGATGGTCCTCAAGGTTCGGTAGGCCAGGTTATGGATGAAGCTGTTCGAAGAGTGAAATCATTGATCTGATGGCTAGATTAGATGGGCGGCTCAGAGCATTCATCTAGCTGACCTCAGTTGTTCCTCATGAGGAAGAAAATTTCCTCATGAGGAACCGCAGTTGCCTCGGGAACCGAAACTAGGTTTGAATTCCTACAGTGGGCGTTCTTATGGGCGCCTCAATTCAAAGGCCGTTGATTGACCAGGACGTGGGAGTCCGCTGGTCGATCAGCGGCCTTCTTGTTTGCGGGGTAGAGCAGTCCGGCAGCTCGCGTGGCTCATAACCACGAGGTCGGTGGTTCGAATCCACCTCCCGCTACCAAACGGCCGGTAGTCATGGCCACCACTCAAGCCAGCACATAGGCCGTCGTGAGACGCGCCGCTGGTGTCCGCGCGACCTTGCAACCGCGGTAGTGGTGACCATGCCGGCCTCCTTTCATTGGGGGAACCGCGGTGAGCATCAAAGAGCAGATCACAACGGACCTGGCGGTCGCAGGTTCGAAGATCGGAGCGGTTGTGAGCGTCACCGCTGCGACCTACTCGCCGGGTTACACCCTCAGCGACTGGGCCCTGATCGGAACGATCATCTTCACCACCGTCCAGACCTTCACCGTCATGGTGAAGAACTGGGGTGACTGGTCGGCCTGGTGGACCGCGCGCATGGGTACCGCAAGGCGATTCTGGGCGTGGATCCGCCGCCGTGGCTGACACCAAGCTCAGCACCAAGCAGCGCGTCGGCTTCGCTGCCGCACCGCTGGCGCTGATCGGCGCGCTGGTCGCCACCCTGGGCACGAACGATTCCGCCCACGAAGGGCGCCGCTACGTGCCGTATTACGACTCTGCCGGCATCCTGACTGTCTGCGCCGGCATCACGGGCCCACCCATTTCGACTACAGCAACGCCAACCGCGCCCGCTTCATGCAGAGCGGCACCGCCAAGGTCCTGCTGATGTTCCGGCAGTACAGCCTGAACATGACCTGGGCGCTCGGGCGGATGGTCTGGCAGGCCACCAAGGGGCAGGACCCGCAGGTGAGGCAGATTGCCCGGCGCAACTTGACCGGCCTGCTGGGCATGAGCGCGCTGTTCTCCGGCGCCATGGGGCTGCCGATGATGGGCATGATCATGGGCGCACTGAACGGCATCCAGGCCACCTTCGGGGATGACGACGAGCCTTGGGATGCAGAGACCGAGCTCCGGGCCTTCCTCACCGGCATGCTGGGGCAGAGCGGGGCGGATCTGCTGCTGCACGGCCCGGCCGACAAGCTGACCGGCGCGAACATTTCCGGCCGTGTGGGCCTGGACAGCCTGTGGATCCGGGACGCCGATCGCGAGCTCGATGGCCGGGGTATGTTCAACAACCTGCTCGAGCAGGCCGCGGGGCCGATGGGTGGTGTGCTGAAGAACGTGCTCGTGGGTAAGCAGCAGGTCGACGAGGGGCACATCATGCGGGGCGTCGAGACCATGTTGCCGAAGGGGCTGAAGGACATGATCAAGGCCGGTCGCTACGCAACGCAGGGAGTGAACACCCTGCGCGGCGATCCCGTCGTGGAGGATCTGTCTCCCTGGGAGATCCTGCTGCAGGCCAACGGCTTCGCGCCGGAGAAGGTCTCCAGGCAGTACGAGACCACCCGCGCGCTGAAGAACTACGAGCAGCACATCCTCGACCGCCGCAAGTCGCTGGTGAACGCCTTCGCCATGGCCCTGCGCAACGGCAACGCCAGCGATCGGGCTTCGGTCCTCAGCAAGATCGGCGCCTTCAACAAGGCCAATCCGGAGCTGGCCATCACCTCCAGCGGCCTGCAGCAGTCCATCAAGAACCGGGCCCGCTACAGCGCCAGGGCCGAGGCTGGCATCGTGCTCAACCCCAAGCTGGCCGCGCGGCTGAACAAAGCAGTGACGGAGTAATTGCAGGAACGCTGTTCCCCCATCGGATCTGACCGGATGAAAGCAATGTGAAGACGCCGGCGCTGGTGCCGGCGTTACCGATACAGGGGTCAGTAACCGATGGACAAGAAGGACTCGCTGGTAGTGGCCATTGGAGAAGGAAAGCAGGAGAACGGCCAGCCTATGGACTGTGGTGCTGGTTTTCTTTCCCCTGCAACAGGCTTGGAGGTAGGGCCCAAGGCATCCAGAGGGCGGCACTCTCGCCGCCAGACGCTGGAGATGGGCATGGAAGATGAGCGCCACAAGGCTCAGGTGGTCTCGATGGAGGCCTTCAAGGCAGGCCGGGCAGGGCAGATCCCCCCGGAGCTGCTGGAGATGTATGACCAGCTGACCCGCGACCAGCACGCGCTGGTGCGAACCTCGATCGTGCTCCTGGCAGCCCTGCGGAGACGATTGGGCCTGCCGGACCTGTAAGGTCCACGGGGCCGCCACGGCGGCCCCCTTCAGCGCCCCAGGGCACTCACGGCGCCATAAGGCCGGCGTGCTGTAATCCGGCCATGTGCTACTCCGCCCAGATCACCGCCGCCTATCAGAAGCTGGTCCGCATGACTGGCGCCACGATCTCCCTGCAGGAGTTCGCTGCTCTCTACGCCAATGACCAGGGGAAGAAGCGGCCGAAGACGCCGAAGGCGATGGATGATGCGTTCCGCGCCGGCGCGAGCCCGGCTGAGCTGGCCGTGTGGGCTGAGATCGAACAGTGGAACCGCACCGAGACCGCCGTCCTGGAGCAGGAGCTGTTCGCGAACCGGAAGCGCCTCGCCGACGCGGAGCGCGCGCTGCAGGTGAAGGAAACGAAGAAGGCCCGGGAAGACGTGCGGATTGCCGGCAACAAGATCGATCGCGCCCTGGCTAAGCTCGGCGACCTCAAGCGCTCCGAGTCGAAGGACCGTGACAGCCGGATCTTCCCCGGGGTCTACGCCCCCGTGATCATTTCCGAGGGCGGTAAGCTGGTCATCAAGCCCATGCGCTACCAGTGCCGCCTGGCCGGGAAGCCGGCCAACTACGACCAGCGCTTCCCGGGCACCTACAACGCGCGCCGGGATAGCCTGGAGAAATTCTGGGCGCCTGCATTCGGCCACACCCACGGGCTCATGGTGGTGGAGACGTTCTACGAGAACGTGGAAGGCCCGGACGGCAAGAACCAGGTGGTGCAGTTCACGCCGCGCACGGGCGAACCGATGCTGGTGGCCTGCCTGTGGTCGCACTGGACGGACCCCGCAGGGAAAGAGCCCGACCTGCTGTCCTTCGCCGCGATTACCGATGACCCCGAGCCGGAAGTCGCTGCGGCCGGCCATGATCGGACGATCATCAACATCAAGCCCGAGCACGTCGATGCCTGGCTCAATCCGGACCCGGCTGACCTGGCCGCGATGTATCGGATCTTCGACGACAAACGGCACCCCTTCTACGAGCACCAGCTCGCTGCATAAGAGGGGAGCGGCCGCGGCGTGGCAATAGAGTGCTCACAATCGCATCTGCTGCGACCGCCATTCGTATCCTGCCGGCCATGCCGCTTCCCGACTCCTTCTACCGGACCACACGCTCTGCCAGCTGGCCAAACGACCCGCTGACTGTGATCGCCTGCCAGGGGATCTGGGTTGTCTCCATGACCCAGCGTGTCGATGACGGGACCTGGGTGGCACACCTCGATCGACATAGGAATGATCCTGGCGGACCATCCCGGCGCTGCAGCAGCTACGACCAGGGCCGGGTCGGCGCCGAGCTCTGGGTCACAAGGCACCAAGCTCGATTGTGGGAGGACGTGGCCAAGATCACCGCCTGGCGGGAGGCTGTGCGGGCAAACAGGCTGGCCAAGGCAAACACGGAGCCACAGTTCGGTTGGATGGGGTGAGGCGCGGCTGCTCTGACGGTTTGCAGAAACCCCCGATTTGATCAATTCGTCAAATCGTTCAGGCAGGATAAGCACTCTCCATGGAAGAAGGGTGCCACATGCCTGTCGAAATTCTGATCGCTCCGGCTTCTCCCGCCGCAGAGTCGGCAAGTAACTTCTGGAAGTACGGCTTGCCGGTCGTATCGCTGGTCGCAGGCATCTTGTTGAAATGGCTCTTGGATTTGGCACTCGAGCGCCGACGCGATTCGGCACAAGAGGCAAAGCGGTTGGTAGAGCGCCGCGATGCGCTCAAGGCGAGGCGGGTAGAGGCAGAGCGTGCAAATCTAATCGCGCTGCTACCGCTTGTCGTGTCGTTGCTGAGGGCGGGTCGTCGACTGCGCGCGGAGCGCACTAAAAAGTGGCGAGACGCCGAGTCCTACTGGTATGAGATTGAGGTTGACCCGGAAGTCAGGGCGGATCCTGCTCGAATAGCATCGGACATCGTACCCATCCGAGCGCGGCTGCACTCAGAAAAAGTCAGGGCTCAGTTCGACCAGTTCGTCGAATCCCTCTGGCACGCACTCGGTGCCGAGACCGCGAGTGAGGCCTCTTCACGGTGGGTTGAAGTTGAGACGACCTACAAGTTCGTAGCGGAGGCCGCCGGCGATGAGATTCGAAGGCTGGAAGATGAGGAACTCCAGATGGGGGATCCGCCGGCGCGCTGACCGCGGTGATGGTCAACATCGAAAGTTGACCAAGAAGTTGACCAAACGCTGCCAATCGATGCCCATTTCTGCCCATGCGGCAGTCATGAACAAAAAAGCCCATCAAGCTAAGGCATTGATGGGCTTCATTATTTCTGCTTCCTGGAAACTGGCGCCGATGACGGCGCGGGGACAATGCCCCCCCGGTTTCTTCAAGTGCTGCAAGGCTTTGCGGCCAATGCCGTCATAAACGCTGACACTGACCCTGCCCAACGAAACGGATCTTACGGCAATCTTCCTGAACAGTCACGCGCGGTCAGGGCTGACGCTGAAATCGTTCAGCCGCCGCTGCTGTCCAGAGGCAGGCAGCGGGGCAGAGGCCGGCATGACAGCCGGCCCCTGTTTTCCAACGTCGTGATGTCGCATCCCTGCTAGGGGCGCCCCATTCCATTGCAGGCGTCCGGGTTGTTCAGTCCGGTCGAACTACTTGCAAGAGCGAATCGTGTCTGGATCGCCTCACGCCAACTCCTATCCAGTGGGTAGAACCAGTGCGCCCGTAATGTCGCGTCATTGGGCCCTTGATCCTGGCTGGAATCACCTGCGCTTCCGTAGTGATTGAAAAGGAATGAACGAATGGCGCTTGCAACACGCTTGTGGGCGGACTAACGGCACCGATCGTTGCGGGGATGCTCACATATTTGGGCGAGAACCCAATCACGCGGGCCACTTTCGTGGCATCGTCCGGGTTGACCATCAGTCTGGGCCAGTGTATCCAATGCGGCCATTACCAGAATTGACGGTATCAAGCAGCGAGGTGTCTCCCGTTGCCACGGCAGGGAGAAAGTTTGAGGGCGCCGTGTTGTTTGAGAACAAGCCGGCGAAGCTCGTCTGGATCGAGAAGCCCGGCGCCGATCCACTCCAGTTGCTTTGCTGTTTGAGACTAGTCCCGAACAAATCAACCGACTTGCATGCCGCAGACAGAAAACGCGTGAGAACTTCAGTGCTACCGCTGCTCTCCGAGCGTTAAACCACAGTGATCGGGCCACTCTGACCCGACGACAAACCCGATGATAGTTGAGACCAGTCCGCTATCTTGCTTGAGAAGACACCACAGATATCGTTGATGGACAGGTCAAGCTTCGCGCCGGGCTTGTTGAAGGGGATCACGACTGGTGCGAGCGCCGTGGGAATCTGGATGAGCGCTCCATATTTTTGGTTGGTTGTGGGTACGTTGTAGGCGTTGGTGTAGTCGGACAACTCGGTCGCCGTAAGAACGGAATCGCCTGCCGCAAAATGTACTGTGCCGATGTTCCCGAAGAGACTGGGATCATTGCTGAGAAACGCTTTCTTCTCTTTGCCGGAGCCCGTTACGGCGTAGCTGAAGCTGTTTGGAAGAATGCTGTCTGCTGATCCCTTGTAGAGGTTTGCCGGCACCGAGGCGCCGCCGCCTTGCACTGGGGGCTGGGCGTAAGCCAAGTGGAACGGACTGGACAACGAGATAACGAGCAAAGCGGTCCTGATCGATTTCACGTTTACCTCTTGGCGGGCTGCTTTTGCAGAGGGGCGTCAAGGGAGGTTGCACAACGGTTGCTCGAACCCTCCAAGCCCCCCTATCCCTGAAGGACGATTCGATGTTCGATTGAATCAATGACATGCCGCTTAGAAATCCTGTGGAAGATCAAACGGTCATCCTTCTGTGAAGCCATCACGCTGAGAACCGGTGGCCATTGGAGGAGAAGGGCCAGTCCATGGATGGTGGTGCTGCTTTTCTTTTCCCTGCAACAGGCTTGGAGGCGGGTCCAAGGCATGCAGAGGGCGGCACTCTCGCCGCCAGACGCTGGAGAAGGACATGGAAGATGAGCGCCATAAGGCTCAGGTGGTCTCGATGGAGGCCTTCAAGGCAGCCCGGATGGGAAAGATCCCACCGGAGCTGCTGGATATGTATGACGAGCTGACGCGGGATCAGGATGCGTTGTCGCAGATCTCGATCATTCTAGTGGCGGCGCTGCGGAGACGATTGGGCCTGCCGGACCTGTAAGGTCCAAGGGGCCGCCGCGGCGGCCCCTTCAGGAACTGGCGCCGCTGGAAGCGGCATGATTCAGCTATGGCCAGGCATACGCCAATGGCAGTTCATCGGCGACGCTGGACAGCACAAGCCCTGCTGACCCGGAGACAGGTCATAGTCCTCGCGCCGCCATCAGTCGCGTCTCATGCTCGTGCTCTTGAGTACGCAGATCGCTCTGTGCACGCGATTCAGAGGCCACCTCCAATCTGGAGAAACTGTCCTCGATCGGTGTATTCAACGCCGTCTGATAGTCGAAACCCGCCCGTAGATGCCCCGGGGAGTCGAGTGCCCCCTGCACGACAAAAGCTTGGCCACGATTTCCGACCACAAGGTGATCCACCTGACTCAACCCAGCCCGCTGGGCTGCGATGGTTCCGGCCATCGCCAAACGCTCAACTGCCTGATCCGGCAATCCACCCTGGGTGCATGCCAGTCTTTCTGCCGCTTGGAAATTCTGCTTGTAGATGGCATTTGCCTCGTGGTCCGAATGGCGCGGATCGAGGGTGGCGGTGCGGCCAGCCGGTGAAAGGGGGGCCGGAGCCTGCTGCTGCGATTGAACCGGCGCATTGAGCAGCGTGCCGTCTGAGCGCGTGAGTTGCGCATTGATCGGGTGGACAGGCCCACGCGGGTCACCGTCCTGCGCCACACGCTGTAGATGCTTGCCGAACTGATCGGCATTACCCTGCAGGCTACGGGCTATCCCGATTGCGAACTCAAGACCATCGCGCTGCGGCTGGTCGCCATAGCCAGCGCGAGCGATACCTGCCAATGGATCGAGATGTCCGAGGGGGCGCTCGACCATCTTCTGGGTTCGCTGCATGAATTCCTGCATCTGCGCTTCGCTGAAGCTGACCGAGACTTTTTCACCGGGACGGATCTGTCCCGGGCCCTCGGTCGATCCAGTTAAAGCCAGGTTCAACCCGGTGGCGATGTTGCGCTCCTCAACGGCTTCGTTTCGGCCACCAACCACCTTGTCCATAAAGCCGGGGGTCGGCACATCCGTGTCGACAAGGAACTGATACCTGCGCGCATCCACGTCCTCGCGGAGCGTTTCTCCGTCACGGATGAAGGCGCGCACAATCGTCAGCTTCACGTTGTCGTCATAGCTCAATTGCTGGGTGACTGTGACCTTGCCGTCGGGAGCCGTGCTCTGGATCGCCGTGCCAGTATTGCGGCGCCCCGCGATATCGGCACTCACCAGGTCATTGACCAGTCCCACTTGCAGCCGCTGCTGGGAGCTGTAGTCCAACCGCTCCAGCTGAGCCACGTTGCTCACGCCCGGCGTCTGATCGGCCACCTGGCCTGTTGCGAGCATTCGGATGTAGGCCGCACGCGCATCCGGGTCGCGCAGGTCAAAGTCGGCGGTCTGCAGTTTGGACTGTCCAAGCGCATCCTGGCGACCGGCCATCACGCGCGCAATGCCTAGATCGACGCCCACGCCCTGCAGGGATTCGATCGCCTTGTTGGGCCCCGTAACGACCCGGACATGGTGTTCGTCCAAACGGCTGATCGCGACACCGACCCCCTCCGCTTCAGTGAGCTGGTTCACCGTTGCGATGTGGCGGAACGCAACTTTCAACTCACTCTGCTGGAATTGCTGGCTATCCAGCAACACCCGGCCACCAATCGGCAGCGTGGTCGGGTCGAAGGGGTTCACTCTGGCAGCTTGCTCAGCCGTTGCAGGAGTGGATTTTCCGGTTTCAGATGCGGTGGTGTCAGGCAGGGAGACGCGATAGCGCACACGGGCACCCACCTGCGATCCGGCTTCAAGCTCGATACCAGCCAGACGCTCTTTGCCTTTGACTTCGGCGCGTGCGCCAACTGCAACCGACGCCTCAAGGCTGAACTGGGTGATGCGTTCGCGCTCGATACGGTTCTCGCCTGCCGTACCCGTTACCTCTGTCACCTTCTTCAACGTGGCGCCTGCAAGAGCCACCTCTGCCTGAGTCTTCTCGATACTACGTCCGGCAACCTTTACCGCGCCGTCTGCGGTCCGGGTAATCGAAGCGCGGTCACCCGGCAGTTTTGCACTGTGCTCAGTGCTAGAGCCGGAGTAGGTGGGGTCAATCGAATCGTCTGGATTGGAGGCCGTCGCAGTCATGCGAACTTCCTATGAAGAGGCGAGCCAGCCCAGAGTATAGACACCCTTCGGTTGATGGGGGGCGGGACGGTTGGCCGTGGCCGTTCTGCCTGACCCCAGCAGCAAAATATTGGGGTTAATAGCATCCAGACTCTCGATCTGCAGCCAATGGAAGGACGCCATGTCGCTTGAAGTCGCCGTAACCGATGATCCCAGCGACGAGGCGCTGGACCTAATTGGCAGTGGCCTGGACCAGTTCAATCTGAACGCAGCGGGTTACGCCGATCGGCGCACACTCGCGGTGCTGGTCACCGATCCGGCCAGTGGCGAGGTGGTGGGGGGGCTTACCGGGCGAACTTCACTGGGCCTGTGGTTCGTGGATCTGTTCCATCTGCCAGCGGCCTATCGCGGCAACGGGCTGGGATCGCGCGTGCTGAAGGCCGCAGAGGATGAAGCACGGCGTCGTGGTTGCCGTTCCGGCGTGCTGTACACCCTCAGCTTCCAGGCGCCCGACTTCTATGTGAAGCATGGATGGGTCGTGTTCGGCCGGGTGCCATGCGATCCGGTCGGCACATGCAGGGTGTTCCTCAGCAAGGACCTGTCAGTGGGGTGAGTGCTGCGGGCGAGCCGCGCGTCCTGTCAATCCGCAACTTGTTGTAGAGCGTCTGTCATAGCGGATTGCTAACTTCGTGGGCACGAATTTGCGACACACTGGCGACGACCATCCAGGCCAGGACAGACACGGAGACGGTGGGTGACCGATGCAAGCCAACAACGCAGCCTGCGGCAGCTGATCGGACCGGTCGGTGCCGATTACCAGCGACGCGCGTTGCCGCCGGGCTGGGTATGGGCGGTGCTGGCGGTGCTGCTGGCGGCCACCTGGGTGACCGAGTTGCCGGCCACGGCCGCTGCGGCACTGGTCGCCAGCGCGGTGGTGGTGCACTGGTCGCAGCGTGGTCGCATCCATTGGCTGGGGTGGCGCCTGCCGGGCCTGGCGGTGCTGGCGGCCTTGTTGTGGGGGCCGGAAGTGCTGTCGCAGTGGTTCGAGCACGGGTTGGCCGTGGTGCTGATGTCGCTGGCCAGCCTGAGCATTGGTGTGCACGTGTGGCAGTCGCGACAGATGGCCCGCCGGCTGCAGGGTGCGGCCGACGCGCTGGACGATGCGCAGCTGCTGGCGCTGCTGCCGGCCGATGCCGCACAGCTGGCCCAGCAGTGGCGCTCGGGCGATGATCGTTACGCGCCGGAGCTGGCAGTGGTGATGCATCTGGCGGTGATGCACGCGGCACTGGCGCCGCGGGTGCGCAGGCAGGGCATGCTGGCGGGGTGACCAGCGTCTTGTAGAGCTGAGCCTGCGCTCGGCTGCTCTTCTTGCCGAAGCCGAGCGTGGCTCGGCTTTACAGACAGCCAAAGCAGTCGAGCATGGCTCGACTCTACAGGGTGATGCGCAACCGCCTTACGCGTCGCGGTTGCCGCGACGCATGACACGCTGCTTCTCGATCGCCCAGTCGCGGTCCTTGGCGGCATCGCGCTTGTCGTGGGTCTGCTTGCCCTTGGCCAGCGCGACTTCGAGCTTGATCTTGTTCTTGCTCCAGTACATCGCGGTGGGCACGATCGTGTAGCCATCGCGCTCGACCTTGCCAACCAGCTTGTCGATCTCGCTCCGGTGCAGCAGCAGCTTGCGATCGCGCCGGTCGTTGGCCACGACATGGGTCGAGGCCTGGATCAACGGCGTGATCTGCGCGCCGATCAGGAAGATCTCACCATCCTTCACGTAGGCGTAGGCGTCGACGATGTTGCCGCGGCCAGCACGGATCGATTTCACCTCCCAGCCCTGCAGGGCCAGGCCGGCTTCGAAGCGATCTTCGATGTGGTACTCGTGGCGGGCACGCTTGTTCAACGCGATGGTTTTGTTGGCCGTCGCGCTCTTTGCTTTATCCTTGCCGCTGTTCTTGCTCATTTCCGTATTGTCTCCGATTCGGGCCCGCCCGGTCGATTGCCGAAACGTCCTGTATTCATGCCTACTATCCGCCGCAGCGCCCTGGTCGAACATTCGGCCGCGCGCATGTTCGACCTGGTCAATGATGTCCAGGCCTATCCGCGCCGTTTCCGCTGGTGTTCGGCTGCCCAGATCCTGGAGCAGGGCGAGGACCGACTGGTAGCGCGCCTGGATCTGGGCCTGGGCTCGTTCAGCACCTGGTTCCAGACTGAAAACACCCTGCAGCGCCCGCACAGCATCGACATGCAGCTGCGCGATGGTCCGTTCAAGCAGCTGCATGGCCGCTGGGAGTTCCATGCGCTGGCCGAAGATGCCTGCAAAGTCACCCTGACCCTGGACTTCGAGCCCAGTTCGCGCCTGCTGGGGCCGGCGCTGGCGTTGGGCTTCCAGAGCCTGGCCGACCGCATGGTCAACGACTTCATCCGCGTTGCCGACGAGGCCTGAGCAATGATCGAGGTCGAGGTGGTGCTGGCCTGGCCGCAACGGGTGCTCTCGCGCCGGTTGCAGCTGAACGAGGGCGCGACCGTGGCCGAGGCCATTGCCGCTGCTGCGCTGGAAGGCAGTGCAGGCTGCCCGGCGGCGGCCGTGCATGGGGTACTGGCGCGCCCGCAGCAGGTACTGCTGGATGGCGACCGCATCGAGCTGCTACGCCCGTTGCAGGCCGACCCCAAGGACAACCGCCGGCGTCGCGCGCTCGGCGGTTGATTCCTGCCGCCCGTCCGTGCGGACGGGCAGGGGGCGTCAGCGACCCTTCTTCTTCTTGTCCTTCGGCAGATTGCGGCCGAACTGGCGCACGGTCTGCTGGGCCAGGGCCTTGTCGTTACCCGGGAAGTAATCGCCTTCCCAGCGGGTCACGTTGTCATTGTCGAAGAACACGGTGAAGTTCTTCACCTCGGTGCGGCCCAGGCGGTTCACGCGCTGGCTGGAGGTGTAGTCCCAGCGCTGGGCGTGGAACGGGTCCGGAATGGACGGGGTGCCCAGCAGCACAGTGACCTGCTGCTTGCTCTGCCCGACCTGCAGCTTGGCCACGGCATCTTCCCGGATCAGGTTGCCCTGATAGATGGGTTGCTTGTAGATGATGCCGCACCCGGTGGTGGACAGGGCGACGGCGGCGACCAACAGGAGATTGCGCATCGGGACTGGCGGTTGGGGAAATCAAACCGATGATACACTCCCGGCGTGCCACCGCGACCCAATCCGAGGCAGCTGGCGCTAAATCGCCAATGAACGGAGACCTATGGAAACCCACGACCTGCGAAAAGTCGGCCTGAAGGTGACCCATCCACGGATGCGGATCCTGGCGCTGCTTGAACAGCGCAATGCCCAGCACCACATGACCGCCGAAGATATCTACCGCCAGCTGCTCGAGCATGGCGACGAGATCGGCCTGGCGACGGTCTACCGGGTGTTGACCCAGTTCGAGGCCGCCGGCCTCGTGCTCAAGCACAATTTCGAAGGCGGCCAGGCCGTCTACGAGCTGGACCGTGGCGGCCACCATGACCACATGGTCGACGTGGACAGCGGCAAGATCATCGAGTTCGAGAGCCACGAGATCGAGGAGCTGCAGCGCAAGATCGCTGCCGACCACGGCTACGAGCTGGAAGAGCACTCGCTGGTGCTGTACGTGCGCAAAAAGCGCAAGTAAGCCGTTCCGGCCAGCCGTAGTGCGACGAAACCCCGGGCTTGCCCGGGGTTTTTCGTTGCTTACGGTAGATCCACGCCATGCGTGGATGGCCCCATGAGCACCTCAAGATCGACCGCCTCGGCCATGGCCCGGTTGCCCGCATCGCCCGGGTGCAGGTGATCGCCGGAGTCGTAGGCGGCCGCCATCCGTGACGGATCGGCCGGGTCCCGCAGCGCGGCGTCCAGGTCGATCACCGCGTCAAAAGGGCTGTCCGTGCGCAGCCACGCATTGAGCTGCCGGCGCAGGACATCCTTGTCCGGGTGGTAGTAGTCATCCAGCGGCGTGCCGGGCAGGGCGCCGGCGAACGGTGCCAGCGTGACGCCCACGATCCGAACGCCTTGGCGGCGGGCCTGTTCGGCCAAGGCGCGATACCCCGCCTGCAGTTCGGCCAGCGTGGGCCGGGCCTGGTTGCGGGCGAACGCGGTGCCAGGCCAGCTGATGTCGTTGATGCCGATCAGCACGATCACACTGGCCACGCCGGGCTGATCCAGTGCATCGCGCTGCAAGCGGGCCAGAACCGACTCACCCATGCCGTCGCGCAGCAGCCGCCCCCCGGATATACCGGCGTTGACCACGGCGATGCCCCGCGGTGCCAGACGCGCGGCCAGGTGGTCGGTCCAGCGCTGGTCCTGGTCGAGGCTGGCGGTGGCGCCGTCGGTGATCGAGTCGCCGATCACCACCACGCTACGTGCGCTGGCGGCGGCCTCGACCTCGATGCCGGCCAGGAACAGGCGGGCAGTGGTGCTGCTGGCCGCGCTCAGGGCCTGGGCCCGGCTCTGGTCGCCGGGCGCAATCCAACTGGTCTGCCGACCCTCCCAGTGGAACGTCTGCACCGGCGTCGGCCCGGGCACGAAGACGCTGACCTGCAGCGCCTGCCGGTCATCCGTGGCCAGTGGCAGAGGATCGCTCAGCCGTTCCTGTCCGGGGCCGATCAGCACCCCGGGCTGGCCGTCGAAATTGAGCGGCTGCGGGGTGGCTCCCGCACGTGCGGCCACGCTGGCCGCCCCGATCCGCAGCGGCTGGGTGCCGTAGGCATTGCTCAGCCGCACCCGCAGCCGGGGCCCGCCCAGGCTGATGCGCGCGGTCTGGCGGAAGGTCTGGTCATGCAACGTGGCCGGGACCAGGGCCGGGAACAGAAAATCCGCGCCCCAGACCGGTTGCGGGCTGGCCTGCCAGCTGGCAACCCAGTGCGGGGCGGATGCGGCACTGGCGACACCGGACAGGGCGAGCAGGGCGGTGGCGGTGAGGTGGCTCAAGCGGTTCATCGGGCGGTCCCGGGTGGAGGGACCACCATGGTGATTCCGTGGTTATCTGTGAACTAGACTGCGCATGGATAATCATCTGTGAACTGGATTCATTGCCATGGCGCGACCTGACATCAACCGATCCGGCGAGCTGGAAGTGTTCGTGCGGGTGATCGAGACCGGTGGCTTCTCCGCCGCCGCCCGCACCCTGGACATGACGCCCTCGGCGGTGAGCAAGCTGGTGGCCCGGCTGGAACAGCGGCTGGGCACGCGCCTGCTGCAACGCTCCACCCGCCAGCTACAGCTGACCCCGGAAGGCTGCGCGTTCTATGAACGTGGCCTGCGCGTGCTGGCCGACCTGGAGGAGGCCGAACGCTGCGCCAGCGCACATGCCGAGCCGCGCGGACGGCTGCGGGTCAATTCCAACGTGCCGTTTGGCCAGCACTTCCTGTTGCCGCTGCTGCCGGCGTTCCTGGAGCGCAACCCGCAGGTGGGCGTGGACCTGACCCTCAACGACGAGGTGATCGACCTGCTGGAGCAGCGCACCGATGTGGCGGTGCGGGCCGGGCCGCTGAAGAGCTCCAGCCTGGTGGCGCGGCGGCTGGGCGCGACGCGGATGATGATCGTGGCCGCGCCGGCCTACGCGCAGCGGCATGGGCTGCCGCGCGACGCTGAGGAGCTGCAGTCGCACAATCGGCTGGACATCGGCCATGCCCGGGCGATGCAGGGCTGGCCATTGCTGCAGGACGGACGCGAGCGGATGGTGCTGCCCAGTGGCAATGCCCGCGCCAGCAACGGTGATGCACTGCGGCAGCTGGTGCTGGGTGGTCTGGGCATGGCACGGCTGGCAGCGTTCCAGGTGCAGGCCGACATCGCTGCCGGACGCCTGCTGCCGGTGCTGGAGGAAGCCAATCCCGGTGACCTGGAAGAGGTGCACGCGGTGTTCCTGGGACAGGGCGGCTACCTGCCGCTGCGGGTGCGCGCGTTCCTGGATTACCTGGTGGAGAACGTGGATCTGGAGCGGCCGTTGGGGTGATACGGGTAGTGCCGGGCGCTGGCCGGCAACCTCTCGAACATCGTCCACCGGTGTTGGGTTGCCGGCCAGCGGCCGGCACTACCGTGCGGGTGGGTTGTAGATCCACGCGATGCGTGGATAACCGTGAACAGGCCTCAGGCCTGCAGCAGCTTGCGTGCGGCGGCGCGCGCTTCCTTGCTCACTTCCACGCCGCCGAGCATGCGTGCCAGCTCTTCCTCGCGCGCCTTGCTGTCCAGCTTTTCCACTGCGCTCTGGGTCATGCCTTCCACTGGCGCCTTGCTGACCCGGTAATGCGCGTGGCCCTTGGAGGCGACCTGTGGCAGGTGGGTCACGCACAGCACCTGGCGCTTCTCGCCGAGGGCGCGCAGCTTCTGGCCGACAATGTCGGCCACGGCGCCACCGATGCCGGAGTCGACCTCGTCGAACACCATGGTCGGCACCGCATCCAGGTCCAGCGCGGCCACTTCGATGGCCAGCGAAATGCGCGACAGTTCACCGCCCGAGGCCACCTTGCGCAGGGCGCGCGGCGGCTGGCCGGCGTTGGCGGCGACCAGGAACTCCACGCGTTCGGCGCCCTGCGGGTCCGGCTTGCCGGCGTCCTGCGGTTCCAGCTCGATCAGGAACTGGCCGCCGCCCATGCCCAGCTCGGCGATGATGCCGGTGGTGGTGGCCGACAGTTCGGCAGCAGCGCTGCGACGGCTGGCGGTCAGCACTTCAGCCTGCACACGCCAGGCGGCGGCGGCCTTGTCGATCTCGCCGGCCAGGCGCTGCAGGCGTTCGTCGGCGCCGCGCAGCTGCTCCACTTCGGCGTGCATGCGCTCGCGCTGCGCGCCCAGCTCGTCCATCGGCACGCGGTGCTTGCGGGCCAGGTCGTGCAGGCGGCCGAGACGGCGCTCGTTCTCTTCGAACTGCTCCGGGTCGGCATCGAGGTCATCGTGCACCCGGTCCAGCAGCGACAGGGCTTCGTGCAGCTGGATCGAGGCGTTCTCGATCAGGCCGTCCACCTCGCCCAGGCGCGGGTCGTGTTCGATCAGGCGCGACAGCTCGTGGCGCACCTGCTGCAGCAGGTCCAGCGCGGAGCTGCCGTCATCGCCGTTGAGCTGGTTGCTGGCGGCCTGGCAGGCGCTCAGCAGGGCGCTGGCGTGGGCCTGGCGGCGATGGCTGGCACCGAGCGCCACGATCGACTCTGGCTCCAGGTCTTCGCGGTCCAGCTCGCGCAGCTGATGTTCCAGGAAGCCGATCCGGTCACTCACGTCGCCCTGTTGCGACAGCGCCAGCGATTCATCGACCAGTGCCTGCCATGCGGCCGCGGCGCGGCGCACCTGGCGGCGCTCGTTCTCGTTGCCGGCATAGGCATCCAGCAGGGCCAGCTGCGACGGGCGCGCCAGCAGGGCCTGCTGTTCGTGCTGGCCGTGGATCTCCACCAGCAACGAGGCCAGGTCGCCCAGCTGGGCCAGGGTCACCGGGCGGCCATTGATCCACGCCCGCGAACCGCCGTCTGCACGGATCACGCGGCGCAGCTGGCATTGTTCTTCGTCGTCCAGCTCGTTGTCGGCCAGCCACTGGCGCGCGGCCTGCAGCTGGTCCAGCGTGAACTCGGCCGAAAGCTCGGCGCGCGCGGCGCCGTGGCGGACCACGCCGCTGTCGGCTCGCAGGCCGGACAGGAAGCCCAGCGCGTCGACCATCAGCGACTTGCCGGCGCCGGTCTCGCCTGAAACGACGGTCATGCCTGGCCCGAACTCCAGTTCGGTGGCGCGGACGACGGCAAAATCCTTGATCGAAAGATGTCTGAGCATGGGTAAGGGGGTATCAGCAGCCGCGCAACGCTAGCACGTGGGCGAGGGAGGTCCAATGACTTGCCAAGGTGATGCGCCGCCATTATCTAGTGTCCGTGTCTCACAGGTTGATTCCATGCACGGTTCTCCCGACCAGCTTGCCCCGCGTGCGCGCCATCTGCTGCGCACGCTGATCGCGCGTTACATCCAGGACGGTGAGCCGGTCGGCTCGCAGACGTTGGCGCGCGTGGCCGGCCTGGAGGTCAGCCCGGCCACCATCCGCAACATCCTCGGCGACCTGGAGGACCTGGGGCTGCTGGCCTCGCCGCACACCTCGGCCGGGCGCGTCCCGACCGCACACGGCTACCGGGTGTTCGTCGACAGCCTGCTGCAGATGCAGCCGCCGGGCGAGGGCGAGCTGGCCCGGTTGCGTCAGGAACTGGCTGGCGGCGGCAGCACCCAGGCCCTGCTCGGCAGCGCCTCGGAGCTGCTGTCGGCCATGAGCCACTTCGTCGGCGTGGTCAGCGCGCCGCGGCGCGAGCAGTTCGCCTTCCGCCAGATCGATTTCGTGGCGCTGGACGGGCGCCGCGTACTGGCGATCCTGGTGTTCGCCGACAACGAGGTGCAGAACCGGGTCATCGAGACCCGGCAGGAGTTCGCGCCAGGCCAGCTGGAGCAGGTCGCCAACTACCTCAACGCCCATTTCGCCGGCCTGCCGATGGCCGAGATCCGCACCCGCCTGCTGCTGGAGTTGCGCGACGCCCGCTCCGAGCTGGAACAGCTGCTGGCGCACAGCATCGAGCTGGCCGAGCAGGCCCTGCAGCCAGCGGCCGACGACATGCTGGTGGCCGGCCAGACCCGCCTGATGGGGGTGCAGGACCTGTCCGACCTGGAGCGCCTGCGTGAACTGTTCGAGCTGTTCTCCAGCAAGCGCGAGATCCTGCAGCTGCTGGAGCGGACCATCCAGGCGCCGGGCGTGCGCATCTTCATCGGCGAGGAGACGGGGATGATGCCGCTGCAGGGCGTCTCGCTGGTCACCGCCCCGTACACCGCCAACGGCCAGGTGCTGGGCGTGCTGGGCGTGATCGGCCCCAAGCGGATGGCCTACGACCGCATGATCCCGCTGGTGCAGGCCACCGCCGATGTGCTCGGCGCGGCCTTTTCACCCGCCGGGCGCACTCCCGGAACATCCGACGCTTGAAACGCAGCATCCCGCCCACACTAGGGTGGGTGGAGGCGGAGAGTGACCGCCAGGGACCCAGACATGAACCACGAACAGCCAGATATCGAATCCCAGCAGAGTGCCGCTGATGCGGCTGCCGCCGCCGGCGTCAACGACGAAGTGGAGCGCCTGCGCGCCGAAGTCGAGCAGATCAAGGCCGATGCGCTGCGTGAGCGCGCCGACCTGGAGAACCAGCGCAAGCGCGTGGCCCGTGACATCGAGCAGGCCCGCAAGTTCGCCAACGAGAAGCTGCTCGGCGAGCTGCTGCCGGTGTTCGACAGCCTGGATGCCGGCCTGAAGGCCGCCGGCGACGACCCGCACCCGCTGCGCGAAGGCCTGGAGCTGACCTACAAGCAGCTGCTGAAGGTTGCCGCCGACAACGGTCTGGTCCTGCTGGACCCGACCGGCCAGCCGTTCAACCCGGAACACCACCAGGCCATCAGCCAGGTGCCGGCCCCGGGCGCGGCCCCCGGCAGCGTGGTGACCGTGTTCCAGAAGGGCTACCTGCTGAACGAGCGCCTGCTGCGGCCGGCGCTGGTGGTGGTGGCCGCCGATTGATTGACTGGGCCGGGTGATGCCCGGCCCCGGTCGAGCCAGGCCATGCCTGGCAAGGTTTTCCAGGCGCTGAACACAGCGTTCGGGAGATGGCTTGAATGTTCCACGAGCCTCCCCCACATCGTATTCATCCACCGGCCGAACGGCCGGACTGACCCCAACAAGCATCCTCAGGAGTCTCCCCCATGGGCAAGATCATTGGTATCGACCTCGGCACCACCAACTCGTGCGTGGCGATCATGGACGGCGGCAAGGCCCGCGTCATCGAGAATTCGGAAGGCGATCGCACCACCCCGTCGATCGTCGCCTACACCAAGGACGGCGAAGTCCTGGTCGGCGCCTCGGCCAAGCGCCAGGCCGTGACCAACCCGAAGAACACCTTCTACGCGGTGAAGCGCCTGATCGGCCGCAAGTTCACCGACGCCGAAGTGCAGAAGGACATCGCCCACGTCCCGTACGGCATCCTCGCCCATGACAATGGCGATGCCTGGGTGTCGACCAGCGACGGCAAGAAGATGGCCCCGCAGGAAATCTCGGCCAAGGTGCTGGAAAAGATGAAGAAGACCGCCGAGGACTTCCTCGGTGAGAAGGTCACCGAAGCGGTCATCACCGTGCCGGCCTACTTCAACGACAGCCAGCGCCAGGCGACCAAGGACGCCGGCCGCATTGCCGGTCTGGACGTCAAGCGCATCATCAACGAGCCGACCGCGGCCGCGCTGGCCTATGGCCTGGACAAGGGCGACAACAAGGATCGCAAGATCGTGGTGTACGACCTGGGCGGCGGCACCTTCGACGTCTCGGTGATCGAGATCGCGAACGTGGACGGCGAGAAGCAGTTCGAAGTGCTGGCCACCAACGGCGACACCTTCCTGGGCGGCGAAGACTTCGACAACCGCGTCATCGAGTACCTGGTTGAAGAGTTCAACAAGGACCAGGGCATCGACCTGCGCAAGGATCCGCTGGCCCTGCAGCGCCTGAAGGACGCTGCCGAGCGCGCCAAGATCGAGCTGTCCAGCGCCCAGCAGACCGAAGTGAACCTGCCGTACGTCACCGCTGACGCGTCGGGTCCGAAGCACCTGAACATCAAGCTGACCCGCGCCAAGCTGGAAGCGCTGGTGGACGACCTGATCAAGAAGTCGATCGAGCCGTGCCGCGTCGCCCTGAACGATGCCGGCCTGCGTTCGAGCGACATCAGCGAAGTGATCCTGGTCGGCGGCCAGACCCGCATGCCGAAGGTGCAGCAGGCGGTGACCGAGTTCTTCGGCAAGGAACCGCGCAAGGACGTCAACCCCGACGAGGCCGTGGCACTGGGTGCGGCGATCCAGGGCGGCGTGCTGGGTGGCGACGTCAAGGACGTGCTGCTGCTGGACGTGACCCCGCTGTCGCTGGGCATCGAAACCATGGGCGGCGTGTTCACCAAGATCATCGAGAAGAACACCACCATCCCGACCAAGGCCTCGCAGGTGTTCTCCACCGCCGAGGACAACCAGTCGGCCGTGACCGTGCACGTGCTGCAGGGTGAGCGCGAACAGGCCCGCTTCAACAAGTCGCTGGCCAAGTTCGACCTGTCCGGCATCGAGCCGGCGCCGCGTGGCCTGCCGCAGGTGGAAGTGTCCTTCGACATCGACGCCAACGGCATCCTGCACGTGTCGGCCAAGGACAAGAAGACCAACAAGGAACAGAAGGTCGAGATCAAGGCCGGTTCGGGTCTGTCCGAGGAAGAGATCGCACGCATGGTCGCCGACGCGGAAGCCAACCGCGAAGAAGACAAGAAGTTCCAGGAACTGGTGCAGGCCCGCAACCAGGCCGACGCCCTGATCCACGGCACCCGCAGCGCGATCACCGAGCACGGCAGCAAGGTCGGTGGCGAAGTGATCGGCAAGGTCGAGGCGGCCCTGGCCGATCTGGAAACCGCGATGAAGGGTGACGACAAGGCACAGATCGAAGCCAAGTCGAAGGCGCTGGAAGAAGCTGGCCAGTCGCTGTTCGCTGCCGCTTCGGCCGACCAGGGCGGTGCTGCCCCGGGTGCCGACGCCGGCAACGCAGGCAAGGCGCAGGATGACGTGGTCGACGCCGAGTTCACCGAAGTCAAGGACGACAAGAAGTCCTGATCCGGACCGACACGGGACGCTGGCCATCAGCGTCCCGTTGTCGCATCAGGGTCCTGACCGCCCACCGGCGTGTCGGGGCGCCCGACGCAAGAGCGGACCTGGTTCCGCTCTTCCGCTTTGACGAATCCCGACTTTCCGGAACCCGATTCACGATATGAGCAAGCGCGATTACTACGAAGTGCTGGGCGTTGCCCGCACCGCCACCGACGACGAGCTGAAGAAGGCTTACCGCCGCTGCGCGATGAAGTTCCACCCGGACCGCAACCCGGGCGATACGGCGGCCGAAGCCTCCTTCAAGGAGTGCAAGGAAGCCTACGAAGTACTGTCCGACGGCAACAAGCGCCGCATGTATGACAGCCACGGCCACGCCGCGTTCGAGCACGGCATGGGCGGCGGTGGTCCGGGCGGCCCGGACATGAACGATATCTTCGGCGATATCTTCGGCAACATCTTTGGTGGCGGCGGTGGTCCGCGCCAGGCCCGTCGCGGCGCCGACATCGGCTACGTGATGGAGCTGGACCTGGAAGAAGCCGTGCGCGGCGTCGAGCGCCGCATCGAGATTCCGACCCTGGCCGAGTGCGGCGACTGCGATGGCAGTGGCTCCGAAGACGGCAAGGTCGAGACCTGCAACGTCTGCCATGGCCGTGGCCAGGTGCGCATCCAGCGCGGCATCTTCGCCATGCAGCAGGCCTGCCACAACTGCGGCGGCCGTGGCCAGATCATCGCCAAGCCCTGCAAGACCTGCCATGGCAACGGCCGTGTCGAGGAAGACAAGGTGCTGTCGGTGAAGGTGCCGGCCGGCGTCGACACCGGCGACCGCATCCGCCTGCAGGGCGAGGGCGAAGCCGGCCCGGTCGGTACGCCGCCGGGTGATCTGTACGTGGAAGTGCGCGTGCGTGAGCATGCGATCTTCCAGCGCGATGGCGACGACCTGCACTGCGAAGTGCCGATCCGCATCTCGCAGGCCGCACTGGGCGACACTGTGCGCGTGGCCACGTTGGGCGGTGAGGCGGAGATCCGCATCCCGGCCGAGACCCAGACCGGCAAGCTGTTCCGCCTGCGTGGCAAGGGCGTACGTTCGGTGCGCAGCCGCAGCGAGGGCGACCTGTACTGCCGTGTGGTGGTGGAGACCCCGGTCAACCTCACCAACGAGCAGCGCAAGCTGCTGGAGCAGTTCGAAGCCACCTTCGTCGGTGAGGAAGCGCGCAAGCATTCGCCGAAGTCGGCCACCTTCATCGATGGCGTGAAGGGCTTCTGGGACCGGATGACGTCCTGAGTTTTCAACGGAAGCGTTGAACGGTAGCGCCGGGCGATGCCCGGCGTTTTCGTGTCCGAGGGTCTTACAATGCGCGACATGATCCTGCACCTGCATTTCGGACCGCGCATGGCACCTCGCGCCATTCTGTGCGGGGCGTTGACTGCAGCCTTGTCCTTCATCGGCACGGTATCGGCCGAAGAGTGCCGCCTGGACGCGCCCTTGTCCGGCCCGCAGGCAGCGCCGACATCAGCTCCGGGCACGCAATGGACCTACTCCGGCGGAGCGGGTTTCCCGGCGACGCCAATGCTGCTGAAGGTAGCCCAGAACGGTCAGCGTGAACTGGAGATCGCGGAGGGAACTCTACGGCGTGAATGGATCGATACGTACGCCGACGTCAATCCGCTGCGCAAGGGCGACAAAGTGCTGCTGCGCTTCCCGCTCAAGGTGGGTGACCAGTGGCAGGACAGGTTCGAGGAGCCCGGAGAGTTCAACGCGCGTTCCGGCCGTTATCGTTACGACTACGAAGAACAGGGCCAGAGCCGGGTAACGGCCATCGAAACCGTGCGCACTGCACTGGGAGATATCAGCGCCTATCGCATCGAGCGTGAAGCGCGCTGGCGGAAGTCCAATGCGCGCGCAGTTGCCGGAGCGGACAGGCCCAATGCAGGTGATGGCGTGGTCGAGGGCCTGGAGCGAAGCATCAGCTGGTACGCACCCGACGTTGGGCGGGTCGTACTGCGGCGTCGTGTCAGCGGCAATCCGGCGTTTGCCGCGTACTTCTCTGCAGAGGACGACACCGACAATCTGAGCATTACCGAGCTGGTCGGATTCCACCAGCCCGGAGGTTGCCGGATCGAGGGTGTGCCGGTGCAGGCACGCGTGGCAGGACAGGTTTTCCCGTTGCACTATCCGCTGGTGGACAGTGATACATGGGAATTTCGTCTGATGCGCGATCCACATGTGCCCGCGGATCGTTAGCATCAACGAAAAAACGCCGCCGGTGTCTGCCCCAGCTGCCGCTTGAACATGCTGGTGAACGCGCTTGGGCTGTCGTAACCCATCGCCAGCGCGACATCGATGACCTTGTCGCCGACCGCCAGCCGTTCCATCGCGGCCAGCAGCCGCGCCTGTTGTCGCCACTGGCCGAACGTCATGCCCAGTTCGCTGGCGAAATGGCGCTGGATGGTTTTCACGTCCACCTGCAGCGCCTGCGCCCAATCCTGCAGCGTGGCGTCGTCGCCGGGATGCTTCTGGATGTGCTGGCAGATCCGCTGCAGGCGCGGGTCGGTGGGGGAGGGCAGGTGCAGCGGCAGCACGTCCATGCGGTGCAGCTCGTCCAGCAGCAGGCGCACCACGCGGCCGTCGCGGCTGTCGTCCACATGCGCGGTCTCGATCAGGCTGGCGGCCAGCAGCAGCTCGCGCAGCAGCGGCGCCACCTGTACCGCGAACGCTTCGTCCGGCAGCTGCGGCGCGAAGTCCGGCTCCACGTACAGGCTGCGCATGTGTACTTCGGCGATGCAGTCCACCGCATGGGCCATGCCGGCCGGGACCCAGATCGCGCGGGTCGAGGGCACCACCCAGCGGCCGCCGTCCGCACGCACCACCATCAGTCCGGACATGGCGAACACCAGCTGGTGACGGCGGTGCCGGTGGGGCGCGATGTGGGTGCCGGGCTTGTAGTGGCGGGCGCGGCAGGTCACTGGGCGGTGCACCGGAACCTCGTTCCACGGCGCAGTCTCGCGGACCGGGCAGGGCGTGTCCTTTTTGCGATATGCCATGACCCGAACGCGGCAGAAGGGAGGGGGAGGTCACCGTAGCATGCGTGGCTCGCCCCCAACCTGACTGTGTCCATGTCAACCCTGGCTTCTCCTGCAATGACCTCACGCCCGGTGGCCCCCGGCGTGCTGGCCGCCATTTCCACCTCGCATGTCGTCAACGACATGATGCAGTCGCTGATCCTGGCCATCTATCCGGTGATCAAGGGCGGCTTCAACCTGAGCTTCACCCAGATCGGCCTGATCACGCTGACCTACCAGCTCACCGCCTCGATCTTCCAGCCCTTGATCGGCATGGCCACCGACCGCCGCCCGGCGCCGTACTCGCTGCCGATCGGCATGGCCTCGACCCTGTGCGGCATGCTGCTGCTCGGTTTCGCACCGAACTACGCGGTGGTGCTGATGGCGGCGGCGATGGTCGGCATTGGTTCGGCCATCTTCCATCCGGAAGCCTCGCGCATCGCGCGGCTGGCCTCGGGCGGTCGCCATGGTTTTGCACAGTCGGTGTTCCAGGTCGGCGGCAACTTCGGTACCGCGCTGGGCCCGCTGATTGCAGCGGCGGTGATCGTGCCGTATGGCCAGCATGCCGCATCGTGGTTTGCCGGCGCCGCCCTGATCGGCATCGCGCTGCTGACCTATGTCGGCCGCTGGTACGCGCTGCACTTGGGCATCCCGCGCCCGGCCAGCACCGCCTCGACGGCGCCGCGCCATCCGCCGCGCACCGTGGCCAAGGTGCTGGCGATCCTGCTGGTGCTGATCTTCAGCAAGTACTTCTACATGGCCAGCATCGGCAGCTACTTCACCTTTTACCTGATCCACCATTTCGGCATTCCGGTGGCACAGGCGCAGCTGCACCTGTTCGCATTCCTGGTGGCGTCCGCGGCCGGCGGCTTCCTCGGCGGCCCGCTGGGTGATCGCATCGGCCGCAAGCCGATCATCTGGACCTCGATCTTCGGCGTGGCCCCGTTCGCGTTGATGCTGCCGCATGCGGATCTGTTCTGGACCACGGTACTGGCCGTGCTGATCGGTTTCGTGTTGTCGTCAGCGTTCTCGGCGATCGTGGTGTATGCGCAGGAGATGATGCCGCACCGCATCGGCATGGTGTCCGGCCTGTTCTTCGGCTTCGCCTTCGGCATGGGTGGACTGGGTGCTGCCGTGCTCGGCCTGCTGGCGGACAAGACCAGCATTGAGTACGTCTACCAGCTGACCGCGTTCCTGCCGCTACTCGGCATCGTGGCGGCGTGGCTGCCGCCATCTCGGCCTGCTGCTCACTGAGGGGTTTTGGTTTGCAGGGCTTGCAGCCCTGCACCCGCCGAAGCAACGTCAACGTCAACAGCAGAAGCTGGCTATCCGTGGGTTGGCGGGGTGGGTCCGGTTGAGGGGGACGCTGCAAGTACGTCCATGTAGCTCGGTCGCCGCATCCATGCGGCTCACGCCCCCTCAACCGGACCCACCCCGCCTTCGACAGTTGGCCGCGATCTGTTGGAGCAGCACTCTGCTCTGGTGGGTGTCGACCTTGGTCGACACATCTGTCAGATATCGAATGAATTCATCCACGCATGGCATGGATCTACCGTGTCGACCAAGGTCGACACCCACCAACAGCCGCAGTTACCAACAGCCGCATGAATCTGTCGAAGGCGGGGGGTGTGGGTGGGCAGGACCGTTGGCGCCATGGATGGCGCCATCGAGCCCCCATGGATGGGTTTACGGCGTGTCCTGACCACCCACACCGCCCCGCCAACTCACGGAATGCCGCTCTGGCTTTTGCCGTTGCCGTTGCCGTTGCCGTTGCATAGAGCAGGTGCAGGGCTGCAAGCCCTGCCGAAAACCCCCTTGGGCGTAGAATGCGGCCATGAGCGAATTCCTTGATAACCACCTGGTCCACGGCCGCCGCCAGCGGCCCGACGGCCCGTCGCCGATCGATGTCATCTCGGTCCAGTCGCAACTTGTCTACGGCCATGCCGGCAACAGCGCCGCCGTACCGCCGATGCGCGCGCTCGGCGTGCGCGTAGCCGAAATTCCGACCGTGCTGCTGAGCAACGCGCCGTTCTACGACACCACCCGCGGTCGCGTGCTGCCCGCCGACTGGTTCGCCGATCTGTTGCGGGGCACCCACGAGCGTGGCCTGCCGCAGCGGGCGAGGATGCTCGTCTCCGGCTACTTTGGCAGCACGGCCAATGGTGCCGCCTTCGCCGACTGGCTGGACGACATCCTGCCGGCCTGCCCGCAGCTGCGTTACTGCCTGGATCCGGTGATCGGTGATACTCACACCGGCCCCTACGTGGAACCGGGCCTGGAAGCGATCTTCGCCGAGCGGTTGTTGCCGCGTGCCTGGCTGGTGACCCCGAACGCCTTTGAACTGAATCGCCTGACCGGCATGCCGGCGCTCGCCGAGGCTGATGCCATCGCCGCCGCACGCACGCTGCTGGATCGTGGCCCGCACTGGGTGATCGCGCACAGCGTAGGCGGCACCCCGGGTGAACTGGTGACCCTGGCCGTTGGCCGCGAGGAGACCTGGCGCTGGACCTCGCCGCTGCTGCCGGTGGACGTGGCCGGTACCGGCGATGTGCTGATGTCGCTGGTGGTGTCGTTCCTGCTGCGCGGCGAATCGATGCAGCAGGCGATCTCGCGTGCGATTGCCGGCACCCACGCGGCGCTGGAGGCGACCCTGGACAACGGCTTCGAAGAGTTCGACGTGATTGCTGCAGCGCCTGCCGCGCTGGCCGAAGGGTCGCGCTTCCGCGCCGAACGCGTGGCATGAGCGGCCTGCTCGAACGTACGCCGCGCACGGTCGGCATCATCGGCAGTGCCGGCGCCTACGGGCGCTGGCTGACCCGCTTCTTCCAGCAGCACATGCAGCTGAAGGTGATCGGCCACGATCCGGCCGATCCGGACTCGCATACGCCGGAAGAGCTGCTGGCGCAGGCCGACGTGCTGGTGTTCTCGGCGCCGATCCGGCACACGCCCGCGTTGATCGCCGAGTACGTGCGGCAGTCCGCAGGCCGTGAACGCGACCGACTGTGGCTGGACGTGACCTCGGTGAAGGAAGCGCCGGTCCAGGCGATGTTGGCCTCTCAAGCCGAAGTGGTCGGCCTGCACCCGATGACCGCTCCGCCCAAGGCGCCGACCTTGAAGGGCCGGGTGATGGTGGTCTGCGAAGCGCGGCTGCAGCACTGGCAGCCGTGGGCCGATACGCTGTGCACGGCGTTGCAGGCTGAGTGCGTGCGCGCCACGCCGCAGCACCACGACCAGATGATGGCGCTGGTACAGGCGATGGTGCATGCCACTCACCTGGCCCAGGCCGGCGTGCTGCGCCAGTACCAGCCGCAGCTGGGCCATCTGGCCGCGATGATGCCGTATCGGTCGGCATCGTTCGAGCTGGATACGGCGATCATCTCGCGCATCCTGTCGCTCAACCCGGCGATCTACGAAGACATCCAGTTCGGCAACCCATACGTAGCGCCGATGCTGGAGCGGCTGGTCGGCCAGCTGCAGTCCCTGCAGGCGCAGGTCGGTCAGGGTGACGACGGTGCACGTGCTGCATTCCGGGAGCAGCTGCTGTCGGCCAATCGCACTGCCTTCGGCGAGCAGGCGCTGGCGGACGGCAATTACACATTCGAACGCGTGGGCTATCTGCTGGCTGACCTGACCGAGCGCAATGCGTTGTCAGTGCACCTGCCGGAAGACCGGCCGGGGTCGTTGCGTGAACTGCTGAACGTGTTCGAGCAGCACCGCATCAGCCTGGCGTCGATCCATTCTTCGCGAACGCCTGGCGGCGAAGTGCATTTCCGTATCGGATTCGTGGCCGGCAGCGATCCGGCGGCGATCACCCGGGCGGCGGCCGAGGTGGACGCCAGCGGCATCGGACGGGTGCTGGGCTGAATTCATCCACAGGCGATGTGGATGGTTTCTGAGCAAAGGTGTGGATAACCGCGCGCAGCCCTTGGCAGCCAAGGCTGTCAAGATGCTTGGTGAAAAATTGACCATGCTTTTTTGTAGCGTCGAGCCATGCTCGACCGCCTTTGGCAAAAAGCATGTCGACCAAGGTCGACACCCACCAGAGCGGGGCGGAATGAAATCCGGTAGCGCCGGGCCATGCCCGGCGAACCTCAGATCGTCAACCTCAACTCGCCGCCACTGGTGGTGAACTCGCGGCCATCGCGCACCAGCGGCCGCCCATCATCCAGCTCGTAGCGCGGCGTGGCTTCGGAATGGTGCCCGCTGCCATTCGCCTCGGGCTTGAACTCAATGATGATGTGACTTTCGCCGTTGCTGTCGACGGCGGGGAACTGACGGAACGACATCGTGCACCTCCTTCAGCGGATGCTGCAGTTGCGCGGCCAGCTTGGCCGCGCCGATGTTAGCCGGACGTCATCAATCGATGAACTGCAGGCGTGCCAGTTCAGCGTACAGTCCGTCTTCGGCCAGCAGCTGTGCGTGCGTGCCCTCGGCGACGATGCGGCCCTGGTCCATCACCACGATGCGGTCGGCCTTGAGCACGGTGGCCAGGCGGTGGGCGATGACCAGCGTGGTGCGACCCGCCATCAACCGTTCCAATGCCTGCTGCACGCTGTGTTCGCTATGTGCATCCAGCGCGCTGGTGGCTTCATCCAGCAGCAGGATCGGCGCATCCTTCAGCAGCGCACGGGCAATCGCCACACGCTGCTGCTGCCCACCGGACAGGCGGGCACCGCGCTCACCCAGCTCGCTGTCATAGCCCTGCGGCAACGCGCGCAGGAAACCGTCGGCCTCGGCCGCTCGTGCGGCATCCTCGACCTCGGCGTCGCTGGCCTGCAGGCGGCCATAGCGGATGTTGTCGCGGGCACTGGCAGCGAACAGCGTAGGCTGCTGTGGCACCAGCGCCAGCTGCGCACGCAGCTCGGCCGGGTCGACCTGGCGCACGTCGATGCCGTCCACGTCGATGCTGCCGCTGGCCGGGTCATGGAAGCGCAGCAGCATCGAAAGCACCGTGCTCTTGCCCGCCCCTGACGGACCCACCAGCGCTACGGTCTCGCCGGGGCGCACATGCAGGTTGAAGTGGTCCAGTGCGGCCTGCTCCGGTCGCTGCGGGTAGTGGAACACCACGTCGTCGAACCGGATCTCGCCACGCAGCGGTTGCGGCAGCGCATGCGGCTGGGCCGGCGCGCGGATCTCGATGTCTTCCTGCAACAGCTCGCCGATGCGGCCCATGCCGCCGGCCGCGCGCTGCAGCTCGTTCCATACTTCGGCCAGCGCGCCCACCGAACCGCCGCCGATCAATGCATACAGCACGAACTGACCCAGCGTGCCGGCGCTGAGGCGGCCGTCGATGACGTCGTGCGCGCCCAGCCACAGCACACCGACGATGGCGCCGAACACCAGCAGGATGGCGCTGGCGGTGACCAGCGACTGTGCACCGATGCGGCGGCGGGCGGCGCCGATGGCGTCACCGAGCGCCTTGTCGAAGCGACCGCGTTCGTATGGTTCGCGTGCATGTGCCTGCACCGTGCGCACCGCGCCCAGCGTCTCGCTGGCCAGGCTGTTGGCATCGGCGATGCGGTCCTGGCTGTTGCGCGCGACCGTGCGCAGCTTGCGCGCACCGATGATGATCGGCAGCACCGCCAGTGGAATGCCGAGCAGCGACCATGCGGCCAGCCGCGGGCTGGTGACGAACAGCATCGCCAGGCTGCCGATGACAGTGACCGTGCTGCGCAATGCTACGGACATGGTCGAGCCGACCACGCTGCGCAGCAGTTCGGTGTCCGCGGTCAGGCGCGAGACCAGTTCGCCGCTGCGGCTGCGGTCGTGGAAGCCGGCGCCCAGCTGGATCAGGTGGGCATACAGCTGGCTGCGCAGGTCGGCCACGACTTTTTCGCCGAGCAGCGACACGAAGTAGAAACGCGCGGCCGTGCCCAACGCCATCACGACCGCCACCAGCATCAGCAGGGCGAAGGCGCGGTTGATCTGGCCGCCACTGCTGAAACCATGATCGATCATCTGCTTCACCGCCGGCGGCAGGCTCAGCGTGGCGGCCGAAGACACCGCCAGGGCCAGCAGCCAGGCGGTGAACAGCCCGCTATGGCGGCGCACGAATGGCCACAGCGTGCGCAGGCTGCCGAGGCGCCGCAGCGGCGGGGTCGAAGCGGGGGCGTCGTCCTTGTCAGTCATCCTGGTCGTCGTCTTCTATGCGGATACGGTCACGGGTGGCGTCGCGCAGGCGGATTTTCAATGCGTCGACCTGATCGGCAGGCAATTCGATCCGCAGGCACACGCCATTGGCATCGAACTGTTCATCGCGCTTTTCGGCACCGAAGGCGGGCAGGGTGGCGTGCAGGGTACCCAGATCCTCGAAGCCGGCCAGCAGCTGCAGCCGGGCCATCGCTAGCAGCGGCAGGCGCGGCGCGGTACGCAGGCACTCGGCGGCGGCGCCACCGTAGGCGCGTACAAGGCCACCGGCGCCGAGCTTGATACCGCCGAACCAGCGGGTCACCACCACCATCACCCGGTCGAAACCCTGGCCGTCGATCGCCGCCAGGATCGGACGTCCAGCCGTGCCGGCCGGCTCGCCATCGTCGCTGGAGCGATAGTCCTGCCCGTGCCGGTAGGCCCAGCAGTTGTGGGTGGCATCGGCCACCGCGACCTGCTGCAGGAACGCCATGGCCGCTGCGGCGCCTTCGATCGGCGCGGCATGGGCGATGAAACGGCTGTGTTTGACTTCCAGCGTGTGGCTGACCGGCTGGGCGAGAGTATCGAGCATTCCCGCCATTCTACGGGGTTGCCGGGTATTCCCGTCCGCTTCAGTCGTCCAGCAGTGGGCGCAGGTCGCGTGGCAGGCGCGCTTCCGGGTACTGCTGCATGTAACGCTCCAGGCTGGCACGGGCCAGATCGCGCTGGCCGTCGTCGCGTCGTGTACGGATCTTCTGCAGCCACTGCCGACGCGGCAGTCGTGCGTCGGCGTCCACCTCGGCCTGCACGGCGTCCGCGCTCAGGCCCGCATCGGTGCTGCGGCGCATGATGCCTGGTGCGGAACGGCTGGGAGCCTCACGCTTCATCGAGGTGATTTCTACCCGGTCCAGCGCCTGCGCCCGCTCGACTTCGGCGGCATTCGCTGCCGGTGCTGCGGCCGTGCGTGCTTTCAGCGCCCCGGACGCTGCCGGCGCTGCGGCCGGAGCGGGCGGAAGGGCCGCAAAGGAGGTATCGGCGGCGGCATCTGCAGCCATCGATCGTGCAGCCTGGGCCGGCGCGTCAGCGGACTCGGCCGGCGCAGGCTTGCGCGTGCGCGCGATGACCGGTGCCGGTGCCGGGGCAGCGGCAACAGGGCCTGCCTCGGGCGCTGCGGGCGTAGCGGCCGGTTCCGCAGCCGCCACCGCGCTGTCGGCCGCACTGCTGTCAGCGGCCTGATCGGCAGCCGCAACGTCTTCTGCAGCAGCCGGTGCCGCAGCAACAGCGGCCTCACCGGCCGGAACCGGCGGCGGTTCCGGACGCAGCTGCCAGGCGATGCCAATGGCGAACACCATCGAGGCGGCGATGCCGAACACCGCCGGCCAACGCGGGCGTGCGCGCTGCATGGGCGGCGCCTCGGGAGAGGCGACCGCATCGGCAGCCGGAGCGTCCACGGCAGCGCGGGCCGCGGCCAGGATGGCGGCGTCCAGTGCGGCGGGCGGTGCCTGATCGGCGCGACGGCCGAGCAGGCGGGACAGCTCGCGTTCTTCCGGCGTCAGCGGTTCGTCTCGGTTCATGCGTTCAATCCCGCACGCAGCTTGTCCATCGCATAGCGCAGCCGCGATTTCACGGTTTCCCGGCCTACGCCGGTGATCTGGCCGATCTCCTCCAGGCTCAGTTCCTGATCCAGCCGCAGCTGCAGCACTTCGCGCTGCTCCGGCGGCAGTTGTTCCATCGCCAGCTGGATGCGGCGACGTTGTTCGAATTCGGAAAGCTCACCTTCCGGGGTCTGCCCATCCTCGATCGCGGCCAGGCGCAGATCGGCGTCGGCCGGCGCGGCGGGGCGATGACGGGCGGCACGCCAATGGTCATTCAGGCGGTTGTGCGCAATGCGGAACAACCAGGTGCTGAACGCCGCCTCGGGCTGCCAGCCGGCGCGGGCGCTGATCACCCGCTGCCAGACGTCCTGGAAGATCTCCTCGGCCAGCGCGTTGTCGCGCAGTTGCCGCAGCAGGAAGCCGAACAGGCGCTTGCGATGGCGCGCATACAGGCTTTCGAATGCGCGCAGGTCGCCACCGGCCCAGGCCAGCATCAAGGCTTCATCGGTTGGCAGTGCGCTGGCTTCCACGGCGTACAGGGTAAGGCCTGCAGGCGATGGCGCATAGCCGGTGGCGGGGGCGGGCAGGGCGAGGGTCATGGCTCGGAAGGGGCTACGGACAGCAGGAAAAACGTACGGGCGCACGATTCGGGGTTTACGGGCTTCCATTGCCCCCCGGGTGGCGCGCTATGCTCGGCGGCTCAGGGGAGGCGACGCACCGACGGCGCCAAGAGATTGTCATTTGTCCACGCATGCTGAACCGGCGGAAGAGCCACCACACGAGGCCGTGCTGAGCACGGCGCTGGTGCGCGCGTTGCATGCGCTTTTGCCGGAAACGGCCGTGGTCCGCGTCGGCTGGGACGACCCGCAGCTCGGTCGTGGCCAGGGGGGGTGGCCGACAGCGGCTGCCGGAGGTGATGCGGCGGCACCCGGCGCGGGCGATGGCCAGCACGGCTGGGAACATGATGGTGCGCGCCTGCTGTTGTCGGTCGAAGGCGCAGTGCCTTCGCCGGCATGGTGGGGCGTTGCCCGGCAGGCGATGGAGCTGGCGCTGCAGCGCGGCCGCCAGGCCGGCCAGATCAAGGCACTGGAAGAGGCCGAGCGGTTGCAGCAGGCCCTGTTCCAGATTGCAGACCTGGCCGGTGCCGACCTTGAAATGCCCGAGATGCTGCGCCACGTGCATGGTGTGCTGGGCACGCTGATGTATGCCGAGAACTGCTACATCGTGGAATACGACGATGTGCGCGACCAGATCCGGTTCCTGTACTTCGCCGATCAGGTCGATGACTTCGTCGCCGATCCCACGCAGAGCCATGACGCCAGCGAGATGCCGCGCAGCCTGACCGTGGCGCTGCTGCGCCATGGCAAACCGCTCAGTGGTCCCTCGCGCAAACTGCTGGCGCAGGTGATGGAACAGGAGCACGACCCGCAGCGTGGGCCGGAAAGCCTGGACTGGCTGGGCGTGCCGATGCTGCGCGATGGCCGTGTATGCGGTGCCATCGTGGTTCAGAGCTATGAACAGGCGGCCCGCTATGGCGAGGCCGAGCGCGCATTGCTGGGTTTCGTTGCGCAGCATGTGCAGACCGCGATGGACCGGCGCCAGGCGCAGGTGCGGCTGGAGCAGCAGGTAGAGCGGCGTACCCAGGAACTGCAGCGCGCCAACCACAGCCTGCAGGACGAAGTAACCGAGCGGCGTCGCGCCGAACAGCTGCAGACCGCGCTCTATAACATTGCTGAGATGGCGATGTCGGCCGACAGCCTGGCCCAGTTCTACGGACAGGTGCATGGCGTGGTTGGGCGCCTGCTCGACGCACGCAATTTCTACATCGCCCTGGTCAACCCGGCCGGCAACGGCCTGGATTTCGTGTATTCGGTGGACGAGCACAATGCCAGTCGCGCGCCACGGCCCTTCAGCCGGGGCCTGACCGAATACGTGGTGCGCAACCGGCGCCCGCTGCTGGCCTCGCGCGCGCAGATCGATGCACTGCTGGCCAGTGGCGAGGTGCGTGAATCCGGTGCGCGTTCGCACTGCTGGCTGGGCGTACCACTGCTGCGCGACGACGAAGTGGTCGGCGCGATCGTGGTGCAGAGCTACAGCGAGAACAGCATTTTCAGCGTGCATGACCAGCGCCTGCTGACCTTCGTTGCGCAGAACATCGGTACCGGCCTGGCCCGTCAGCGCGACCAGCAACGGCTGCGCTCGGCGCATGCCGAGCTGGAAAAGCGCGTGGAAGAACGTACCCGCGAGCTGGCCGAGGTCAACGAGAAGTTGCTCGGGCAGATTGGTGAACGCCTGCGGGCCGAGCAACGCCTGACCCACCAGGCCATGCACGATGCGCTGACCGGCCTGCCCAACCGCCTGCATTTGCTTGATCGCCTGCAGGATTCGCTGGCGCTGGCCAAGCGTGATGGTGGGCCGGTGTTCGCTGTGCTGTTCCTCGACCTGGACCGCTTCAAGCTGGTCAACGACAGTATCGGCCACGCTGCTGGTGACCGCATGCTGGTGGAAGTGGCCAAGCGCATCGTATCGATGGCTGGCGCCGAGGACGTCGTGGCGCGGCTGGGCGGTGATGAATTCGCGGTGCTGCTGCAATGCCCGCAGGGCCTGGCACAGGCGCTGGACTTTGGCCAGCGCCTGCTGCTGGCACTGCAGGAATCGATGTGGATCGCCGGGCGCGAACTGTTCCCGTCCGGCAGCCTGGGCATCGCCCTGTGGAACCCGCGCTACCGCACCGGCGAAGAGCTGCTGCGCGACGCCGACGCGGCCATGTACCGGGCCAAGGCGCAGGGTCATGACCGCTGCGCGATCTTCGACGAAGACATGCGCGAGCAGGCCATGCGCAGCCTTGACCTGGAGGCCGACCTGCGTCGCGCGATCAACAACCGCGATTTCGTGCCGTTCTACCAGCCGATCGTGCGCCTGTCCGATGGCGAGGTGGTGGGCCACGAGGCGCTGCTGCGCTGGCAGCATGAGCGCCGCGGCCTGCTGCTGCCGGGCGCGTTCCTGGAGCTGGGTGAAGAGAGCGGCCTGATCGAACAGGTCGACTGGCTGATCTACGAGCAGGTCATCGCGGGGTTGGCGCAGGGGGGCGAAGGCTACGTCTCGGTGAACGTCTCACCCCGGCATTTCCGCTCCGCCGAATTCAGTGACCGCCTGTTCGGCCTGCTCGACAGCTGCGGTGCCGATCCGCGCCGGCTGCGCCTGGAGATCACCGAGGTGGCGCTGCTGGACGATGGCCCGCACACGCTGCGCATCCTGCAGGGGCTGCGCGAGCGCGGCATCCAGGTGCAGCTGGACGATTTCGGTACCGGCTTCTCCGCGCTGTCCTACCTGCACCGTTTCCCGATCAGTACGCTGAAGATCGACCAGAGCTTCATCGCCGGCCTGCATGGACCGGAAGTGCAGAGCACGCGCGCGCTGGTCGAAGGCGTACTGTCGCTGGCGCGCACGCTGGGCATCGAGACCATCGGTGAAGGCATCGAGACCGAGGCGCAGCGGCAGACCCTGCGCGAACTGGGCTGCGATTACGGCCAAGGCTATCTGCTGGGGCGGCCCGCCCCGTGGTCGCACGCGGCGACCTGAGCCACCGCGTGCGGCTGCATCAACGCAGGGCGGCGCGACGCTTCTCGTCGATCCACTTCGAGGCCTGGGCCGGCTGGTAGTTCTTCATCCACTCCAGCATCGCTTCGATGTCCGAGCCGTACCACAGGTCCTGGCGCTGGTCCGGGTGCAGGAAGCGCTCTTCCACCATGCGATCGATCATGCCGATCAGCGGGGCGTAGAAGCCTTCCACATCGAGGAACGCGCACGGCTTGTTGCCGATGCCCAGCTGGCGCCAGGTCAGCATCTCGAAGATCTCTTCCATGGTGCCGAAGCCGCCGGGCAGGGTGACGAAGCCATCGGCGAGGTCGAACATGCGCGACTTGCGCTCATGCATCGAACCGACGATCTCCAGTTCGGTCAGGCCGCGGTGGGCCACTTCCCAGTCGGCCAGCTGACGCGGGATCACGCCGGTCACTTCGCCGCCAGCGGCAAGCACGGCATTGGCCACGGTTCCCATCAGGCCGACGTTGCCCCCGCCATACACCAGGCGCAGGCCTTCGCGGGCGATGCGGTCGCCCAGTGCAATGGCGCGTTCGGTATAGGCCGGCTTGCTGCCAGCGTTGGAACCACAGTACACACAGATCGATTTCATGGATCTTCCTGTCTCTTGGCCGGAAACGAAAACGCCCCGTCGCCGACCGCAGGGCGGTCAGGGACGGGGTGCCCAAGGATTATGAGGCCTTGAGAGGCCTTCTGTAGAGCCGAGCCGCGCTCGGCTGCTCTTCGTTCAGATCGCGGCAAAGGCGCCAGCCGAGCATGGGCTATGCCGGTCGTCCTGACCGGCACCCTTCGGGCCGTCGCCAGCGACGTTGGCAGCGGCTCCTGCCGCTGCCTTCGGCTCTACCGAAGCGGGGGTTTACGCCGCCGCAGCCTGCTCGCGGCGCGGGCCTTCACGCAGGGCGCGGCCGACCATGCCCACCAGCAGGTCCAGCTCTTCGCTGTCCATGCCGAAGTGCGGGGTGAAGCGCAGCGAGTTCTCGCCACCGTGGATCACGTTGATGCCGTGCTGGCGCAGCCATTCCTCGGTGGAATTGGCGCCGTAGCACTTGAACTGCGGGGCCAGCTCGCAGGAGAACAGCAGGCCGGTGCCCTGCACCTTGGTGATCAGCCCGCCCAGCTCGTTCTTCAGCTGTTCCAGCTTACGCACGGCCTCGGCACCGCGTTCGGCAATGTTGGCACGCACCTGCGGGGTCAGCTGGGCCAGGGTGGCGCAGGCCACGTCCAGCGCACGCGGGTTGCTGGTCATGGTGTTGCCATAGATGCCCTTGCGGTACAGCTGCGCGGCATGCTCGGTTACCGCCAGCACGGACAGCGGGAACTGCGCGGCGTTGAGCGCCTTGGAATAGGTCTCCATGTCCGGCGGGTCCAGGCCTTCGAAGCCCGGGTAGTCCACCACCGAGAGCACGCCATGCGCGCGCAGGCCGGCCTGGATCGAGTCGAGCAGCAGCAGGCTGCCATGGGCACGGGTCAGTTCACGGGCCACGGCATAGAACGACGGCGGCACCGAGCGGCCGGGGTCGCCTTCGCCCATCACCGGCTCCAGGAACACCGCTTCGATGAACCACTGGTTGCGTGCGGCATCCTCGAACACCTTGCGCAGGCCGGCCTCGTCGTACGGCGCCACGGTGATCACCGAGTCCTCGCCGCGATAGCTGGCCAGGTGCTGCATGTAGCTCTTGCGGCTGGAATCGGAATACAGCGCCGGGCGGTCGGTACGGCCGTGGAAGCTGCCCTTGACCACCACGCGCTTGATCGCGGCGCCGGCGTGGCGCGCGCCGGGGTCGGTCTGCAGCTTGGCGTTGACGTCGGCGATGCGGGCGGCCAGGCCGACGGCCTCGGAACCGGAATTCAGGCACATGAAACGGGCGAACGGGCAGCCGCCACGGCGGTGGCCGATCTCGGCGCGCAGGGCGGTGATGAAGCGCTGCTGCGACAGGCTGGGGGTCATGATGTTGGCCATCACCTGCGGGCGGGCCATCGCCTCCAGCACGGCATCCGGGGTGTGCCCGAAGCCGAGCATGCCGTAGCCGCCGGCGTCGTACAGCACGGCGCCCTTCAGGGTGACCACCCACGGGCCGCGCGCGGCCAGTGCCACGTACGGGGTCACCGCGTCATCGGCATAGAAATTGACGAAACCGTCCTGCATCGCGTCGATCTGCGCCTGTTCGTCCTGCGCCAGCAGCGGCCCCAGGTCGGCCTGCACGCGCGCGAATTCCTCGGCGGCGGCATCCACCGCAGCGATCAGCTGCGGGTGGTTGGCGGACAGGGTGGTCAGGGTGGCATCGTCCAGACCGGAGGTGAGGCGGGTGCCGGGCTGGTTGCGCAGGGGGGCGAGGCGTTCGATGAAGCTCATTGCAGATCTCCTGAAACAATGGGTCGCACGGGTCTTCAAAAGCAAAACGCGCGTCATCACGCGCGCTTGGGGGCAGGCTCGTGCAGCGGACTTCCGGCTCGATGCTAGCACTTGTTTTTTTGCGCGATAACCCCGCAGAAACCTGCTGCATAGCAGCATTTTGCGCGACGTTCGCCGCGAAGCGCGCCGGCTCGCAGACGCTGGACGTACAATGCGCGCCATTGTCGACCTGTTGCCGCCCACTGCCTTGAAGAAGTCCGATTTCCACTACGACCTGCCGGCTGAACTGATCGCGCAGGCACCCTTGGCCGAACGTTCCGCCAGCCGCCTGCTGCTGGTCCCGCCGGCGCCCGATGGCTTCACCGATCTGCAGGTGCGTGATCTGCCATCCCTGCTGCAGCCGGGCGATCTGCTGGTGTTCAACGACACCCGGGTGATCCCGGCGCGCCTGTTCGGGCAGAAGGCCAGCGGTGGCCGCGTGGAGATCCTGATCGAACGCCTGCTCGGCGGCCAGCAGGCCCGTGCCCAGGTCGGCGCCAGCAAGTCGCCAAAGGCCGGCAGCCGCATCGCGCTGGATGCCGGTGGCGAAGCCGAGGTGCTGGGCCGCGATGGCGAGTTCTACGTCCTGCAGTTCCATGTGCCGGAATCGCTGGAACAGTGGCTGCTGCATGCCGGCCGGCTGCCGCTGCCGCCGTACATCCAGCGCGAGCCGGGCGTGGACGACCGCGAGCGCTACCAGACCGTGTTCGCACGTGAAGTGGGCGCGGTGGCGGCACCGACCGCCGGCCTGCATTTCGACGAACCGCTGCTGGCCGCGCTGAAGGAGAAGGGCGTGGACTTCGGCCACGTCACCCTGCACGTGGGCGCGGGCACCTTCCAGCCGGTGCGTGCCGATGACCTGAAGGACCACGTGATGCACCGCGAGTGGCTGAACGTCGGCGCTGAGCTGGTGCAGCAGGTACGGCGCACGCGCGCCGCCGGCGGCCGGGTGATCGGCGTTGGCACCACGGTGGTACGCGCGCTGGAAAGCGCGATGCGCGATGGCGAGCTGCTGCCGTTCGCCGGTGAAACGCAGATCTTCATCACCCCGGGCTACCGCATCCGCAGCGTCGACGCGATGGTGACCAACTTCCACCTGCCGGAAAGCACGCTGCTGATGATGATCTCCGCGTTCGCCGGCAAGGAAAGGGTGTTCGAGGCCTACCAGCACGCGATCGAGCAGCGCTACCGCTTCTTCAGCTACGGCGACGCCATGCTGCTGTTCCCGCAAGCGGGGTAGGGCGCTGACCTCTGCCTGCTTGTGGTGGGTGCGCACCGTTGGTGCGCACTTGCAGGCGCCTGGAGACCAGGAAAGCCACGCATGGCGTGGCTCTACTGCCGTGCCGTTCAGGCCTGAATGGGCGGTCGAGCCGGTTTTGGGAGACAATGAGCGACTATTTGCCCGAATGACCGCTCCATGTCCCGATTGCAGTTCCAGCTCCAGACCCGCGACGGCCGTGCCCGCCGTGGCCGCCTGACCTTCCCGCGTGGCACGGTGGAAACGCCGGCCTTCATGCCGGTGGGGACCTATGGCTCGGTCAAGGGCATCCTGCCGGACCAGGTGCGTGCGGTGGGCGCCGAGATCATCCTCGGCAACACCTTCCACCTGTACCTGCGCCCGGGCCTGGACATCATCGCCGACCACGGCGGCCTGCACGGCTTCTGCCGCTGGGATGGCCCGATCCTGACCGACTCCGGCGGCTTCCAGGTGTTCTCGCTGGCCCACCGTCGCAAGATCACCGAGCAGGGCGTGACCTTCGCCTCGCCCACCGACGGCGCTCGCGTGTTCCTGGGCCCGGAGGAGAGCATGAAGATCCAGAAGGTGCTCGATTCGGACGTGGTGATGATCTTCGACGAGTGCACCCCGTACCCGGCCACCGAAGACGTCGCCCGCCGTTCCATGGAACTGAGCCTGCGCTGGGCGCAGCGCAGCCGCAACGCGCATGACGAGCTGGGCAACGACGCGGCCCTGTTCGGCATCGTCCAGGGGGGCGTGCACACCGACCTGCGCAGCCGCTCGGCCGAGGCCCTGCAGGCGATCGGCTTCGACGGTTACGCCATCGGCGGCCTCGCCGTGGGCGAGCCGGAGCACGAGCGCAATGCCATGCTCGACCACCTGGACCCGGAGCTGCCGGGTGACCGCCCGCGCTACCTGATGGGCGTGGGCCGGCCGGAAGACCTGGTCGAGGGTGTCGCACGTGGCGTGGACATGTTCGATTGCGTGATGCCCACCCGCAACGCGCGCAACGGCCACTATTTCACCTCGTTCGGCACCGTCCGCATCCGCAACTCGCAGTACGCGCGCGACATGGATCCGATCGAGCCCGGCTGCGGCTGCGTGGCCTGCACCGGTGGCTACACCCGTTCCTACCTCCGCCACCTGGACCGCTGCAACGAGATGCTGGCGCCGATGCTGGGTACCCTGCACAACCTGTTCTATTACGAAAAGCTGATGGCCGACATCCGTGCGGCCATCGAAGCGGGAACCTTCCTGGCCTTCCGTGAGTCTTTCTACGCGGCACGCGGGGCGGTCGCGCCGCCCCTGTAAACCGAGTACCCCCTGCCAAACGGCCCAAGGACGAACGCCCGGGGCCGTGGCATACTTCAAGGCTGACCCAGATCCGCGGTCGACACCCCGTGCCCGTGAAAGGGCCGGAGCGCCGCCCAACCAAAGGACCAACGATGAACCTGCTTGCTTTCCTGATTCCCGCCGCCCACGCCCAGGCCGCCGGCGGCCAACCGCAGGGCATGGGCCTGACCACGCTGCTGTTCCCGGTCATCCTGATCGCCATCATGTACTTCCTGATGATCCGCCCGCAGATGAAGCGGCAGAAGGAGCACAAGGCCATGCTGGAGAAGATCAAGCGTGGCGATGAAGTGCTGACCAATGGCGGCATCGCCGGCATCGTCACCGACATCGGCGACAACTTCATCACCATCGAAGTGGCTGACAACGTGCGCATCCGCGTGCAGAAGGGCGCTGTCGGCAACGTGCTGCCGGCCGGTACCCTGAAGTCGGCCCAGTAAGCCACTCCCTTTCCGATGCACAACCGCGGCGCCGGGGATGGCGCCGCGCGGGACCCAAGCAATGCTCGAATTTCCACGCTGGAAGTACGTCGTCATCCTGATCGTACTGGCGCTCAGCGCGCTGTACGCGCTGCCCAACATCTACCAGAAGGACCCGGCCGTCCAGATCACCGCCAACCGTGGCGGACAGGTCGACGACGCGCTGCGTGACCGTGTGCTGGCCGACCTGAAAAAGGCCGGTGTGGACGCCCTCGGTGCCGAGAAGGAAGGGGAGAGCCTGATCGTCCGCCTGCCGGACCTGAAGGCGCAGTCCGCTGCCAGCGACGCCCTGCGTGACACCGTCGGTGAGAAGTACACCGTGGCCCTGAACCTGGCCTCGACCGTGCCGGACTGGCTGGCCAACCTCGGCGGTCGCCCGATGGTGCTGGGCCTGGACCTGCAGGGCGGCGTGCACTTCGTGCTGCAGGTCGACCAGAAGGCCGCGCTCGACAAGCGCCTGGATGCCTACACCGAAGACGTGCGCAGTACCCTGCGCGACGCCCGCATTCCGTACCAGTCGGTGGAACGCCGTGCTGACAACAGTATCGTGGCCAACCTGAGCCCGTCCGCCGGTGACGACGCCGCGCAGCGTGCCCGCACTGCCCTGGTCAAGGCGCAGCCGACCCTCGGCTACGACGTCAGTGGCAATCGCATCACGGTGACCGTGCCGGAAACCGAGATCACCCAGATCGCCAACGGCGCCATCGAGCAGAACATCAACACCCTGCGCAACCGCGTGAACCAGCTGGGCGTGGCCGAGCCGATCATCCAGCGCCAGGGTGCCGACCGCGTGGTCGTGCAGCTGCCGGGCGTGCAGGACACGGCCGAAGCCAAGCGCATGATCGGCGCCACCGCTACCCTCGAGTACCGCGCGGTGGTTGACGGCAATGCACAGGACGCCATCAACTCCGGCCGCATCCCGCCGGAAGCGAAGGTCTACCAGCGTCGTGATGGCGGTGGTCCGGTCCTGCTGAACAAGCGCGTGATCGTCACCGGTGACCAGATGGTCGGCGCGCAGGCGGTGACCGATTCGAACAGCGGCTCTCCGGCGGTCAGCGTGACGCTGAACAATGTCGGCGGCCAGCGCATGTTCGACTTCACCAGCGCCAACGTGAACAAGCCGATGGCGGTGGTCTACACCGAGCGCGTACCGACCGTGACCGTTGTCGACGGCCAGGAAGTGCGTGGCTTCAAGGTCAACGAGGAAGTGATCTCGGTGGCCAACATCAACGGCGTGTTCGGAAAGAACTTCCAGACCACCGGCCTTCAGAAGAAGGAAGCCGAGGACCTGGCCAAGCTGCTGAAGTCCGGCTCGCTGGCCGCGCCGATGGACTTCGTCGAAGAGCGCGTGGTCGGCCCGAGCCTGGGTGCCGAGAACGTCAAGAACGGTATGCGCGCGGTGGTGTTCGCATTCCTGTTCACCCTGGTGTTCTTCAGCGTCTACTACCGCATGTTCGGCGTGATCACCTCGATCGCGATGCTGTTCAACCTGCTGATCGTGGTGGCGGTGATGTCGCTGTTCGGCGCGACCATGACCCTGCCGGGCTTTGCCGGCCTGGCGTTGTCGGTCGGCCTGTCAGTGGACGCCAACGTGCTGATCAACGAGCGTATCCGTGAAGAACTGCGTGCCGGCGTGCCGGGCAAAACCGCGATCGTGACCGGTTACGAGCGTGCTTCGGGCACCATCCTCGACGCCAACCTGACCGGCCTGATCGTCGGTGTGGCGCTGTTTGCATTCGGTACCGGTCCGCTGAAGGGCTTCGCGCTGACCATGATCATCGGTATTTTCGCCTCCATGTTCACCGCGATCACCGTGTCGCGTGCGCTGGCGACGCTGATCTACGGCCGTCGCAAGAAGCTCCAGAACGTGGCCATCTGACGGGACGACACGCACAATGAAACTGTTTCCGCTGCACATCCTCCCGAACGACACCAAGATCGACTTCATGCGCTGGCGCCATGTCGCCATGGCAGTCACCATCGTGGTGTTCCTGGCGTCGATCAGCATCATCGCGTTCAAGGGCTTCAACTACGCGCTGGACTTCACCGGCGGCACCCTGATCGAAGCCCGCTTCGACAAGGCGGTGGACGTCGAGCAGGTCCGCACCAAGCTCGAGCAGAATGGCTTCGACGGCGCTCAGGTACAGAGCGTCGGTGGCAACACCGACCTGCTGATCCGCCTGGCGCCACACGGCGAGCATGCTCCGGGCACGGGTGCTGCCGCCACCGAAGACAAGGCTACCGCTGCCGCTGTAGTGAAGGCACTGTCCACGGCTGATAATCAGGCAACCGTACTGCGCAACGAGTTCGTCGGCCCGCAGATCGGCAAGGACCTGGCGATGAATGGCCTGTACGCCACCATCTTCATGCTGGCCGGCTTCCTGATCTACATCGCCGTGCGCTTCGAATGGAAGTTCGCGGTCACCGCCAGTATCGTGGCCATGTTCGACCTGATCGTGACGGTGGCTTACGTGTCCCTGCTGGGCCGTGAGTTCGACCTGACCGTGCTGGCTGGCCTGCTGTCGGTGATGGGCTTTGCGATCAACGACATCATCGTGGTCTTTGACCGCGTCCGCGAGAACTTCCGCAGCCTGCGCGTGGACTCGATGGAAGTGCTGAACCGTTCGATCAACCAGACGCTGTCGCGTACGGTGATCACCGCGGTGATGTTCTTCCTGTCGGCGCTAGCACTGTACATGTACGGCGGCAGCTCGATGGAAGGCCTGGCCGAGACGCACATGATCGGTGCGGTGATCGTGGTGCTGTCCTCGATCCTGGTGGCGGTGCCGATGCTGACGATCGGTTTCCTGCGCGTGAGCAAGCAGGACCTGTTGCCGAAGGCGAAGGACGTCGAGGCCCTGGCCCGTCGCCCGTAAGCGTTCGCGCTGCACGCAATGAACAGAGAACCCCGCGCAAGCGGGGTTTTTTGTTGGCAGGGCTTGCAGCCCTGCACCTGCAGAGGCAACAGCAACAGCAACAGCAACAGCAACAGCGGGCATTCCGTGGATTGGTGGGGCGGTGTCGGAGTGCGGGGGCGCCGCAAGTACGTCCCTGTAGGCTTGGCAGCCGCATCCATGCGGCTGACACCCCGCACTCCGACACCGCCCCACCTTTGACAGATTCCTGCGGCTGTCGGTAGGTGTCGACCTTGGTCGACACATCTGTCAGATATCGAATGAATTCAACCGTGTCGACCAAGGTCGACACCTACCAAGGCCGCACGCCGTTCCAACAGATCGCGGAAATCTGTCGAAGGCGGAGTGGGTCCGGTTGAGGGGGCGTGAGCCGCATGGATGCGGCGACCGAGCTTACATGGACGTACTTGCAGCGTCCCCCCCAACCGGACCCACCCCGCCCACCCCCAGGAACCCAGCTTTTGACGTTGCTCTGGCTCTGGCCGTTGCTCAGGCCTCTGCGGGTGCAGGGTGCAACCCTGCAAAAGAAACACCACCCTACGGCAGCGTCGGTTGTGCATTCGGCCCCCGCGCACTACGATCCTGCGGTTCGCGCGCGCATGCGCGCACCCATATTCCTGCTGAGCGCCCCGCGCGCCGCATCTGCCAACCCGAGGTATCCATGGTCATCAAACCGCGCGTCCGCGGCTTCATCTGCGTCACCACCCACCCGACCGGCTGCGACGCCGCGGTCAAGCAGCAGATCGACTACATCCGCGCGCGCCCGCCGATCCAGAACGGCCCCAAGCGCGTGCTGGTGATCGGCGCCTCCACCGGCTACGGCCTCGCTGCGCGCATCACCGCTGCCTTCGGCAGTGGCGCCGCGACCCTCGGCATCTTCTTCGAACGCCCGGGCAGCGAGACCAAGCCGGGTACCGCGGGCTGGTACAACTCGGCCGCGTTCCACAAGTACGCCGACGAAGCCGGCCTGTACGCCAAGAGCATCAACGGCGATGCCTTCTCCGATGAAGTGAAGGCGAAGACCATCGAAATGATCAAGGCCGATCTCGGCCAGGTCGATCAGGTCGTCTACAGCCTGGCTGCGCCGCGCCGCAAGCACCCGAAGACCGGTGAAATCATCAGCTCTACGCTGAAGCCGATCGGCGAGCCGATCACGCTGCGTGGCCTGGATACCGACAAGGAAGTGCTGACCGAGACCCATCTGCAGCCGGCCACCCCGGAAGAAGTCGCCGGTACCGTCGCGGTGATGGGCGGTGAGGACTGGCAGATGTGGATCGACGCGCTGGCCGATGCCGGCGTGCTGGCCAACGGCTGCACCACCACCGCCTTCACCTACGTGGGCGAAGAGATCACCCAGGCGATTTACTGGAACGGCTCGATCGGTGCCGCCAAGAAGGACCTGGACACCAAGGTGCTGGGCCTGCGCGAGAAGTTGGCCAAGATTGGTGGTGATGCACGCGTATCGGTGCTGAAGGCGGTGGTGACTCAGGCCAGCTCGGCGATTCCGACCATGCCGCTGTACCTGTCGCTGCTGTTCAAGGTGATGAAGGAAAAGGGCACCCACGAAGGCTGCATCGAGCAGTTGGATGTGCTGTACGACATCCTCTACGGGGGCAAGGCCGACGGCGTGGCGATCGATCGCCTGCGCCACGACCTGGTCGATGGCGAGGGCCATACCGTTGCGCTGGTCGATGAGGAAGGCCGCCTGCGTGCCGACTACAAGGAAATGGCGGCAGACGTGCAGGGCAAGGTGGTTGCGCTGTGGCCGCAGGTGACCAACGAGAACCTGTACGAGATCAGCGATCTGGCCGGTTACAAGGCCGACTTCCTGCGCCTGTTCGGCTTTGGCGTGGAGGGCGTCGACTACGAGGCCGACGTCAACCCGGACGTGAAGATCGACAATCTGGTCGACATGACCTGATCAATGAAAAGGCCGGCGAAAGCCGGCCTTCTCTTTGTGTAGAGCCGAGCCATGCTCGGCTGCTCTTCGCTTGAGTCCCGCAGCCGAGCATCGCTCGGCTCTACAGAGAGGCGTCAACCAAACTCGAACCCCATCTCCGGCAACGCCGGACCGACGAAGTCGCCCTGCACGTAATCCACGCCGGCACTGAACAGCAGGGTCATCGAGTTGGCATCGCTGACGAACTCGGCGATGGTGCGGATGCCGGCTTCCTGCGCACGCGCAGTGATCTGGCTGATGCGGTCGATGTTTTCCCGGGTGGCGGCCAGATCGCTGGTGAAACCGCGGTCCAGCTTGAGGAACTGCGGCTGGAAGTGGGCCAGCAGCTGGAACGAATCCAATCCCGAACCAAACTGCTCCAGGCCGATGCGGCAGCCCAGCGGCGCCACTTCGGCAAGGAACTGCTGCGCACTGCGCAGATGGGTGAACACCTTTGCTTCCGGCGCATGCAGCCACAGCCGTTCGCCGGGCACGCCCTGTGCCTGCAGTTCCCGACGCAGGGTGGCGATCATCTGCGGGTCGTCGAACGACTCTGGCGTCACCTTCACCAGCATCTGCGTGGCATGGCCTTCGCGTGCACGTTGGCCCAGCACAGCGATCGCCCGTGACACCACCCAGCGGTTGATGTCGGCCAGCAGGCCGTGTTCCTCCGCGATGCCCAGGAACGCAGTCGGGCTCAGCAGTTCACCATTGTGCTCAAGGCGCAGGTAGGCCTCATACAGCTCCAGCGACTCCCCCTGCAGGTTCAGCACCGGCTGGTAGTGCAGCTGGAAGCCATCACCGGCCAGTGCTTCACGGATTCGGGTGACCCAGCGCAGCACGCGTTCTTCCTCCACGCGGTCGGCAGCGGCCGGGTCGAAGATGCGGCAGGTGTTGCCCAGTTCGGCGGCGGCCTGCGTGCATTCGCTGGCGCGTGCCAGCACCTGGCCGATGCTGGCGATCTTCTCGCCCACCTGCACGCCACCGATGCTGACCGTTACCGTGGCCGAACGCGCGCCGATGCTGAAGACGTGTGCGGCGTAGGCTTCGCGGATGCGCTCGGCCAGTGCCACGGTCTGCGCGTAGGGCCCGGCCTGCAGCACGGCGAAATTGTGTTCGCCGAAGCGGGCCAGCTGCGCGTCCTCGCCAACCACCTCGGCCAGCAGGGAGGCGAGGGCGCCGATCAGGATGTCGGCCGAGGCCAGGCCGATATCCGGCAGCAGGCGCGCGTAGTGGTCCGGCTCGATCAGCAGCAGGCCGAACTGGCCTTCGCTGCGCCCGGCCTGGGCCACCGCGCTTTCCAGCTGCAGCATGAAGGTCGGTCGGTTGAGCAGGCCGGTGACCTGATCGCGCTGGCGCAGGTCCTCGACCTCGCGCGCCAGTTCCGGGTCGAATTCCATGCGGCGGCGGAGTACCACCTGCAGGCAGGATTCGCCCTCGTAGGTGGCGGGGGTGAATTCCATCGTTGCCGGGAACGCGCTGCCATCCTCGTGGCGCGCGTCAAGCTGGTACTGCGGCGGCGGCGCCTCGCCACGGCTGAGGCCCTTCAGCAGCTGCTTGAAGCCTTCCACATGCTGGGCGGCGACCATGTCCAGCAGCGAGATGCCTTCGATATCGTCGAAATGCTCGTAGCCGAACATCTCCAGATAGGCGTCGTTGGCGCGGATGTGCATGCCTTCATGCACGTAGGCGATGGGGTCGCGCGAGGAAGCGATCAGGGCATCGCAGCGGCGCTCGGTCTCGCGCATCTGCGCCTCGATGCGGCGCAGGCCACGACGCGCCTGCAGGTCCACCCACTGATCACGGACCACGGCGAGCAGGTGCTCGGAACGCTGGCGCAGGGCGAGGGCACGGATGCCGTGGCTGCTGGCTTGTACCAGCTCGTCCTCGTCGATGCGTTCGGCCAGCAGCACCAGCGGAATGTCCTTGCCGCTGGCAGCAATATGCTGGGCCACCAGTGGCAGCGGGATCCCCTGCGAGGGCGAAGCCAGCACCAGGTCGATGGCCTGGCTGGCCAGCACCTGGGACAGCTCGGCAGCATCCTGCGGGCGCCACGGACGCACCGCGATGCCGCTGTTGCGCAGGGTGCTGACGATGGCCTCGGCGTTCTCGCCGCTGTCATCGACGATCAGCAGGCGGATGGTGATGTCGTTCGCGTTCTGCATGCACTGCTCCCCAATCTGCAAATCTAGATACACGATGCGCGCCGAACCGTCCATGCGCGCACCCCTTGCACGCATCGAACGGCGATGTGGTTCACACCACGCCACCGGCCGCGTGGCCGCTGGCCCAGGCCCACTGGAAGTTGTAGCCGCCCAGCCAGCCGGTCACATCCAGCACCTCGCCGACGAAATGCAGGCCGGGTACGCGCTTGGATTCCATCGTCGAAGACGAGACCTCGGCGGTGTCCACGCCGCCGAGCGTGACCTCAGCGGTACGGTAGCCCTCGGTGCCACTGGCCACCAGCGGGAACGCGCCCAGCAGCTGCGCGGCCTGGCGCAGCACCGGCTCGTCCAACTGGCGCACGGGGCGGTCGGGCAGCCAGTGTTCGCACAGGCGCTGCGCCAGTCGCTTGGGCAGCACCTCACCCAGTACCGTGCGCAGCTCGGCGGCCGGGCGCTCGCGCTTCATCTGGCGCAGCCACTCGCCGGCATCCTGGCCGGGCAGCAGGTCCAGCTCCAGCGCATCGCCGGGTTGCCAGAACGAGGAGATCTGCAGGATCGCCGGGCCACTCACGCCGCGATGGGTCAGCAGCATGAAATTCTGGAAGCTCTTTCCGTTGCAGCGCGCCTCGATGGGGAGAGCGACGCCGCTGAGATCGGCCAGCCGTTCCTGGTGCTTGCCGCTGAGCGTCAGCGGCACCAGCCCTGCGCGGGTCGGCAGCACCTGGTGGCCGAACTGTCGGGCCACTTCATAACCAAAGCCGGTGGCACCCATGCTGGGAATGGACAGGCCGCCGGTGGCAACCACCAGCGAGGCGCAATGGAACAGGCCATGGGTGGTATGCACGCGGAAGCCATCGCTGCCGTGCTCGATGCGCTGCACGCTGCACTCGGTGCGCACCTGCACGCCGGCCGCCTGGCATTCGTCCACCAGCATCTTCACGATCTGCTTGGACGAGACATCGCAGAACAGCTGGCCCAGCTCTTTTTCGTGATACGCGATACCGTGCTTGTGCACCAGCTCGATGAAGTGCCAGGGCGTGTAGCGCGCCAGCGCCGACTTGCAGAAGTGCGGGTTGGCCGACAGGAAGTTGGCCGGGGTGGTGCCGGTGTTGGTGAAGTTGCAACGGCCACCGCCGGACATCAGGATCTTCTTGCCGACCTTGTTGGCATGGTCGATCACCTGCACCTGGCGGCCGCGCTGGCCAGCCGTGATTGCGGTCATCAGCCCGGCCGCGCCGGCGCCGATGACCACCACATCGCAACGGAGGGTGCTCATGCCTTGGCGCGCTTGCGCCAGTTCGGGATTACGTCGAGCTGGATCTGGTCGTTGAGCAGCTGCACTTCGCCGTCCTGGATCAGCACGCTCCAGCGCATGGCGCGCTGGATCTGCTGGCCCCACAGTTCGACGAAGGCACCATCGAGGTCGACCACCGACAGGTTGTCGAAGCGCGCCAGGCCCTTGCTCTGCTTGCTCCACCAGATGTCCGAAGCGTTGCCGCCGTAGTTCACCACCTGCACCTGGCGGCTGCGGTTGCTGGCCTTGCGGATGCGCGATTCGTCTGGATGGCCCAGGTCGATCCATTGCAGGATGTCGCCGGTGTAGTCGTGCTCCCACAGGTCCGGCTCGTCATCGGTACTCAGGCCGCGGCCGAATTCCAGGCGGTCGCCGGCGTTCAGCGCGAAGGCGAGCAGGCGCACCATCAGGCGATCGTCGGTCTCGGACGGGTGCTGGGCCAGGGTCAGGTTGTGGGTCACGTAGTAGCCGCGATCCATGTCGCTGATCTGCAGTTCGGCCTTGCGGATGGTGGCGGTGAGAGCCATGGGGGGTCCGTGGACTAAAGACGACAATGATAGAGGTTTGCTCCAGGGGTGTCCGTGGCCGGGCTGTCTGTGGCACGTCAACGTGGCACCCTTTCACGCTTTCCTGCCGCAGGAGTGCCACCGATGACCCTGCCCAGCCGCCTGCAGCTGCCGCCCGGCCACTGGAGCAGCCTGCTCGATGGCCTGTGTGCACGTTTCCCACGCATCGACCGTGCGCAGTGGCAGGACCGCTTCGCCCGAGGCCGTGTGCAGGATCCGCAGGGCAGGGCACTGGCGCCGGACATGCCCTGGCAGGTGGGGCTGGAAATCCAGTACTTCCGCGAGGTGGCCGACGAGCCGGTGATTCCCTTCGCCGAGACCATCCTGCATCTGGATGCGCACCTGCTGGTGGCGGACAAGCCGCACTTCCTGCCGGTGACGCCGGCCGGTGGCTATGTGCGCGAAACCCTGCTGGCGCGCCTGGTCGCACGCACCGGCAACACCGAACTGGCGCCGTTGCACCGCTTGGACCGGCTGACCGCCGGCCTGGTGCTGTTCTCGACCCAGGCAGCAACGCGTGATGCCTATCAACGGCTGTTCCGCGAACGGCGCATCGAGAAGACCTATGAGGCGCTGGCACCGGCGCTGCCCGGGCTGGCGTTTCCGTTGCAGCGGGACAGCCGCCTGGTGCCGGGCGAACCGTTCTTCCGCATGGCCGAAGTGCCCGGCGAGCCCAATGCGCGCAGCCGGATCGAGCTGATCGAGGCCGAAGGGCCGGTCTGGCGCTACCGGCTGCTGCCGGAAACCGGCCGCAAGCACCAGCTGCGCGTGCACATGGCGGCGCTGGGCGCGCCGATCGAGGGCGATGACCTGTATCCGCTGCTGAGGCCGCGCCCGGATGAAACGGTCGAGTCGCCCCTGCAGCTGCTGGCGCAGGGGCTGGCCTTCGATGACCCATTGAGCGGGGAGCCCCGGCGGTTCAGCAGCCGGCGCCGCCTGTGCCTGCCCGGCCAGGGCGGGTAGGGCCGTTCAGCGAACCGGGCGTCGGGCCAACCAGCGGTCCAGCTCGGCAGCGAACAGCTGCCGGTCGCGCGGGCCCAGCGGCGGGGGGCCGCCGGTCTGCACCCCGGCGCCGCGCAGCTCTTCCATGAAATTGCGCATCGACAGCCGCTCGGCCATGTTGTTCGGGGTGTACAGCTGGCCGCGCGGGTTCAGCGCCACGGCCTTCTTCTCCAGCACCAGGGCGGCCAACGGGATGTCCTGGGTGACCACCAGGTCTCCGGCGGCGACCCGCTCGACGATGGCGCTGTCGGCCACGTCCAGGCCCTGCGGCACCTGGATCGAGCGCAGCCAGCGCGATGGCGGGGTGCGGATCCACTGGTTGGCGACCAGGGTCAGCTCGATCCCAACGCGTTCAGCGGCACGGAACAGGATGTCGCGAATGACGGTGGGGCAGGCATCCGCGTCCACCCAGATGCGGGGCAGGGCGGGTTCAGCTTGGGTTTCAGCTTCAGTCATTTACCCAGTGTAGGGTAGGAAAAACCTGAATGGGGACTCGGAGTTAGGCTTGATCGGCTGCCAAGCCTTGTCACGCCTAGCGGGCAGGGTTTGCCCATGAACGTCCGGGCTATCGCTTTTTGCAGAAAACACGCGTATCGTTCGACCCACTGTGTTTGCTAGGGTCACCGTGAATCGTGGCCTGGTGCAGTTGATCTCACGATCCGCTCATCGATCCGCTTTACCAACGCCTGCAACTCAGTCTCGGCCCCGATACCCGGTGGCTGCGATTTTTTTCAACATGTGTTTCAGGAGTTAGTCAAATGTCTGATCGTCAGACCGGCACCGTCAAGTGGTTCAACGACGCCAAGGGCTTCGGCTTCATCACCCCGGAAAGCGGCCCGGACCTGTTCGTGCACTTCCGTGCCATCCAGGGCACCGGCTTCAAGACCCTGCAGGAAGGCCAGAAGGTTACCTTCATCGCCGTCCAGGGCCAGAAGGGTATGCAGGCTGACCAGGTGCAGGCGGTCTAATCCGTCTGCTACCATTTGGTAGCCAGAACGCCGGAAGCGAAAGCTTCCGGCGTTTTTTGTTGCCTGCTGTTCTGTAGCGTCGAGCCATGCTCGACTGCTTTCCAAAGGCAGTCGAGCATGGCTCGACGCTACATGGGGCATGCAGCCATCGCGGTACGATGGGGGCCTCCCCAAGGATCATCCCCATGCGCATCGTCCATCACCTGGAAAACTCCCGTTCCCTGCGTGTGCTGTGGATGCTGGAGGAGCTGGGGCTGGACTACGAACTGCGCCGCTATCCGCGCGATCCGAAGACGCTGCTGGCGCCGCCGGAGCTGCGCAACGTGCACCCGCTGGGCAAGTCGCCGGTACTGCAGGATGGCGAGCTGGTACTGGCCGAGTCCGGTGCCATCCTCGACTACCTCGCGGATCGCTATGACACCCAACGCCAGCTGTCGCCGTCACCGATGCCGGCCGATGGCGCCGAGCGCATCGCCTACCGCTATTGGTTGCACTACGCCGAAGGCTCGGCGATGCCGCCGCTGCTGCTGACCCTGGTGATGGGCCGCATCCGCAACGCGCCGATGCCGTTCTTTGCCCGTCCGATCGCGCGCAGTATCGCCGACAAGGCCGAACGTGGCTTCATCGGCCCACAGCGGCGCCTGCACCTGGACTGGATGGAGCGCCGCCTGGCCGAAAGCCCGTGGTTTGCCGGTGAACGCTTCAGCGCGGCCGACATCCAGATGAGCTTCCCGATCCAGGCTGCGGCCGCGCGCGGCGGTGGTCTCGACGACAAGCCGGCACTGCGTGGCTTCCTCAAGCGTATCGGTGAGCGACCCGCCTACCAGCGTGCCGAGGCCCACGGCGGCCACCTGCAGGCGCTCAGCGGCAATTGAGGAGGGCGGCCGTCGCCCCCATCTTCAGCACCATGGATACCGACAGCCCCCGTTTCGACAACCGCCTGCTGCAGACCCTGCCGGGCGATCCCGAATCCGGCCCGCGCCGGCGCGAAGTGCTGGGTGCGGCCTGGTCGCCGGTGATGCCGACCCCGGTGACGGCGCCCACGTTGCTGGCCTGGTCGCCGGATGTTGCCGCGATGCTTGGTTTCGATACCGCTGAAGTCGAAAGCGAAAGCTTCGCGCAGGTGTTTGGCGGAAACGCGCTGTACGCCGGCATGCAGCCTTGGGCGGCCAACTACGGCGGCCATCAGTTTGGTCACTGGGCCGGCCAGCTCGGCGACGGTCGCGCGATCTCGCTGGGTGAACTGGTCGCGCCCGATGGCCGTCATTGGGAGCTGCAGCTGAAGGGGGCGGGGCCGACGCCGTACTCGCGCGGCGCCGATGGTCGCGCGGTACTGCGCTCGTCGATCCGCGAGTTCCTGTGCAGTGAAGCGATGCACCACCTTGGCGTGCCGACTACGCGTGCGCTGTCGCTGGTTGGTACCGGCGACGACGTGGTGCGCGACATGTTCTACGACGGCCATCCGCGTGCAGAGCCCGGCGCCATCGTATGCCGCGTGTCGCCGTCGTTCCTGCGCTTTGGTTCCTTCGAGCTTCCGGCATCGCGCGGGGAAACCGCACTGCTGCAGCAGCTGGTGGGTGCCTGCATCGCCCGCGACTTCCCCGAACTGCAAGGGCAGGGTGAGGCGCTGTATGGCGACTGGTTCGCGCAGATCGCGGTGCGCACCGCCGAGATGATCGCGCACTGGATGCGCGTCGGCTTCGTGCATGGCGTGATGAACACCGACAACCTGTCCGTTCTTGGTCTTACGCTCGACTACGGTCCCTATGGCTGGGTCGAGGATTTCGATCCGGACTGGACGCCGAACACCACCGATGCCCAAGGCCGGCGCTATCGTTTCGGCACCCAGCCGCAGGTGGCGTACTGGAACCTGAGCCGATTGGCACAGGCGTTGTCACCGTTGTTTGCCGATGTCGAACCGTTGCAGGCTGGATTGGCTGCATACCAGTCCACCTTCGTGGCCTGCACGCGCCGCGATGCCGCAGCCAAACTCGGCCTGGCTGCGGCCGACGATGACGACCTGCAGCTCTACCTGCGCTGGCAGCAGTTGATGCAGGACGGGGGTATGGACATGACCCTGGCCTGGCGTACGCTGATGCGTATCGATGCGGTGGCACCGGATGCGGCGCTGCTGGATGCGGTGTACTACGACGAGGCGCGCCAGCAGGCGGTGCAGGCGCCGTTGCAGCAGTGGCTGCAGGACTATGCGGTGCGGTTGCAGGCCGATCCGCTGTCGGCCAGCGAACGCCTGGCGAAGATGACAGCGGCCAACCCGCTGTACGTGCTGCGCAACTGGCTGGCCCAGGAAGCCATCGATCGCGCGGAGCAGGGCGACCTCGGCGGTGTTCATGCTTTGCAGGACGTACTGCGCGATCCATACACCGAGCGTGCCGGCCTGGAACACTTTGCCGGCAAGCGCCCGGCGTGGGCAGAAGATCGCGCCGGCTGCTCGATGCTGTCCTGCAGTTCCTGAGGGTAGGTTTCGGCAGGGCTGCGCCCTGCACCCGCAGAGGCTAGGTCAACAGCGAGAGCAAAAGCGGATTCCGTGGTTTGGCGGGGCGGTGTCGGAGTGCGGGGACGCCGCAAGTACGTCCGTGTAGGCTTGGCAGCCGCATCCATGCGGCTGACACCCCGCACTCCGACACCGCCCCACCTCTGACAGATTCCGACTGCCGTTGGTAGGTGTCGACCTTGGTCGACACGGTAGATCCACGCCATGCGTGGATGCTCTTCGTTCAATTCTCGAAATATTCGATTTCGATGAAAATTCATCCACGCATGGCGTGGATCTACGACAGATCGCAGGAACCTGTCGAAGGCGGGGTGGGTCCGGTTGCGGGGGCGTGAGCCGCATGGATGCGGCGACCGAGCTTACATGGACGTACTTGCAGCGGCCCCCGCAACCGGGCCCACCCCGCCATCCCCCAGGAAACCCGCTGTTGCTGTTGCTCTTGCCGTTGCCTTGGCTTGAAGCCTCTGCAGGTGCCGGGCGCAGCCCGGCCGAACACCCCAACAGGCAGCCGGCGCCCGGAACAGGTACCCTATGCCGCCATCAGACAACCAACGTGACATGACCGACGCCCTCGTCGCTCCGCAGTGGGCCTCCCGCCTGCGCGACATCGCCGACTTCCCCAAGCCCGGCATCCTCTTCAAGGACATCATGCCGCTGCTCGCCCATGGCGAGGACTTCCGCGGTGCCATCACCGCGATGGCCGACCGTTGGCGCGACCAGAAGCTGGACGCGGTGATCGGCATCGAATCGCGTGGCTTCATCCTCGGTGCCGCCATGGCGCTGGAACTGGGCGTGGGCTTCGTGCCGGTGCGCAAGCCGGGCAAGCTGCCGGGTCAGGTGCTGCGCGAGGAATACACGCTGGAATACCGCAGCGACTGCATCGAAGTGCACGCCGATGCGCTGCCGGCCGGTGCCCGCGTGGCGATCATCGACGACGTGCTGGCCACGGGCGGCACGCTGGTCGCCGCGTTGTCGCTGGTGCGCCGCCTGGGTGTCGAGGTGGTGGGTGCCGGCGTGCTGGTCGAGCTGGACGGCCTCGGCGGCCGCGCACGCTGGGAAGCGGACCTGCCGCTGCACACCGAACTGGTGTTCTGAGTCTGTCGCCGGGCGTGGCCCGGCGCTACACACGGCATGCAGGTAGTGCCGGGCCATGCCCGGCGACTACCTTGCCAATCACATCATCCGCACGCGGAAGCGACGGCCCTTGATCTTGCCGGCTTCCAGCCTGGCCACGGCCTTGTTGGCCTGCTCTCGGGCGATCGCCACGTAGGAGCGGGTCGGGAAGATCGCGATCTTCCCGATGAACTTGGCTGACAGGCCGGCATCACCGGTCAGCGCGCCAAGGATGTCGCCCGGGCGCAGCTTGTCGGTCTTGCCACCATCAATGCGCAGCGTGCGCATCGCGGCCTGCGGCAGCTCGGCCGGGCGCGAGGTCGCCAGCGGCGTCTTCTGCCAGTCCAACGGCTGCCCCATCTGCGCTTCGATGGCTTCGGCGCGGGTCTTCTCACGGCCGGCCACCAGGCTGATCGCCAGGCCGCTGGCACCGGCACGGCCGGTACGGCCCACGCGATGCTGGTAGCTCTCCACGTCGGTCGGCAGCTCGTAGTTGATCACCGCCGCCAGCTCTTCCACGTCCAGGCCACGTGCGGCCACGTCGCTGGCCACCAGCACGTTGCAGCTGCGGTTGGCCAGCAGCAACAGCACTTCCTCGCGGTCGCGCTGCTCCATGTCGCCATGCAGGGCGAGCGCGGAGAAGCCGAACTGCTGCAGGGAATTCGCAACCTCGTCCACGTCCTTGCGGGTGTTGCAGAACACTACCGCCGATTCCGGCGTGTACTTCAGCAGCAGGCCCGCCAGCGCCTTCTGGCGGTGCGCCGGTTCCACCTCGCAGAACAGGTGGCGGATGGCCGGCGCCTGATCGGCGCCTTCCACGGTCACTTCCACCGCGTCGCGCAGCAAGTCACGCGCCATGGCGCGGATGCTGTCGGGGAAGGTGGCGGAGAACAGCAGGCTTTGGCGGTCCTTGTGGGTGCGGCCGGCGATCTCGCGGATCGGCTCCTCGAAGCCCATGTCGAGCATGCGGTCGGCTTCGTCCAGCACCAGCGTGCGCACCGCGCCCAGGTTCAGCGCGCGCTTGCGTGCCAGCTCCTGCACGCGGCCGGGTGTGCCGACCACCACATGCGGGTCATGGCCTTCCAGCGACGCCAGCTGAGGGCCCAGCGGCACGCCGCCCACCAGCAGCAACAGCTTCAGGTTGGGGATGCCGGTGGCCAGCTTGCGGATCTGCTTGCCGACCTGGTCGGCCAGTTCGCGGGTCGGGCACAGCACCAGTGCCTGCACGCGGATCAGGCTGGGGTCGATGGCCTGCAGCAGGCCCAGGCCGAAGGCGGCGGTCTTGCCGCTGCCGGTCGGCGCCTGTGCGATCACATCGCGGCCATCCAGAATGGCCGGCAGGCTCTGCGCCTGCACGGGGGTGAGGGTGGTGTAGCCGAGGGCATCCAGGCCGGGCTGCAGGGCCGGGCTCAGCGGCAGGGTCGAGAAGTCAGTCATGGCGCATTGTACCCGTCTGCGCGGCCGCTCCCTGCCACAGGGCCTTCATCCACGTGGGCGCCGACCTTGGTCGGCACGCTCTTGATCAGCCCAGCACCGCCAACACGCCCTGATGAATCGCCAGGCCACCGAACAGCAGCCAGGCGAACAGGATCAGCGCCAGCAGCAGCGGCTTCAGGCCTGCCTGGCGCAGCGCCGAGACGTGGGTGGTCAGGCCCAGCGCGGCCATCGCCATCGCCAGCAGCACGGTATCCAGCTGCACCAGCCCGGCCTGCAGGCCAGCCGGCAGAAGATGCAGCGAGTTGAAACCGGCCACCCCCACGAAACCGAAGGCGAACCACGGCACCACGATGCGCGCCTTGCTGCCGTTGGCGCTGGCCTTGCCGCCACGCGCCAGCCACAGCGACAGCGCGACCAGGAACGGCGCCAGCAGCATCACCCGCACCATCTTGGTGATCACCGCCGTGTCGGCCGCCGCTTCGTTGACCGCACGGCCTGCCGCCACCACCTGTGCCACTTCATGCACCGTCGCACCGGTGAACAGGCCGTACTGCCGCGCATCCATCGCCAGCCAGCTGTGCGACTGCACCAGGGCATACAGCGCCGGGTACAGGAACATCGCCAGCGTGCCGAACACCACCACCGTCGACACGGCCACCGTGACCTGTGCCGCGCGGCCACGCACCACCGGTTCGGCGGCCATCACCGCTGCCGCGCCGCAGATCGCGCTGCCAGCACCGATCAGCATCGCTGCCTCGCGCTCCATCTTGAACACGCGCACACCCAGCCAGCAGGCCAGGCCGAAGGTGCTGGCGACCACCAGCACGTCCATCAGCACGCCGCTGACGCCGACGTGGCCGATGTCCTGGAAGGTCAGGCGCAGGCCGTACAGCACGATGCCGGCGCGCAGCAGCCAGTGCTTGGAAAAGCCGACACCGGCCGCGCTGCTCGGCGCCAGCCGCGGGTAGAGGGTGTTGCCGATCACGATGCCGGCGACGATGGCCACGGTCAGCGCACTCAGGCCGTGTGCCTGCAACCAGGGCAGCTCGGCCAGGTACAGCGACGCCGCCGCGATCAGGCCCACCAGCAGCAGGCCGGGCAGGCGCGGCTGCCAGCGTTGGCGCAGGGCGGGCAGGGACCAGGGGAAGAGGGCAGGGGCGTTCATGGCACGGGCAGCGCTGGAGAGATGGGGCAAGCGTGCGCCTGAGACGATTACCTGTAAAACAAATAATATAGGTGAAACCTACCCATCAAGAAGGTAAGTGCCATGCGCCTGACCTTGCGCCAGCTGCAGGTCTTCGTCGCCATCGCCGATCACGGCAGCACTACCGCCGCCGGCCAGGCCATCGCGCTTTCGCAATCCGCCAGCAGTGCCGCCCTGCAGGAGTTGGAAGCCCACTTCGGCACCCCGCTGTTCGACCGCATCGGACGCCGCCTGGCGCTGAACGGGCACGGCCGCGCACTGCTGGAGCCGGCGCGCACCCTACTGGTCAACGCCGCCGATCTGGAGCGGCAGCTGGCCGCCGGCGGCGACCCGTCGCAGGGCGCGCCGCTGCGGCTGGTGCTGGCGGCCAGTACCACCATCGGCAATTACCTGCTGCCGCCACGCATCGCCGAACTGCTGCGCCAGGCGCCACAGGCCGAGGTCGATCTGCGCATCGACAACAGTGCCGGCGTTGTCGCCGCCGTGCAGCGCCTGGACGTCGACGCCGGCCTGATCGAAGGCCCGTGTCACGAGCGCGGCCTGCAGGTGACCGCCTGGCAGCAGGATCCGCTGGTGATCGTCGCCGCCGACGACGCTCCGCCGCGCTGGACGCTGGACGAACTGCGCCGCGCCCGCTGGCTGCTGCGCGAGCCCGGCTCGGGCACCCGCGAGGCGGTGGAGCAGGCGTTGTTGCCGCATCTGCGTGGCTTCGCCCAGACCCTGCAGCTGGGCAATACCGAAGCGATCAAGCAGGCCGCCATCGCCGGCCTCGGCCTGGCCTGCCTCTCGCGCCACGCGCTGGAAGAGCCGCTGGCGCTGGGCCACCTGCGCGTGCTGGACACCCCGCTGCCTCCCCTGCAGCGCACGCTGTGGCTGGTGCGCCACCCGGGCAAGCAGTGGCTGCCGGGGTTGCAGGCGTTGCTGGGTGACGTGGAGTAAGCCATCAGACCCCCAAGTCGAGTCCATCCATCGACACTTCTTGTAGCGCTCATCCACGCATGGCGTGGATCGACCGTGTCCACCAAGGTCGCCACCTACCAGAGCAGAATGCCGTTCCGACAGATCGCAGAAATCTGTCGAAGGCGGGATGGGTCCGGTTGCGGGGGTGTCCGCGGCATGGATGCCGCGGCCAAGCCCCCAGGGACGGGTTTACGGCGTCCCCCGCGACCGGACCCATCCCGCCATCCCACAGGAAACCAGCTTTTGACGTTGCTTTGGCTGCGGCGGTTGCCTCTGCGGGTGCCGGGTGCAACCCGGCCGACGCCCCCAACCCGTACAATATCCGGATGCCTCTGATTACTCTGCAGAACGTCGACTTCAGCGTCGGCGGCCCGTTGTTGCTGGAAAAGGCCGAACTGTCGATCGAGCCGGGCGAACGCATCGCCCTGATCGGCCGCAACGGCGCCGGCAAATCCACCCTGCTCAAGCTGCTGTCCGGCGACCACAAGCCCGATGACGGCGAAGTCCGCGTGCAGCAGGGCGTGCGCGTCACCCGCCTGGAGCAGGAAGTGCCACACGGCGCCGCCGGCTCGGTGTTCGACGTCGTCGCCGATGGCCTCGGCGAACTGGGCCAGTGGCTGGCCGAATTCCACCACCTCAGCCATGCCGAGGTGTTCGATGGCGAAGCCCTCGGCAATGTGCAGGCCAAGATCGACGCCGCCAACGGCTGGGGCCTGGACCAGCGTGTCAGCGAAACCCTGACCAAGCTCGACCTGGACGGCGAGGCCGAGTTCGGCCGCCTGTCCGGCGGCATGAAGCGCCGCGTGCTGCTCGCGCGCGCGCTGGTGTCCAGCCCGGACGTGTTGCTGCTGGACGAACCCACCAACCACCTGGATATCGAAGCCATCGACTGGCTCGAAGCGTTCCTGAAGGGCTGGAGTGGCAGCGTGGTGTTCGTCACCCATGACCGTCGCTTCCTGCGTGCGCTGGCCACCCGCATCGTCGAGATCGACCGCGGCCAGGTCACCAGCTGGCCGGGCGACTGGGCCAACTACGAGCGCCGCCGCGAGGAACGCCTCAACGCGCAGGCGCAGGAAAATGCCCGCTTCGACAAGCTGCTGGCGCAGGAAGAAGTGTGGATCCGCCAGGGCATCAAGGCCCGTCGTACCCGCGATGAAGGCCGTGTGCGCCGCCTGAAGGCGATGCGCAACGAGCGTTCCGCGCGCCGCGATCTCAGCGGCAACGTCAAGATGGAAGCCGCGCAGGGCGTCAGCTCCGGCAAGAAGGTCATCGACGTCAAGGACATTTCGTTCGCCTTCGGCGAGCGCACCATGGTCCGCGACTTCACCACCACCATCCTGCGCGGTGACCGCATCGGCCTGATCGGCCCCAACGGCAGCGGCAAGACCACGCTGCTGAAACTGCTGCTGGGTGAACTGCAGCCGGCCAAGGGCGAAGTCAACGCCGGCACCAACCTGCAGATCGCCTATTTCGACCAGTACCGCGCGGTGCTGCGCGAAGACTGGAGCGCGATCGAGAACGTGGCCGAAGGCCGTGACTTCCTCGAGTTCAACGGCAAGCGCAAGCACGTGCATGCCTACCTGCAGGACTTCATGTTCACCCCGGAACGTGCGCGCGCACCGATCACCCGCCTGTCCGGTGGCGAGCGCAACCGCCTGCTGCTGGCCAAGCTGTTCGCGCAGCCGTCCAACCTGCTGGTGATGGACGAACCGACCAACGACCTGGACGTGGAAACGCTGGAGCTGCTGGAAGAGCTGCTGGGCGACTACACCGGCACGCTGCTGCTGGTCAGCCACGACCGTGACTTCATCGACAACGTGGTGACCTCCACGCTGGTGATGGAAGGCGATGGCGTGATTGGCGAGTACGTCGGCGGCTACAGCGACTGGCAGCGCTATGCAGCCAGCATCGCAGCGCCTGCTGCGGCTCCGGCAGCCAAGCCGGCGGTTGCTGCACCGGCCACCCCGACGGCCGCAGCTCCGGCCGCACCGAAGCGCAAGCTGGCCTACAAGGAAGCGCGCGAACTGGAGCAGCTGCCGAAGACCATCGAGAAGCTGGAAGGCGATGTCGAAGGGCTGACCTCGGCGATGAACGATCCGTCGTTCTACACCCGCAGCAGCGCCGAAGTGACCGCGCACACCCAGCAGCTGGCCAAGGTGCAGGCCGAGCTGGATGCCGCGTACGCACGCTGGGAAGAGCTGGAAGGCTGAGTTCGCCGGGTTCGTGCGGACCAACGGTCCGCACCTACCGACGCCGGTGCCTGGTAGATCCACGCCATGCGTGGATGCCTGCATCAGTGCGGACCAAGGTCCGCACCCACCAAAGCGGATTCCGCACCCACCGGGGGCCAGCGGTCATTTAACCCCGTGCAGATCCCGCAACTGGCTCGGCCGGCTGCCGAAGTACGCCGCCAGATCGGCGATGTCCTGATCGCTCAGGTCCTTCGCCTGCGGCGTCATCAACATGTGCTGGCGGTCACCGGCACGGTAGGCCTGCAGGGCGTGCGCCAGATAGTCGCCGTACTGCCCACCCAGCTTCGGATAGGTCGGGTCGATCGGCGCATTGCCGTCAGCCCCGTGGCAGTCGATGCAGCTTTGGTTGGTGGCCTTGCCCTTCACCTTGGCGCGGGCTTCACCGGCGGCCTCGCGGCCTGCGGGCAGGCCGGCCGAAGAAGAAGAGCCGTGTTCGCCGCTGGCATGGCCCGGGTCGGCGGCGGATGTCTCGCTGTTTTCCACCTGCGACTGCGAACAGGCTGCCAGCAGCAGGGCAACGGACAGGGCGATGGCGTGACGCATCGGATGCGCGGCTTTCGACATGGGCGGGCCTTACTTGACGGTGGACAGGTAAACAGAGAGATCGGCGATCTCCTGTTCGCTGAAACTCATCGACTGCGCCTGCATCGTCGGATGCCGGCGCTTGCCCTGGCGGTATTCGGTCAGGGCCTGGGCCAGGTACTGCTGGGTCTGGCCGCCGATCTTCGGCACCCGGTAGCTGGGGTAGGCGTTCTTGTAGCCGGTGATCCCGTGGCAGCCCTGACAGGTGTAGGCCAGGACACGGCCATTGTCGAAGTTGCCGGTGGGGGCGGCGGGCGGCGGGGCAGCGGCGGGAGCCGGGGCCGGGGCCGGGGCCGGTGTGGCAGGAGCAGGAGCGGGCTGTGCGGCGGCCCCAAGGGGCAGGAGGACGGCCAGAGCGAGACAAGCGGCGAGCGGCTGCGGGCGCATGGTGTCGTTTCCGGGGATTCGGGTCTGGTCGTTCCGGCGTGGGGTACGGAACGACCCGAGTATAGCCCCAGGTTTCATCTAGCTGAAATGGGGGGCGGGCCGACCAGTGGCGTGAAGGCACCATGACCTTTGGGATATGGTGTTGCCGTGAAGTGGTGCATTACTTTGCTACCACACCTGTCCACGCATCCTCCAGGGACCTGACGATGTCGCACCCAACCTTCCTGTCCGGCCGTCGCAGCGGAATCTGCGCTGCCGCACTGCTGATCTCCACCTCCCTGCTGCTGGGCGGTTGCGCCGCAGGGCCCAATTCCGAAGCCAAGGCCGCCGAGACCAAGGAGGAGAAGAAGGTCGACGCGGTCCCGGTCGAAGTGGCCGTGGCCAGCCACCGTGCCGTCGCGGCCAGCTACACCGGTACCGCCGCGTTGGAACCACGCGCCGAATCGCAGGTGGTCGCCAAGACCTCCGGCGTGGCGCTGGCGGTGCTGGTCGAGGAAGGCCAGCGGGTGACCGCTGGCCAGCCGCTGGTGCGCCTGGACCCGGACCGCGCACGCCTGGCCGTGGCGCAGAGCGAAGCGCAGATGCGCAAGCTGGAAAACGACTATCAGCGTGCACAGAAGCTGGTCGTCCAGCAGCTGGTCAGTGCGGCCAGCGTTGACCAGCTGCGCTACGACCTGGAAAACGTCCGTGCGCAGTACCGCCTGGCCACGCTGGAACTGTCCTACACCACGGTGGTGGCGCCGATCTCCGGCGTGATCGCCTCGCGCTCGATCAAGACCGGCAACTTCGTGCAGATCAACACGCCGATCTTCCGCATCGTCGACAACTCGCGGCTGGAAGCCACGCTCAATGTGCCCGAGCGCGAGCTGGCTACGCTGCGCGCCGGCCAGCCGGTGACACTGGCTGCCGATGCACTGCCGGGGCAGAGCTTCACCGGCACCGTCGATCGCATCGCGCCGGTTGTGGATTCGGGCAGCGGCACGTTTCGCGTGGTCAGTGCCTTCGACGGCGCCGCGCACGCGCTGCAGCCCGGCATGTTCGGCCGCATCCGCATCGATTACGACCAGCGTGCCGATGCGCTGGTGGTGCCGCGCCTGGCGCTGCTCGACGACGGTGAGCCGGCGGTGTTCCGGGTGCGCGAAGGCAAGGTCGCACGCGTTCCGGTCAAGCTGGGTTACGCCGAGGGCCCGTGGGTGGAGATCCGTGATGGCCTGGCGGCCGGTGATCAGGTGGTCACCGCCGGCAAGGTCGCGCTGCGCGACGGCACCGCAGTGCAGGTGATCGCTGATCCGAAGGCAAAGGCGAAGACGGTCGCAGCGGCCGCCAAGCCGGCAGACAAGGCCGGGAGCAAGCAATGACCGCCCCGGGCCACGACCACGGTGCCTCGCCGGCGAGCGACGGCGCCGCCGCCGGCATGCGCGGCGGCCTGGTGGAATTCGCCACCCGCCGCCGCGTGACCATCGCCATGTGCACGGTCACCCTGCTGCTGTTCGGGCTGATCGCGCTGGGCAACCTCAAGGTCAACCTGCTGCCCGACCTGAGCTACCCGACGCTGACCGTGCGCACCGAGTACACCGGTGCGGCGCCGACCGAAATCGAAACCCTGATCACCCAGCCGGTCGAAGAAGCGGTGGGCGTGGTCAAGAACCTGCGCAAGCTGAAGTCGGTCTCGCGCACCGGCCAGAGCGACGTGGTGCTGGAGTTCGCCTGGGGCACCAACATGGACCAGGCCAGCCTGGAGGTGCGCGACAAGATGGAAGCGCTGAACCTGCCACTGGAGGCCAAGGCCCCGGTGCTGCTGCGCTTCAATCCGTCCACCGAGCCGATCATGCGCCTGGTGCTGTCGAACAAGGTGGCACCGGCCAGCGATGCCGATGCGATCCGCGAGCTGACCGGCCTGCGCCGCTATGCCGATGAAGACCTGAAGAAGAAGCTGGAGCCGGTCACCGGCGTCGCAGCGGTCAAGGTCGGCGGTGGCCTGGAAGACGAGATCCAGGTCGACATCGACCAGCAGAAGCTGGCGCAGCTGAACCTGCCGATCGACACCGTCATCAAGCGCCTGAAGGACGAGAACATCAACATCTCCGGCGGTCGCCTGGAGGAGGGTTCGCAGCGCTTCCTGGTGCGCACCGTCAACCAGTTCGCCGACCTGGAGGAAATCCGCAACCTGCTGGTGACCACCCAGGCCGCCAATGGCAGCGCGGCCGACTCGGCACTGCAGCAGATGTTCAACATCGCCGCATCGACCGGTTCGGCGGCCGCGATCGCGGCGGCGTCGGCGGCGCAGAGCGCGTCCTCCGGCGGTGGTTCCAGCGTGGTCGCCAACGGTGTGCCGGTGCGCCTGAAGGATGTGGCCACCGTGCGCCAGGGCTACAAGGAACGCGAAGCGGTGATCCGCCTGGGTGGCAAGGAATCGGTTGAACTGGCCATCTACAAGGAAGGCGATGCCAACACCGTGTCCACCGCCGAAGCGCTGCGCAAGCGCCTGGAGCAGATCAAGGGCACGTTCCCCTCCGATGTCGAGATGACCACCATCGAGGACCAGTCGCGCTTCATCGAGCACGCCATCGCCGACGTCAAGAAGGATGCGGTGATCGGCGGGCTGCTGGCCATCCTGATCATCTTCCTGTTCCTGCGTGATGGCTGGAGCACGTTCGTGATCAGCCTGTCGCTGCCGGTCTCGATCATCGCCACGTTCTTCTTCATGGGCCAGCTCGGCCTGAGCCTGAACGTGATGTCGCTGGGCGGTCTGGCACTGGCCACCGGCCTGGTGGTGGACGACTCGATCGTGGTGCTGGAGAGCATCGCCAAGGCCCGCGAGCGTGGCCTGGGCATCCTGCAGGCGGCCATCGTCGGTACCCGCGAAGTGAGCATGGCGGTGGTCGCCTCGACCCTGACCACCATCGCGGTGTTCCTGCCGCTGGTGTTCGTCGACGGCATCGCCGGCCAGCTGTTCCGCGACCAGGCACTGACCGTGGCGATCGCCATTGCGATCTCGCTGCTGGTGTCGATGACGCTGATCCCGATGCTGAGCTCGCTGAAGGGACGGCCGCCGCTGGCGTTCCCGGAAGAGGCACCGAACGAGCCGTGGCAGCCGCAGAACCGCTGGCAGAAGCCGGTGGCGCTGGGTCGCCGTGGTGCCGTGGCGACCGCGCGCTGGAGCTTCTATGCACTGGCCTGGCTGGTCGTGCGGGCGTGGCGTGGCGTGGTGGCGGTGGTCGGTCCGGTGATGCGCAAGGCCAGCGATCTGGCGATGAAGCCCTATGCGGGTGCCGAGCGCGGCTACCTGCGGCTGCTGCCAAGTGCGCTGGCGCATCCGGGCAAGGTGCTGGGCGTGGCCTCGATCATCTTCGTGGCGACCATGGCGCTGGTGCCGATGCTCGGTGCCGACCTGATTCCGCAGCTGGCGCAGGACCGCTTCGAAATGACGGTGAAGCTGCCGGCCGGCACGCCGCTGAAGCAGACCGATGCGCTGGTGCGCGAGCTGCAGCTGGCGCATGGCAAGGGCGAAGGCGTTGCATCGCTGTACGGCGTCAGTGGCAGCGGCACCCGCCTGGATGCCAGCCCGACCGAAAGCGGCGAGAACATCGGCAAGCTGACCGTGGTGATGGAAGGCGGCGGCAATGCACGTACCGAAGCGGAGATCACCGAGCGCCTGCGTGACACCATGGGCCAGCATCCGGGTGCACAGGTCGACTTCGCGCGCCCGGCGCTGTTCAGCTTCTCTACGCCGCTGGAAATCGAGCTGCGTGGGCAGGACATGGCGACGCTCGAAGTGGCCGGCCAGCGCCTGGCGGCGATGCTGCGCGGTAATGCGCACTACGCCGACGTGAAGTCGACGGTGGAAGAGGGCTTCCCGGAAATCCAGATCCGATTCGACCAGGAACGCGCGGGTGCGCTGGGCCTGACCACGCGTCAGATCGCCGATGTGGTGGTGAAGAAGGTGCGTGGCGACGTGGCCACCCGTTACAGCTTCCGTGACCGCAAGATCGATGTGCTGGTGCGTGCGCAGGAAGGTGATCGTGCCAGTGTGGAAAGCATCCGTCGGCTGATCGTCAATCCGGGCAGCACCCGTCCGGTGACGCTGGACGCGGTTGCCGACGTGGTTGCCACCACCGGCCCCAGCGAGATCCATCGTGCCGACCAGACCCGCGTTGCGGTGGTCTCGGCCAACCTGCGCGACATCGATCTGGGTGCGGCCATGCGTGAAGTGCAGCAGATGGTGGCCGAGCAACCGCTGGGCGCGGGTGTCGGCCTGCACATCGGCGGCCAGGGTGAGGAGCTGGCGCAGGCGGCGAAGTCGCTGATCTTCGCCTTCGGCCTGGCGATCTTCCTGGTCTACCTGGTGATGGCCTCGCAGTTCGAGTCGCTGCTGCATCCGTTCGTGATCCTGTTCACCATCCCGCTGGCGCTGGTCGGCGCGATCCTGGCACTGATGCTGACCGGCAAGCCCATCTCGGTGGTGGTGTTCATCGGCTTGATCCTGCTGGTGGGCCTGGTCACCAAGAATGCGATCATCCTGATCGACAAGGTCAACCAGTTGCGCGAGGCCGGCGTGGCCAAGCATGAGGCCCTGGTGGAAGGTGCACGTTCGCGCCTGCGGCCGATCATCATGACCACGCTGTGCACGCTGTTCGGCTTCCTGCCGCTGGCGGTGGCGATGGGCGAGGGCGCCGAAGTACGCGCGCCGATGGCGATCACCGTGATCGGTGGCCTGCTGGTGTCGACCCTGCTCACCCTGCTGGTGATCCCGGTGGTGTACGACCTGATGGATCGCCGCGGTGATGCCTATTACCGCGAGCGTGGCCGCAAGCACGCCGGTGAGATCGAGCCGGGTGCAGCAGGCAGCGCGGCGGGTGCGGAGGAACCGGCATGAGTGTTGCCGAGTTCTCCATCCGCCGTCCGGTCACCACCATCATGTGTTTCGTGTCACTGGTGGTGATCGGCCTGATAGCCTCGTTCCGGCTGCCGCTGGAAGCGCTGCCGGACATCTCCGCGCCGTTCCTGTTCGTGCAGATCCCGTACACCGGTTCGACGCCGGAGGAAGTGGAGCGGACCATCATCCGCCCGGTGGAGGAATCGCTGGCGACGATGACCGGCATCAAGCGCATGCGCTCGTCGGCCACCTCCGAGGCGGCGCTGATCTTCATCGAGTTCAGCGACTGGGACCGCGATATCGCCATCGCCGCCTCCGATGCACGCGAACGCATCGATGCGATCCGCAGCGACCTGCCCGATGACCTGCAGCGCTACAACGTGTTCAAGTGGTCCAGCAGTGACCAGCCGGTGCTGAAGGTGCGCCTGGCCAGCACCACCGACCTGACCACCGCGTACGACATGCTCGACCGCGAGTTCAAGCGGCGCATCGAGCGCATCCCCGGCGTGGCCCGCGTCGACATCACCGGCGCACCGCCGAACGAGGTGGAGATCGCCATCGATCCGAACCGCCTCAACGCGCACGGTCTGAGCATCAATGAGCTGAGCGAGCGCCTGCGCACGCTGAACTTCTCGATCTCGGCCGGGCAGATCGACGATAACGGCCAGCGCGTGCGCGTGCAGCCGGTAGGCGAGATCACCGACCTGCAGGAAATGCGCGACCTGGTGATCAACGCCAAGGGCCTGCGCCTGGGCGACATCGCCGACGTGCGCCTGAAACCGGCGCGGATGAACTACGGGCGTCGCCTGGACGGCAACCCGGCCGTCGGCCTGGACATCTTCAAGGAACGCAGTGCCAACCTGGTGGAAGTCTCGCGCGCGGCGCTGGCCGAGGTCGAATCGATCCGCGCGGAGCCGTCGATGCGCGACGTGCAGATCAAAGTGATCGACAACCAGGGCAAGGCGGTGACCTCCTCGCTGCTGGAGCTGGCCGAGGCCGGTGCGGTCGGCCTGATCCTGTCGGTGACGGTGCTGTTCTTCTTCCTGCGCCACTGGCCATCGACGCTGATGGTGACCCTGGCCATTCCAATCTGCTTCACCATCACCCTGGGCTTCATGTACTTCGTCGGGGTGACGCTGAACATCCTGACCATGATGGGCCTGCTGCTGGCGGTGGGCATGCTGGTCGACAACGCCGTGGTGGTGGTGGAGAGCATCTACCAGGAGCGCGAGCGCCTCCCGGGGCAGCCGCGGCTGGCCTCGATCATCGGCACCCGCAACGTGGCCATCGCGCTCAGCGCTGGCACGCTGTGCCACTGCATCGTGTTCGTGCCGAACCTGTTTGGCGAGACCAACAACATCAGCATCTTCATGGCGCAGATCGCGATCACCATCTCGGTCTCGCTGTTGGCCTCGTGGCTGGTTGCGGTCAGCCTGATCCCGATGCTGTCCGCGCGCATGGCCACGCCCAAGCTGGTGCACTCGCAGACCGGCATGATCGCGCGCCTGCAGCGCCGCTACGCCAGGCTGCTGGACTGGTCGCTGCACCATCGTGGCTGGAGCCTGCTCGGCATTCTGCTGGTGGTGCTGGTCAGCCTGGTGCCGATGAAGCTGACCAAGATCGACATGTTCGGTGGTGACGGCGGCAAGGACATCTTCATCGGCTACATGTGGAAGGGCGCCTACACCTACCGGCAGATGTCCGAGGAAGTGGCGCGGGTGGAGAACTGGATCGACGCCAATCGTGAACGCCTGCACGTCAAGCAGGTCTATTCCTGGTACAGCGAACAGGAAGGCAGCTCGACCGTGGTCACCCTGGACGAGAAGTACGCCAAGGACATCAAGGCGCTGCAGGAAGAACTGCGCAAGGGCCTGCCGAAGTCGGCGCGTACCGACTATTTCGTCGGCAACCAGGGCGGCGACGGCGGCGGTGGCGGCAACCAGGGCGTGCAGGTGCAGCTGGTCGGCGACTCCAGTTCGATGCTGCAGGAGATCGGCCAGGAAGTGGTGCCGCTGCTGGCCCAGCGCGCCGAGCTGCGCGATGTGCGCATCGACAATGGCGAAAAGGGCGGCGAGCTGAAGGTGCGCGTTGACCGCGAGCGTGCGGCGGCGTTTGGTTTCAATGCCGAGCAGGTCGCCAGCTTCGTCGGCCTGGCGCTGCGTGGTGCACCGATGCGCGAGTTCCGCCGCGGCGACAACGAAGTACCGGTGTGGGTGCGCTTCGCTGGCGCCGAGCAGAGCAGCCCGGAAGACCTGGCAGGTTTCAGCGTGCGCACCGGCGATGGCCGCAGCGTGCCACTGCTGAGCCTGGTCACCGTTGACGTCGGCTCGTCAGCCACCCAGATCGGCCGCACCAACCGCCAGACCACGCTGACCATCAAGGCCAACCTGGCCGAGAAGGTCACCGCACCGGATGGCCGCAAGGCGATGGAGTCGGTGCTCAAGCCGATGAACTTCCCGGCCGGCTATGGCTTCACCTTCGATGGCGGTGACTACGGCAACGATGACGAAGCGATGCAGCAGATGGTGTTCAATCTGCTGATCGCGCTGGTGATGATCTACGTGGTGATGGCAGCGGTGTTCGAGTCGCTGCTGTTCCCGGCGGCGATCATGAGCGGCGTGCTGTTCTCGATCTTTGGCGTGTTCTGGCTGTTCTGGATCACCGGCACCTCGTTCGGGATCATGTCCTTCATCGGCATCCTGGTGCTGATGGGGGTGGTGGTGAACAACGGCATCGTGATGATCGAACACATCAACAACCTGCGGCGCGGCGGCATGGGCCGAACGCAGGCACTGGTTGAAGGCTCCCGTGAGCGCCTGCGCCCGATCATGATGACCATGGGCACGGCGATCCTGGCGATGGTGCCGATCTCGCTGACCAATACGCAGATGTTCGGCAACGGCCCGGAGTACGCGCCGATGGCGCGCGCGATTGCCGGGGGCCTGGCGTTCTCGACCGTGGTCAGCCTGCTCTTCCTGCCGACCATCTACGCGGTGCTCGATGACCTGCGCAATGCCGTGACGCGGCTGATCCGCCGTGCGCGCGGCCTGGAGGTCGTGGCGGGTACCCCGGTGTAGTGGTCGAGCTTGCTCGACCGTAATGCGCGACAACGTGTTGTGGTGTGGGGGAGGCCGGTCGTAGTGGGGCGGCCTCCCCCTTTTTTCTGCTCGCCGCGTCTGTTTGTCTCTGTAGAGCCGAGCCCATGCTCGGCTGCTGTTCGCCGCGTCGCCGCGTCGCCGCGTCGCCGAGTCGGCCGAGCGTGGGCTCGTGCGCTACAGATTCTGTGGCCGGTTGAGGGGTTTACCCCGCCACCTTGCCCCACACCTTGAACGTGGTCAGCCACAGGCCGAGCATGCTGCCGATGTTGGTCAGCATGAAGGTCAGCACCACGCGGGTGACGCGGTTGCGGTACCAGCCCTTCAGGCTCTGCGCATCGTCGCGCAGCTTGAGGAAGTCCTCATACGCCGGCTTGCGCAGGCGCGCTTCCACCAAGGCCGAGAATGCGCCGGTCGGGATGCTCAGGCGGAACGGCTTGAACGGCGCCACCGCGATGGCAGTGAGGATGCTCAGCGGATGGCCGCCGGCCAGCAGGCAGCCCAGGCCCGCCAGGCCGCCGGTGTACATCGCCCAGGTCGCCAGCAGTTCGGTACCCACGCCGAGGCCGCCGCGGTAGAAGCCCACGCCGATGCCGGTCGCCACGATCGCCAGGATGCCCAGCGTGAACCACGGGATGTTGCGCTTCTTCGGTACCGCTTCCAGCTCGGCACGCAGCGGCGCCGGTGCTTCGGTGTCGGTTTCCAGGTAGCGCGCCAGGCCTGCAAGGTGACCCGCACCGACAACCGCCAGCACTTCACGCTGCTGCGGGTTGTGCTCCTCGCGCAGGCGCGTGGCCATGTAACGGTCACGCTCGCCGATGATGGTCTCGTACAGCGCTGGGCTCTCGCTGGCGAACTCACCGAAGCTCGATTCCAGCATGTCGCCCTGCTTGAGCTTCTCGATCTCGTTCTCGCCCACTTCCTCGGACGAGAACAGGCCGGCGCCGAGGCCGGCGACCAGCTTCAGCTTGCCGAAGAAACCCAGCCGCTGCGAGGCGCGGCGGAAGGTCAGGCCGACCTCGCGGTCGATCAGGTGCACCGGCAGGTCGCGTTCGCGGGCCAGTTCCACCGCGCGCTTCAGTTCGGCGCCCGGCTCGATGTCCAGCTGTTCGGCCAAGCGGCGCTGGTAGGCGGACAGGGCCAGGTTGGCCGCGAAAAGGGCGACGCGGCCCTTGCGGATCACCTCGACCAGGTCGAGCTTGGCCAGCGTGTCCGGATCACTCAGTGCCTGCAGGCGCTGCGGGTCCAGTTCAACGGCAACGGCATCGAAGCGGCCGCTGTCGATGGCTTTCTCCACCGCCTCAACGCTGGCGCGCGAAACGTGGGCAGTGCCCAGCAGGGTGTAGCGCACGCCGTCGCGTTCGACGACGCGTACCGGCTGGCCGGCGAACAGGTCGTCGCCGGTTTCGGGAAGGGTTTCGGTCATGGGTTCATTCATTGGAAGGTGCGGTGTCGGCGCCATCGCCGAGCGCGCGCTGCATCTGCACGGTATCCAGCCAGCGGCCGTGCTTGCGGCCGAGGCCACGGAACACGCCGACCAGCTCGAAGCCGAAGCGTTCGTGCAGCTTGATTGAAGCGGTATTGGTCGGTTCGCCGATCACCGCCACCATCTGCCGGTAGCCACGCGCCACGCAGGCATCGATCAACGCCTGCAGCAGGCCGGTGCCAACGCCCTTGCCCTGGAACGCGGCATCGACGTAGACCGAGTTCTCCACGGTCCACTGGTAGGCAACGCGGGTACGGTAGGTGTTGGCGTAGGCATAGCCGGCCACCTGGCCGTCGATCTCGGCGACCAGGTAGGGGAAGCCGCGGTCGATGATGTCGCGCATGCGGCGCAGCATCTCGGACGCGTCCGGGATGTCGTACTCGTAAGTGTTGACGAAGTCGGTCACTTCCACCGCGTAGATCGCGGTGATCGCGGCGATGTCGGCCGGGCCGGCATCACGGATGAGGACGGCCATGCGCGGCTCCGGCTCAGTCGATGTAGCGCTTGAGCAGGTCACCGTACGCGTCGATGCGACGGTCGCGCAGGAACGGCCAGATGCGGCGCACGTGCTCGCTGCGCTGCAGGTCGACATCGCACAGCAGCACGGTGGCTTCGGTGCCGGCTTCGGCCAGGAACTCACCCTGCGGGCCAAGCACGTGGCTGTTGCCCCAGAACTGGATGCCCGACGCGCCCAGCGGCGAAGCCTCGTGGCCGACGCGGTTGCAGCTCAGCACCGGCAGGCCGTTGGCCACGGCGTGGCCGCGGTGGCTCAGCACCCAGGCGTCGCGCTGGCGGGTCTTCTCGTCCTGCACGTCGTCCGGGTCCCAGCCGATCGCGGTCGGGTAGAGCAGCAGTTCGGCACCGGCCAGCGCCATCAGGCGTGCCGCTTCTGGGTACCACTGGTCCCAGCAGACCAGCACACCGAGGCGACCCACCGAGGTGTCGATCGGCTTGAAGCCGATGTCGCCCGGGGTGAAGTAGAACTTCTCGTAGAAGCCCGGGTCGTCCGGGATATGCATCTTGCGGTACTTGCCCAGCAACGTGCCGTCCTTCTCGAAGACGACGGCGGTGTTGTGGTACAGGCCGGCAGCGCGGCGCTCGAACAGCGAGCCCACCAGCACCACGCCATGCTTCTTCGCCAGCGCGCCCAGGCGCTCGGTGCTCGGGCCCGGAATCGGCTCGGCCAGGTCGAACTCGTCCACCGACTCGTGCTGGCAGAAGTACGGACCGTTATGCAGTTCCTGCAGCAGCACCAGCTTGGCACCCTGCGCAGCCGCCTCGGCCACGCGTGCTTCGATCACCGCCAGGTTGGCGGCGGCATCACCGTGGTTGCGCTCCTGGATCAGGGCGACGGTAAGGGGGCTGCGCGAGTTCATGCGGGGCGTTCCTGCGGGGGAAAACCAGCATGTTAGCGCGGATGGGCGGCGACGGCGTGTCGCGCGCTGAATGGGTGCACGCAATCGGTAGCGCCGGGCCATGCCCGGCGGATTTTCCAGATGCGGCAGCGTTCGCCGGGCATGGCCCGGCGCTACCGGTTCGGCTTACGCCTTCAACAGCCCTGCCGGCAGCTGCATGGTGATGCAGTGCAGGCTGCCGTTCTGCCAGATCAGCGAGCGGCAGGGCACCTGCACGATCTCGCGGCCCGGGTGCGCCTGCGCCAGCACGTCGCGGGCCAGGTCGTCGGCCGGATCACCGTAGGCCGGCATCAGCACCGCACCATTGACGATCAGGTAATTGGCGTACGACGCAGCCAGGCGGCGGCCTTCGTCGATCACTGGCTGTGCCCACGGCAGCGGGAACAGGCGATACGGCTGGCCGTCCCTGGTGCGCAGCGCGGCCAGTTCGTTGCCCATCGCCTGCAGCTCGGCGTAGTGCGAGTCGCTCGCGTCGTCGCAGGCCTGGTAGACGATGCTGTCAGCCGAGGCGAAGCGGGCGAGGGTGTCGATATGCGCGTCGGTGTCGTCGCCTTCCAGGTAGCCGTGGTCCAGCCACAGCACGCGGTCCTGCTGCAGCCAGTCGGCCAGGTCGGCGCTCAGGCTGGCGCGGTCGCGGTCCGGGTGGCGCTCGTGCAGGCACTTCCAGGTGGTCAGCAGGGTGCCTTCGCCGTCGGTCTCGATGCCGCCGCCTTCCAGCGCGAACGGGATGCTGCGCACCGGCGCGTCGTTGAACACACCGGCCTGGTCGAGCACGCCCACCAGCTGGTCATCCAGGGTGGCGTCGAACTTGCCGCCCCAGCCGGTGAAGCGGAAATCCAGCAGCTGGAAGCCGCCGTCGGCGCGGCGCAGGGTGATCGGGCCGGAGTCGCGCAGCCAGGTATCGTCGTAGGCCGCCGTGGTGAAGTGGACCTTGTCCATGTCGATGCGGTTGGAGCGCAGCCGCATCTCGGCATAGGTCTCCACATCATCGTCGGCCACGCAGATCAGCACCGGCTGGAAGCGGGTGATGGCCGCGACCAGGGCGATGTAGGTCTCTTCCACCTGGCCCAGGCGGTCGGCCCAGTCGGTGTCGGCGGTGGGCCAGGCAATCAGGACGCCACTCTGGGCTTCCCATTCGGCAGGAAAACGAAGGGTCTGGTTCATGGTCTCGCTACACAGGCCCGCCCACGGCGGGTAAAGGGATCAACGGATCGGCGGTTTCGGGCCGATTTCGTTCGGGTCCGCCTGGTTGGCCACCACGTCGATCACCTTCTGCTTCTCGAAGTAGACGGTGAACTGCGGGTACACCCAGCGGTTGATGGTCGGCCACTGCCGCTTCTGCCCGCCACGTGGCTGCAGCTGCTCGCTGGGCGCGCCGAACTGCGCCTGCACCTGCTGCATGCTCTGGCCGCGCACGGGCAGGGCACCGGCCGGCTTCTCGCGGGCGCGGTCGACAAGCAGGGTATCGGCCAGTGCCGGTGTGGCGGCGGCCAGGGTGGCCATCACGGTCAGGGCGGACAGGTAACGCTTCATCTCGATCTACTCCCCAGTGGTCAAGAAAGGCGATTACAGCAAAAACGGCAGGAAAAAGCCGCATAAACAAAAAACCGCCCGAAGGCGGTTTCTTGCATCGGGTCGGCCCCGCGTAGGGCCAGCCGCAGCCGGAAGGCTGTGAGGCTTAGCGCTGACGCGCCTTGAAACGCGGGTTCGACTTGCAGATGACGAAGATCTTGCCACGACGACGCACGACCTTGCAGTCACGGTGACGGGCCTTCGCCGACTTCAGGGAGGACAGGACTTTCATGGCATACCTCGGCGTAAACAGTAGTTGTTCGGGTGGAGCGTGGCCGCGATATGCGAAAGACAATCGGCAGTTGACGCTCGTTCAAGCCCGCCATTCTACCGGGCTTTTCCTCGTGGTTTCAAGTGGTTGCACAAAAGATCCCGCTGGGGGTGTCTGGCAGGGGCTAGAATGACCCCTTCACACGCTCTGGGAACCCCATGAATCCACTCGCTCCCGTCCTGACCATCGACGGCCCTTCCGGGGCCGGCAAGGGTACCATCAGCCGCATCATCGCGCGCCGGATGGGCTGGCATTACCTGGATTCGGGCGCGCTGTACCGGGCAGTGGGCGTGGCCGCGAGCTGGGCCGACATTGATACGTCCGATGCCTCGGCACTGGTGCGCTGCACCTTCGACACCCATGTTCAGTTTGTTGAACAGGGCGAGTCGATGCGGGTCATGGTCAACGGCACCGATGCCACCGACGAGCTGCGCCTGGAGACCACTGGCGCCCTGGCCTCGGCCATTGCCGCCATTCCGGAGGTCCGCGCGGCCCTGAAGGAGCGCCAGCGCGCATTCAGGGAGCTGCCCGGCCTGGTTGCCGATGGCCGCGACATGGGTACGGTGATCTTCAAGGACGCCCCCTATAAGGTCTTCCTGACCGCCAGTGCCGAGGAGCGCGCCGAGCGCCGGCATAAGCAGTTGAAAGACAAGGGGGTTTCTGTTAACTTTGATGACCTCCTGCGCGAGATCATGGCCCGCGACGCCCGTGATGCTCAGCGTACCGTGGCGCCCCTGAAGCCGGCAGACGATGCTGTCCTCATCGACACCACAGGCATCGGCATCGCAGATGTCGTTGCCAGAGTGATGGATCTGCTTCCGGTTCCGGCTGCCTGATCCGTTCGCGCGGGAGCACTGCCAGCAGCATCGGCGGTGGTCGCGCATAACAGTGCTGTACCAGCTCCGTCGCGCAATGATGCGTGGCGGTTTTCCTACTACACACGACCTGCGTTTCCGGGGTCGACCAACAGGCGGGCGGTCGCCATTCCCCTGAAGGGGACGCCACCGACCCATGTGTCCAACAGAGTAAATCTAATGACCGAATCATTTGCCGAACTGTTTGAAGCCAGCCAGGCCAACCTGGCCAAGCTGAAGCCGGGCGCCATCGTCAGCGGTACCGTTGTTGAAGTCCGCGGCGATGTCGTGGTGATCAACGCTGGCCTGAAGTCCGAAGGCATCGTGCCGATCGAACAGTTCCGTAACGACGCTGGCGAAATCGACGTCGCCGAAGGCGACATCGTCAAGGTCGCCCTCGACTCGATCGAGAACGGCTTCGGCGAAACCGTCCTGTCGCGCGAGAAGGCCAAGCGCGCGATGGTGTGGGACGAGCTGGAAGAAGCGTTGGAAAAGAACGAAACCATCACCGGCCGCATCAGCGGCAAGGTCAAGGGTGGTTTCACCGTGGACATCAAGGATGTCCGCGCCTTCCTGCCGGGTTCCCTGGTCGATGTGCGCCCGGTGCGCGATCCGGCCTACCTGGAAGGCAAGGAACTCGAGTTCAAGCTCATCAAGCTGGACCGCAAGCGTAACAACGTCGTGGTCTCGCGCCGCGCTGTCGTCGAAAGCGAGCACTCGGAAGAGCGCGAGCAGCTGATGGACAAGCTGCAGGAAGGCGCGATCCTGAAGGGTGTCGTCAAGAACCTGACCGACTACGGCGCGTTCGTGGACCTGGGCGGTATCGACGGCCTGCTGCACATCACGGACATGGCGTGGAAGCGCGTGCGTCACCCGTCGGAAGTCGTGAACGTCGGCGACGAGCTGGACGTCCGCGTGCTGAAGTTCGACCGCGAGCGCAACCGCGTTTCGCTGGGCCTGAAGCAGCTGGGCGAGGATCCGTGGGACAACATCGGCCGTCGTTACCCGGCCAACAGCCGCGTCTTCGGCAAGGTCTCCAACGTCACCGATTACGGTGCGTTCGTTGAGATCGAGCCGGGCGTCGAAGGCCTGGTGCACGTCTCCGAGATGGATTGGACCAACAAGAACGTCAACCCGTCCAAGGTTGTCCAGGTGGGTGATGAAGTCGAAGTGATGGTGCTGGACGTCGATGAAGAGCGTCGCCGTATCTCGCTGGGCATGAAGCAGGTTGCCGCCAATCCGTGGGAAACCTTCGCTGCCACCCACAAGAAGGGTGACAAGGTGTCGGGCCAGATCAAGTCGATCACCGACTTCGGCATCTTCATCGGCCTGGACGGCGGCATCGACGGCCTGGTCCACCTGTCCGACATCAGCTGGAACACCACCGGCGAAGACGTCGTTCGCAACTTCAAGAAGGGCGATACCCTGGACGCCGTCGTCCTGGCTGTCGATCCGGAGCGCGAGCGCATCTCCCTGGGCGTGAAGCAGCTGGAGCAGGATCCGTTCGGCCAGTACATGGCTGCCAATCCGAAGGGCTCCAAGGTCGAAGGCGTGGTGAAGGAAGTCGACGCCAAGGGCGCGATCATCGAGCTGGCTGACGGCATCGAAGGTTACGTCTCGGCCCGCGACATCGCCAACGAGCGCGTTGACGACGCCACCCAGCACCTGAAGGTCGGCGACAAGGTCGAAGCCAAGTTCGTGGGCATGGACCGCAAGGGCCGTACCCTGCAGCTGTCGATCAAGGCCAAGGACGACGCTGAAATGCGCGAAGTGCTGGAGGAATACCAGTCCTCTTCGGCTTCCAGCGGCACCACCCAGCTGGGCGCGCTGCTGCGTGCACAGCTGAACGGCAACAAGTCCGAGTAATCGGCCTTACGCTGTTCGTTGTTTCCTGGACGGCCCGGGCATTGCCCGGGCCGTTTCAGGCTGGGATACCCCTGATGTGAGCCGGTAATGACCAAATCCGAACTGATCGAAATCCTTGCGCGCCGCCAGGCGCACCTGAAGGCCGATGATGTCGATCTGGCGGTGAAGTCGTTGCTGGAAATGATGGGCGGATCGCTGTCCGCCGGGGATCGCATCGAAATCCGTGGTTTTGGCAGCTTCTCGCTGCACTATCGTCCGCCGCGCCTGGGTCGCAACCCGAAGACCGGCGAATCGGTTGCCCTGCCGGGCAAGCACGTCCCCCATTTCAAGCCGGGCAAGGAACTGCGCGAGCGGGTCAGCAGTGTGCTGCCGCTGGACGCCGATCCGGCCTGAGCCTCCCGTCGCGCCACCGCGTGCGAATCCAGCCGCGAGTCGGATAAGCTACGGACTCCTGCCACTGGAGCTGTCGCATGAAGGTTTTTCGTCTGCTGGTCCTGCTGGCGGTATTGATCCTTGGATTGATCATCGGTGCGGTCAACATGACCGCGATGTCGATCAACCTGCTGTTTACCCAACTGCACACCTCGGTGGGCGTGGCCCTGATCGCCGCGCTGCTGGTGGGTGTCATCGTCGGCGCTGGCCTGGTGCTGGTGAGCGTGGTCATTCCGCTCTACAGCCAGTTGCGCCGCGCCAACAAGTCCGCTGTCGCCACGCCGGCACCGGTTGCTTCCCCCCAATCTTTTGATGGACGCTGATCGAAGATGGATTTCGTCACCGAGTGGTTCTGGTTCTTCCTGTTCGTTCCGCTGGCCGCACTGGCCGGGTGGGTGATCGGACGGCGTGGTGGTCAACGCCACGGTGACAGCCAGGTCAGCCGCCTGTCGAGCACCTATTTCCGTGGCCTGAACTACCTGCTCAACGAGCAGCCGGACAAGGCCATCGAGCTGTTCCTGCACATCGCCGAGCTGGACAAGGAAACCTTCGAGACCCAGGTCGCGCTGGGCCATCTGTTCCGTCGCCGCGGCGAAGTCGACCGCGCCATCCGCCTGCACCAGGGCCTGGTCAACCGCCACGACCTCAGCGATGCGCAACGCGTGCAGGCGCTGCTGGCGCTGGGCGAGGACTACATGAAGTCCGGCCTGCTGGACCGCGCCGAAACCGTGTTCACCGAACTGGCCCAGCTGGACCAGCGTGCCCCGCAGGCACTCAAGCACCTGATCGGCATCTACCAGGCCGAGCGCGACTGGGAAAAGGCGATCGACAACGCCACCCGTTTCGAGGATGTCACCGGCGAGCCGATGGGCAAGCTGATCGGGCAGTTCGAATGCGAACTGGCCGAACGCTTCCGCGGTGCCGGCAAGCTGGAAGAGGCGAGGGCAGCGATTGCCCGGGCCTACCAGGCCGATGCGATGTCGGTCCGTGCCGGCATCATTGAAGGCCGCCTGGAAACCGATGCCGGCAATCCGGAAGCGGCCGTGCGCGCCTTCGAGCGCGCGGCGCGCAACGATCCGGAGTACCTGCCGGAGCTGCTGCCGGCGCTGATGCAGAACTACCGCAAGGTGGGCGATCTGGCCGGCGCGCGCGCCTTCCTGTCGGAGATGACCGAGCATTACCGTGGCATTGCCCCGGTGCTGGCGCTGACCCGTCTGATGGAAGAGCAGGAGGGCGTGGCCCCGGCCCGTGCCTACCTGGGCCGCCAGCTCAAGGATCGCCCGTCGGTGCGTGGCGAGTCCGCGCTGATCGACCTGACACTGGCTGAAGGTGCCGATTCCACGGCGACCCTGCACGACCTCAAGCACATCACCGACCAGTTGCTGGTGCGCAATCCGGCCTATCGCTGCACCCGTTGTGGTTTCGGTGCGCGCACCCACCACTGGCAGTGCCCGAGCTGCAAGGAGTGGGGTACGGTCAAGCCGCTGCTGAACTACGCGGTGCTCTGATCCATGCCGTGGTTCGTGATGGGCGCGCTGCTGGGTCTGGCCCTGCTGAGTGCGGCACTGACCTGGGCAGCGCGGGGCTACGCGCTGCGCCGGCAACTGTTTGACCAGCCGGGCGAACGCCGCAGTCATAGCGTGGCGACCCCGCGTGGCGGCGGCATCGCCATCGTCATCAGCCTGCTGGTGACCGCCGGTGTTGCCATGTGGGCCTGGCCCGAAGCGCGTCCGAGCCTGCTGGTCGCCAGCCTTGGCCTGGCGCTGGTGGCGGGTATCGGCTGGTGGGACGATCACCGGCCGCTTCCGGCCATGCGCCGCCTGATGGTGCACTTCATCGCCGCCGCGCTGCTGGCCGCGCTGGTCAAGGTCCATGGCGGCAGCTGGCTGCTGGCCGTACTGGTCCTGCTGTTCACCGCTTCGCTGATCAACATCTGGAATTTCATGGATGGGATCAACGGCATCGCCGCCAGCCAGGCCATCGTGGTCGCGCTGGGACTGGCGCCGCTGCTGCCTTGGCCGTACTCGCTGGCGGCGGTCGCGTTGGGGCTGGCCTGCCTTGGCTTCCTGCCGTTCAACTTCCCGCGGGCCCGGATCTTCATGGGCGATGTCGGAAGTGGCGCGCTGGGCTACGCGGTGGCGGCAGTGCTGGCACTGGCCAGCGTAAAGACCGACATCCACTGGATCCTGCTGCTGGTGTCGGCATCGCCCTTCCTTGTGGACGCGGGCTTCACACTGCTGGCGCGCATCATTTCAGGACAACGCTGGATGGAACCCCATACCCAGCACGTTTACCAGCGCGCGGTGCAGGCAGGAGCCAGTCACGCCCAGGTAACAGGGATGTACTTTGCTTTGGGCCTGTTCAGTATTACAGTGCTTAATGTCTGCTCCAATTTGCAGCCGAGGTGGGAGGCTGCCGTGGCGATCGCGTGGTTCACCGCGCTGAGCGTCCTCTGGCTCCTCCTGCGCAATGGATTGCGCCACCCAAAAGGAAATACCTGACTTATGGCTTCACCCTGGCGGGACAGAATCCTCGGCCTGATGCCGCGTTCGGCCATCGTCTGCCATGACCTGTTCATGGTCTGGGCGTGCTGGCAGCTGCTCCACGCGGGGCGGTACTCGATCCTGGCCAACGCCCCCGAGCTCCCACTCTGGAACGTCGACACCACGCTGGTGCTGCTGCTGCAGGGCATGGTGTTCTGGCGCGTCGGCCTCTATCGCGGCCTGTGGCGGTTCGCCAGCGTCAGCGACCTGCTGAACATCTTCAAGGCCAGCTTCATCGGCATGGTCGCCATCGTGCTGGTGCTGATGTGGAAGCGCTTCGACGGCGTGCCGATGTCGGTGCTGGTGATCTATCCGTTCGCGCTGTCGGCGCTGCTGGGCGCGCCGCGCCTGCTGTACCGGGCCTGGAAGGACTATCAGGCGCTGCAGTCGGACTCGTCCGCGCGTCGCGTGCTGATCCTGGGTGCCGGCCAGGCCGCCGAGACCCTGGTCCGTGACCTGCGCCGTTCGGGCAATTTCGAGCCGGTCGGCCTGCTGGACGACGCGCCGCACCTGCGCGGTGCCAAGCTGCAGGGCCTGCCGATCCTCGGCACCCTGGACGATGCGCCGACAGTGGTCCGCGAGACCGCGGCCAAGCTGCTGGTGATCGCCATTCCGTCGCTGGACGCTGCGGGCATGCAGCGCATCGTCGCCATCTGCGAAAGCACCGGCGTGCCGTTCCGCACCGTGCCCAAGCTCAGCGATATCCTGCAGGGCCAGTCGCTGCCGGGGCAGTTGAAGGAAGTGGCGATCGAGGACCTGCTCGGCCGTAAGCCGATCATGCCGGACTGGAACCTGATCCGTGGCTGGTTGGGCGGGCGTACGGTGATGGTCACCGGCGCCGGTGGTTCGATCGGCTCCGAGCTGTGCCGCCAGTGCGCGCGTCACGGCGCCGGCCGCATCATCCTGCTCGAGATCAGCGAGCTGCTGCTGCTGACAATCGAGGGCGAGCTGCGGCGCAGCTTCCCGGATGTCGAGGTCGAAGCGGTGCTGGGCGACTGCGGTGACCCGGCGGTGATCCGCCACGCCCTGTCGCTGCACCCCGTCGACACCGCCTTCCATGCCGCCGCCTACAAGCATGTGCCGGTGCTGGAGCGGCAGCTGCGCGAAGCGGTGCGCAACAACATCCTGGCCACCGAGAACGTGGCCCGCGCCTGCCTGGAGGCACGCGTGGAGCATTTCGTGTTCATCTCCACCGACAAGGCGGTCGACCCGGTCAATGCGCTGGGCGCCAGCAAGCGCTATGCGGAGATGATCTGCCAGAGCCTGGACCAGAAGTCCACGCATACCCGTTTCGTCACGGTGCGCTTCGGCAACGTGCTGGCCTCTGCAGGCAGCGTGGTGCCGTTGTTCCGCGAACAGATCCTGCGTGGCGGGCCGGTGACCGTCACCGATCCGGAGGTCAGTCGCTACTTCATGACCATCCCGGAGGCCTGCCAGCTGATCCTGCAGGCGGCCGCTTCGGCGTCGCACGGTGCGATCTATACGCTCGACATGGGCGAGCCGGTGCCGATCCGCGTGCTGGCCGAGCAGATGATCCGCCTGGCCGGCAAGCAGCCGTACAAGGACATTCCGATCATCTACACCGGGCTGCGTCCGGGCGAGAAGCTGCACGAGACGCTGTTCTATTCGGACGAGGACTACCGTTCCACCGCGCACCCGAAGATTCTCGAGGCCGGTGTACGCACGTTCTCGCGTGATCTGGTGCTGGGCAATGTTCCACGCCTGCGCGATGCCGTGGCTGGTTACGACACCACCAGCATCCAGGAGATCCTGTTCGCGACGATGCCGGAGTTTTCTCCTATCGAACAGGATGCTTACATTTCATCCGCTAAAGTCGTGCCTTTTCCGGCACGTGAGGCCAACAGGCACCAATGAGCAAGCGAATTCGCAAGGCAGTTTTTCCAGTGGCAGGGCTCGGGACGCGCTTTTTGCCGGCAACCAAGACGGTTCCGAAGGAAATGTTGCCGATCATTGATCGTCCGCTGATCCAGTACGCGGTCGATGAGGCGATCGAAGCGGGCTGTGACACGCTGGTGTTCATTACCAACCGCTACAAGCACGCGGTCGCCGACTACTTCGACAAGGCCTACGAGCTGGAGCAGAAGCTCGAGCGCGCCGGCAAACAGGAACAGCTGGAGATGATCCGCCACGTGCTGCCCAACGGCGTGCGTGCGATCTTCGTGACCCAGGCCGAGGCCCTGGGCCTGGGCCATGCGGTGCTGTGCGCCAAGGCCGTGATCGGCGACGAGCCGTTCGCGGTGCTGCTGCCGGATGACCTGATCTGGAACCGCGGCGACGGCGCACTGAAGCAGATGGCCGACCTCAACGAGGCCAGTGGTGCAAGCGTGATCGCCGTTGAAGACGTGCCGCACGACAAGACTGCCAGCTACGGCATCGTGGCCACTGACGCGTTCGACGGCCGCAAGGGTCGCATTTCGCAGATTGTGGAGAAGCCGAAGCCGGAGGACGCGCCGAGCGACCTGGCGGTGGTCGGCCGCTATGTGCTGAGCCCGAAGATCTTCGAGCTGCTGGAGCAGACCGGCAGCGGTGCCGGTGGCGAGATCCAGCTGACCGACGCGATCGCGCAGCTGCTGAAGACCGAAGAGGTTGATGCCTATCGTTTCGAGGGCACCCGCTTCGACTGCGGCACGCATCTGGGGCTGGTGGAGGCGACGATCCGCTTTGCGCTGGACAACCCGAAGCTGGCCGGGCCGGCGCGGGAGAAACTGACGGCGATGTTGGCGGAATAAGGTTTATCAAGCGTTCCGTGCAGCGCCTTGATTGATACGTGATGGGCGGGACGGGTGGGCTGTTGCAGGACACGCCGTAAACCCGTCCATGGGGGCTCGATGGCGCCATCCATGGCGCCAACGGTCCTGCAACGGCCCACCCGTCCCGCCTGGCAGGTTTCCTGCGGGCGCGGACGGGAAGGGCGGAATCAAAGGCAGAAGCACAATCAAAAAAGGCAGCCTCTGGCTGCCTTTTTTGATTGTTGGGGTCAGATCCCTTTGCGCAGCAAAGGGCTCTGACCCCGGCCTTTGACCCTGCCTTTGCTCACCCCTCCGCCGCGCGGAATGTTGGGTGGCGCGGGTGGGTGAGGCTGACCGGGACTGTCAGCGGCATGGGCCAGGCGCATGCGCCTGGCGGGTTGGGCAGGACGCCCAACCCCGGCCTTGCTGCGTGCGCAGGATTGCGCACGCTAGCAAGCCGCTGCCAAGCCCCCAGGGACGGGTTTACGGCGTGTCCCGGGCAGCCTCACCCACCCGGGCCCCACAGCCAACCAACAATCAGCCGGCAACGCTTTGAACCTTACAGCGCTTCGAAAATACCCGCCGCGCCCATGCCGGTGCCGATGCACATCGTCACCATGCCGTACTTCTGCTGGCGACGACGCAGGCCGTGCAGCAGGGTTGCGGTACGGATCGCGCCGGTTGCACCCAGCGGGTGGCCCAGGGCGATCGCGCCGCCCAGCGGGTTGACCTTGCTCGGGTCCAGGCCGCAATCGCGGATCACGGCCAGCGACTGCGCGGCGAACGCTTCGTTCAGTTCAATCCAGTCCAGCTGGTCCTGGGTCAGGCCCGCCTGCTTCAGTGCCTTCGGGATCGCGGCGATCGGGCCGATGCCCATCACTTCCGGGCGCACGCCGGCCACCGAGAAGCTGACAAAACGGGCCAGCGGGGTCAGGCCGTAATCCTTGATCGCCTGCTCCGAGGCCAGCAGCACGGCACCGGCGCCATCGCTCATCTGCGAGGAGTTGCCGGCGGTGACGGTGCCGCCGAACTGGCCGTTGCGGAACACCGGGCGCAGCTTGGCCAGGCCTTCGGCGGAGGAGTCCGGGCGCGGGCCTTCGTCGGTGTCGGCGATCTTGTTGCGGGTGATGATGCGCTGGCCATCGGCCAGGTCCGGCAGGTGCGAGACGATCTCGTACGGGCTGATCTCGTCCTTGAACTCGCCGTTCTGGATCGCCGCCATGGCCTTCTGGTGCGAGGCGAGGGCGAAGGCGTCCTGGTCTTCGCGCGAGACCTTCCACTCTTCGGCCACCTTCTCGGCGGTGATGCCCATGCCGTAGGCGATGGCCACGTGGTCGTTGTCGAACACGCTCGGTGCCATGGCGATCTTGTTGCCCATCATCGGCACCATCGACATCGACTCGGTGCCACCGGCCAGCATCAGGTCGGCGTTGCCCAGGCGGATCGCGTCTGCAGCCTGCGCCACGGCCTGCAGGCCGGAGGAGCAGAAGCGGTTCACGGTCTGTGCGGCGATGGTGTTCGGCAGGCCGGCCAGCAGCACGCCGATGCGGGCGACGTTCATGCCCTGCTCGGCTTCCGGCATCGCGCAGCCGATGATCGCGTCATCGATGCGGTTGACGTCCACGCCCGGGGCCTGCGCGACGACGCTGCGCAGCACGTGCGCAAGCATGTCGTCGGGGCGGGTGTTGCGGAACATGCCCTTGGGCGCCTTGCCGACCGGAGTACGGGTGGCGGCGACGATGTAGGCGTCCTGGATTTGCTTGGTCATTGCAGTGATCTCTCGAAGTTTTTTGCCGGTGTGCCCACCAAGGTGGGCACCTACCAGAGGCGGAGGAGTACCCACCAAGGTGGGCACCCACCAAAAGCAGGGATGGCGATCAGTTACGCAGCGGCTTGCCGGTCTTCAGCATGTGCGCGATGCGGGCCTGGGTCTTTTCCTGCTGGGCCAGTTCGACGAAGTGCTTGCGCTCCAGGGTCAGCAGCCACTCTTCGTCCACCAGGGTGCCGCGGTCGACCTTGCCGCCGCACAGCACGGTGGCGATGCGCTCGGCGATCTCGTAGTCGTACGGGCTGATGAAGCGGCCTTCCAGCATGTTGACCAGCATCATCTTGAAGGTGGCGATACCCACGTCACCGGCCACCTGGATGCGGCGTGCCGGCAGCGGCGGACGGTAGCCCGCTTCGGCCAGGGCGCGCGCTTCGGCCTTGGCGATGTGCAGCGCTTCGTAGCTGTTGAACACCACCTTGTCGGTGCTGCGCAGCAGGCCCAGTTCCTTGGCGTTGACCGCGGAGTTGGACACCTTGGCCATCGCCACGGTCTCGAAGGTCTTCTTCAGTTCGGCGAACACATCACCGCCCGGGCCTGCGGCCTGCGAGGCGCGCACGGCCAGTTCCTTCAGGCCACCACCGGCCGGCAGCAGGCCGACGCCGGCCTCGACCAGGCCGATGTAGCTTTCCAGGAAGGCCACGGTCTTGGCGCTGTGCATCTGGAACTCGCAGCCACCACCCAGCGCCAGGCCACGCACGGCGGCAACCACCGGCACCAGCGAGTACTTGATGCGCTGGCTGGTGCGCTGGAAGTTGGCAACCATTTCTTCGAACTGGTCGACCTTGCCGGCCTGCAGCAGGCCCAGTGCACCGGCCAGATCGGCACCGGCAGAGAAGGGCTCCTTCTGCTGCCAGATCACCAGGCCCTGGAAGTCCTTCTCGGCGCGGCTGACGCATTCCTGCAGGCCGTCCAGCACCTGGTCGGACACGGTGTTCATCTTGGTCTTGAAGCTGACCACGGCGATGCCATCACCGTCGTGCCACATGCGCAGGCCGTCGTTCTCGAACACGGTCTCGCCCGGCCCGAACTTCTCGCCCAGCAGCGGATCGGGGAAGCGCTGGCGCTGGTACACCGGCAGCGACGAGCGCGGCAGCTTGGCATTGCGCGACGGGCTGTAGCTGCCTTCGGCGGCATGCACGCCGTCGCGGCCATCGAACACCCAGTCCGGCAGCGGGGCGTTGCTCATGCTCTTGCCGGCCACGATGTCATCGGCGATCCACTGTGCGACCTGCTTCCAGCCGGCGGCCTGCCAGGTTTCGAACGGGCCCAGCGACCAGCCGTAGCCCCAGCGGATGGCCAGGTCCACGTCGCGCGCGGTCTCGGCGATGTCGGCCAGGTGGTAGGCGCTGTAGTGGAACAGGTCGCGGAAGGTCGCCCACAGGAACTGCGCCTGCGGGTGCTGGCTTTCGCGCAGCTTGGCGAACTTCTCGGCCGGGTTCTTGATCTTCAGGATCTCGACCACTTCCGGCGCGGCAGCGCGATCGGCCGGGCGGTAGTCCTGCTTCTCCAGGTCCAGCACCACGATGTCCTTGCCGACCTTGCGGAAGATGCCGGCGCCGGTCTTCTGACCCAGCGCGCCCTTGGAAATCAGCGCGTCCAGCCACTTCGGCGACTTGAAGAACTCATGCCACGGATCATTCGGCAGGGTGTCGCCCATGGTCTTGATGACGTGCGCCATGGTGTCCAGGCCGACCACGTCGGAGGTGCGATAGGTCGCCGACTTCGGGCGACCGACCAGCGGGCCGGTCAGGCCGTCCACTTCATCGAAGCCCAGGCCGAACTGCTGGGTGTGGTGGATGGTGGACAGGATCGAGAACACGCCGATGCGGTTGCCGATGAAGTTCGGGGTGTCCTTGGCGTACACCACGCCCTTGCCCAGGGTGGTGACCAGGAAGGCTTCCAGGCCTTCCAGCACGGCGGCGTCGGTGGTGGTGGCCGGGATCAGCTCGGCCAGGTGCATGTAGCGCGGCGGGTTGAAGAAGTGCACGCCGCAGAAGCGGTGACGCAGCTGCTCGGGCAGCACGTCGGCCAGCTTGTTGATGCCCAGGCCCGAGGTGTTGGAGGCCAGCACCGCGTGGTCGGCCACGAACGGCGCGATCTTCTTGTACAGGTCCTGCTTCCAGTCCATGCGCTCGGCAATGGCCTCGATGATCAGGTCGCAGTCCTTCAGCTGCTCCAGGCCCGACTCATAGTTGGCCGGGGTGATGGCTTCGGCCAGCGACTTGCTGGCCAGCGGCGCCGGGCTCAGCTTGCCCAGGTTGGCGATCGCCTTCAGCACGATGCCGTCGGCCGGACCTTCCTTGGCAGGCAGGTCGAACAGCACGGTGTCGACGCCAGCGTTGGTGAGGTGGGCGGCGATCTGGGCACCCATGACGCCGGCACCCAGCACGGCGGCGCGGCGGACTAGCAGGGAATTGGACATGGTGTAGGGCCTTTGTTGGTCAGCAGTTACTGGGTGGAATCAAAGGGAAGCGGGCAGGGCGCTGGCGCGTGCGGCGGCGCGGAACCCGGCTTCGGCGAAATGGATCAGTTCGTGGGCGGCATGGGCACGATGCGCCGCTTCGGTGACACCGGCGGGACGCTTGATCAGCCCGAAGTCGGCCATGGCATAGGTGAGCGAGCCGGCCAGGAAGTCCAGGCGCCAGTACAGCTCTTCCTTGCTCAGGCCGGGCACGCACTCGCCGATGGCCTTGCCGAACGCACGCAGCACGTGGCCGTAGTGGTCAGACAGGAACTTGCGCAGGTTGTCGTTCTTCTCGGCATAGGCGCGGGCGATCACGCGCACGAAGGCGCCGCCGTTCTGGCGGTCCTGGGCCAGCGCCAGCGCCGGTTCGACGAAGGCGGCCAGCACCGGGCGCAGTTCACCGGGGTGTTCGCTGCGGGCCCGCTCCAGCTGTGCCAGGCGGGCACCGGTCATCTCGTCCATGCGGCGGCGGAAGACCTCGTTGACCAGGTTTTCCTTGGAACCGAAGTGGTAGTTGACCGCGGCGATGTTGACGTCGGCCTGGCTGGTCACCTGCCGCAGCGAGGTGCCGGCGAAGCCGTGCTGGGCGAACAGCTCCTCGGCCGCGCCGAGGATCCGGTCCTTGGTCGAGAAGTGGGCGGGCTTGGCCATCGATGGGCGGACCTTAATCAAACGATTGTTTGATACTAGAACCAGACGGTACCGTATGGCATTTTGCAGTGCAGCAAAATCGGCCGGCTCGGTCAGATTTTACTCAGGTGGGTGAATGGGTGGACCTGAACCTGTAGAGCCGAGCCCGCGCTCGGCTGCTCTTCGGCCAAGGGCCAGCCGAGCATGGGCTCGGCGCTACTACAGGGCCACACGGCCCTCTACCACCCGGCCACGTTATCTTTTACAATTCGCCTACGTTTATCAGGCTAAGCCCGCGTCCCGACGCGGGTTTTTTTCATGTTACCCTTCGGGCCATCAGCGGCCCGATTCCATTGGAGACATCCCATGGCGCTGGAGCGCACCCTTTCGATCATCAAGCCGGACGCCGTTGCCAAGAACGTCATCGGCGAAATCTACGCCCGCTTCGAGAAGGCCGGCCTGAAGGTCGTGGCCGCCAAGTACAAGCAGCTGTCGCGCCGTGAAGCCGAAGGCTTCTACGCCGTGCACCGCGAGCGTCCGTTCTTCAACGCGCTGGTCGAGTTCATGATCTCCGGCCCGGTGATGATCCAGGCCCTGGAAGGCGAGAACGCCGTCCTGGCCCACCGCGACCTGCTGGGCGCCACCAACCCGAAGGAAGCCGCTGCGGGCACCATCCGCGCCGACTTCGCCGAATCCATCGATGCCAACGCCGCCCACGGCTCGGACTCGGTCGAGAATGCCGCGATTGAAATCGCCTACTTCTTCGCCGCCACCGAAGTCGTCTCGCGCTGAGAGTAATGCCGTGAACGAGGTCGTACAGTCCCCCGCCATCCAGCCGCTGCCGAAGTCGGCACCCACGGCTGGCAAGCAGAACCTGCTCGACCTCGATCGCGCGGGCCTGGAGAAGTTTTTCGTCGAGGTTCTCGGCGAAAAGAAGTTCCGTGCCCACCAGGTGATGAAGTGGATCCACCATCGCTACGTCACCGACTTCGATGAAATGACCGACCTCGGCAAGGTCCTGCGTGCCAAGCTGCAGGCCCATGCCGAGGTACTGGTTCCCAACATCGTGTTCGACAAGCCCTCCGCCGACGGCACCCACAAGTGGCTGCTGGCGATGGGCGTGGATGGCAAGAACGCCATTGAGACCGTGTACATCCCGGACAAGACCCGCGGCACGCTGTGCGTGTCTTCGCAGGTCGGTTGCGGCCTGAACTGCACGTTCTGCTCCACCGCCACCCAGGGCTTCAACCGCAACCTGACCACCGCCGAGATCATCGGCCAGGTGTGGGTTGCCGCACGCCACCTGGGCAACGTGCCGCACCAGATGCGCCGCCTCACCAACGTGGTGATGATGGGCATGGGCGAGCCGCTGATGAATTTCGACAACGTCGTGCGCGCCATGAGCGTGATGCGCGACGACCTGGGCTACGGCCTGGCCAACAAGCGCGTGACCCTGTCGACCTCCGGCCTGGTGCCGCAGATCGACCGCCTGTCTGCCGAAAGCGACGTGTCGCTGGCGGTGTCGCTGCATGCGCCGAACGATGCGCTGCGCGAAACCCTGGTGCCGCTCAACAAGAAGTACCCGATCGCCGAGCTGATGGCCTCGTGCGCACGCTACCTGCGCGCCAACAAGCGCCGCGAATCGGTCACCTTCGAATACACCCTGATGAAGGGCATCAACGACAAGCCCGAACATGCCCGCGAGCTGGCCCGCCTGATGCGCCAGTTCGACAACGCGGTGCAGGCCAAGGATTCGGGCAAGGTCAACCTGATTCCGTTCAACCCGTTCCCGGGTACCCGCTACGAGCGTTCGGAAGAGGCGCACATCCGCGCCTTCCAGAAGATCCTGCTCGACAGCAACGTGCTGACCATGGTCCGCCGCACCCGTGGCGACGACATCGATGCCGCCTGTGGCCAGCTCAAGGGCCAGGTGATGGACCGCACCCGCCGCCAGGCGGAGTTCAACAAGACGCTGCAAGCGGGGAAGGGGAGCGATGCCGCGGCCTGACCGCCTCTGGCTGGTTCTGCTCGCAGGCGTGCTGGCCGTTGCGGTCGGTGGCTGCAAATCCCAACCCAAGGCCAGGCTGGGCCCCAGCGAAGCGCCGGTCTACTCGGTCCGCGATCCGGACAACGTGCGGCGTCAGGTGCGCCTGCAGGACCTGCTGGCACTGGCCGCCCGCGACATGCAGGTCGGCAACCTCGATGCGGCCGAACGCAAGGCGCGCGAGGCGCTGAAGCTGGCACCCGAATCGCCTGATGCGCTGGTGCTGATGGCCGGCATCGACGAGCGCCGTGGCCGTACCCAGCAGGCCGGCGAAAGCTTCCGCAGGGCTGCCGAACGGGCGCCGCAGCGCGGGGACGTCCTCAACAATTACGGCGCGTGGCTGTGCCAGCAGGGCCGGCCGGCCGAGTCGCTGGCCTGGTTCGATCGTGCGCTGCAGGCGCCGGGCTACGCCACACCGGCCGAGGCCCAGGCCAATGCCGGGGGCTGTGCCCTGGACGCTGGCCAGCTTGAACGTGCCGAGCGCGACCTGCGCGCGGCGCTGTCGACGCTGCCGGGAAACCCGGTCGCGCTGGAGGCGATGGCCCAGCTCAGCTTCCGCCAGGGCCGCTACATGGAGGCCCGGGCCTTCGCCGAACGTAGGATTGCGGCTGCACCCGCAACGCGTTCCGTGTTACAACTTGCGTCTGAAATCGAAGCGCGGCTGGGTGATCGGGCAGCATCTGATCGCTATATTCAGCGGATTCGACAGGAATTTCCGCAGGAAGCGGGCTCCTAACTCCAGGGTTGATGCATTGTGATTGATGACCAGACTGTGAGCGCTCTCGAGACTGCGGCCGGCTGCGGCAGCCGCCTGCGCCAGGCCCGCGAGGCGGCCGGACTGACCCTCGAAGATGTCGGCTCGCGCCTGCGCATGCCGGTCCAGGTGGTCAGGTCGCTGGAAGAAGAACAATGGCAGAAGCTTGGCGCGCCGGTGTTCGTGCGCGGCCAGCTGCGCAGCTACGCGCGGCTTCTGGATGTGGACGTGGGAGAGCTGCTGGAGCAGGCCCAGGTCGGCCCGGTGGTTCCGCCCACCCTGGTCAGCCATACCCATACCCCGCGTGCGCGCCGCATTGCCGAGAATCTCGGCCGTCGCGTGCTGTATGTCGGCATCACCGCGGTGCTGGCGGTGCCGGTGTGGTTCGCCACCCGTGGCCATTTCGATGGCAGTGCCACCCCGTCGCCGAATACCGCCTCGCTGGATGCCATCCCGGCCGCCGTGCCGGTAACCCCGTCCGCTGCGGGTGTCGAGCCCTCGGCGCCGGCTGAAGTGGCGAGCGCCCCGGCCAGCAAGCCGGCCGCCACCCCGTACGTGGCCTCGCTGGCCCCGGTGCCGCGTTCAGCCCCGGCGCCAGCGGCTGCCGCCAACACGCTGGACATGCAGTTCAGCGGCGACAGCTGGGTCGATATCGGCGGCCCGGACGGCGCTACCGTCGAGAAGGCGCTGATCAAGTCCGGCGAAAGCCGCAGCTTCACACCGGGCCAGGTGACCCGGGTGACCCTGGGCAACGCCTCGGCGGTCCAGGTTCAGCAGAACGGCGCTATCGTCGATCTGACCCCCTACCAGCGAGCCAACGTGGCACGCTTTCAGGTATCCTCTGAAGGCTCCGTAGTCCCGGTTTCGCACTGAGGCGCGGTTTCACCACCTTCGATTAATCCCAATGGTCCCTCCCGATGGGCGGGGCGAGAGTACGCATGGCGATCGACGATCTGCTCGACGAGCACGAACAAAGTGAACGCGTCCGCAGCTGGCTGCGGAAGAATGGCGCCAGCATCCTCGGTGGCGTAGTCATCGCCATCGGTGCCATTGCCGGCTGGCAGTGGTACCAGAAGGATCAGGGCGGCAAGCTGGCCTCGGCCAATGTCGAGTACCAGAAGGCGCTCGTTGGCCTGCAGCAGAACAAGCTCGACGACGCCTCCAAGGCGGTCAAGGCGCTCGAAGCCGGCCCGTCCAGCATCTATGGCGACCTCGCGGCGCTGCAGCTGGCCAAGGCCCAGGTCGACGCCGGCAAGAACGAAGAAGCCCTGGCCACCCTGCGCGGCGTGAAGGTCGAAGGTGACCTGCAGCGCGTGGTCGACCAGCGTGTGGCCCGCCTGCTGGTGGCCACCGGCAAGAGTGACGAGGCGATCAAGCTGCTGGGCAGCGCCACTGACAGCAGCAGCCTGGAAATCCATGGCGACGCGCTGATGGCGCAGGGCAAGCGCGATGACGCCCGGAGCCAGTACGAGAAAGCGCTGAAGTCGCTGGACGTGGCAGCGCCGCAGCGGCGCCTGCTGGAAACCAAGGTTATGGACGCCGGCGGCACCGTTGCCGCCCCTGCGGAGTCGGTTTGATGAGTCAGAAGGTCATGATCACCCGCGTCGCCACCGTGCTCCTGATGGGCATGGCCCTGAGCGGCTGCAGCACCGTGAAGGGCTGGTTCGCCGGCAAGGACGCGGCCGCGAAGAAGGCACAGGAACCGGCTGAGCTGGTCAAGTTCGAGCCGACCCTGAAGGTCAACAAGGCCTGGTCGGTCAACCTCGGCAAGGGCGAGCGCCGCATCGGCGTGCGGCAGGGCCCGGCGGTGGCCAACGGCCACGTGTTCGCTGCGGCGCTCACCGGTGGCGTGCACGCCATCGACCTGCAGACCGGCAAGAAGGTCTGGACCTGGGAGCCGAAGAAGGAAAAGAAGAAGGCCAAGCTGCGCCTGTCCGGCGGCCCGGGGGTCGGTGAGAACCTGGTCGTGATCGGCACGCTGGATGGCCAGGTCATCGCCCTGGACATCAACGACGGCAGCGAGAAGTGGCGCGCCCGTGTTCCGGGTGAAGTCATCGCCGCGCCGGCCATCGCCCAGGGCGCGGTCTACGTGCGCAGCAATGACGGCCGCATCACCGCGTTCGATGCCGGCAACGGCACCCAGAAGTGGTTCAACCCGAGCGAGCTGCCGGCACTGACCGTGCGTGGCAACGCGCCGGTGGTGACCGGCCCGGGCGTGCTGTTCATCGGCAAGGACGAGGGCGCGGTTGCCGCCCTGGCCCAGCAGGATGGCCGCACGCTGTGGGAACAGAACGTGGGCAACGGTGAAGGCCGTACCGAGCTGGAGCGCATGGCCGATGTCGACGGCGCGCCGGTGCTGGATGGCAACACCCTGTTCGTGAGCAGCTTCAAGAACCAGACGATGGCCATCGAAGGCCCGACCGGTCGCCCGCTGTGGGCGCGCGACCATGGCGGTGCCGGTGGTGTGGCGGTCTCGTCTGGCAATGTGTTCGTCACCGACAACAAGGGCGGCGTGTTCGGCCTGGACAAGGCCAGCGGCGCAGCGATGTGGTCGCAGACCGCACTGGCCCGTCGCTCGCTGACCGGTCCGGCACTGCACGGCGACTACGTCGTGGTCGGCGACTACAAGGGATACGTGCACTGGTTGCAGACCTCCGATGGTGCGATGGCGGCACGGGCGAAAAGTGGCGGCGACGCGCTGCTGGCCCAGCCGGTCGTCGTAGACGGGGTGCTGCTAGTGCAGAACGTTGATGGCAAGCTGACCGCCTTCCGGTTGGCAAATTAAAAATTGGAGTAATCGCGATGCTGCCTTTGGTCGCCCTGGTTGGACGGCCGAATGTCGGCAAGTCGACTATTTTCAATGCGCTTACGCGCACCCGTGACGCGCTGGTCCATGACCAGCCCGGCGTCACCCGCGACCGCAACTACGGCGTCTGCCGCCTCGACGAGGACAACCATTTCCTCGTCGTGGATACCGGCGGTATCGCGGAAGAGGAAGAGGGTCTGGCAGGGGCTACCACCCGCCAGGCCCGCGCCGCTGCGGCGGAAGCCGACCTGATCCTGTTCGTGGTTGACGCCCGTGAGGGTACGTCGGCGATGGACGACGAGATCCTGGCCTGGCTGCGCAAGCTGTCGCGCCCGACGCTGCTTCTGATCAACAAGATCGACGGCACCGACGAGGACACCGTGCGTTCGGAGTTCGCCCGTTACGGTTTCGGCGAGATGCTGACCGTGTCGGCTGCGCACCGCCAGGGCCTGGACGACCTGCTGGACGAAGTGGTCCAGCGCCTGCCGGAAGAAGGCAGCGGCGAAGAGCTGGACAACGATCCGAACCGCATCCGCATCGCCTTCGTCGGTCGCCCGAACGTGGGCAAGTCGACGCTGGTCAACCGCATTCTTGGCGAGGAGCGCATGATCGCCTCCGACGTGCCGGGCACCACCCGTGACTCGATCGCGGTGGACCTGGAGCGTGACGGCCGCGAATACCGCCTGATCGATACCGCCGGCCTGCGCCGTCGTTCGCGCGTGGACGAGGTCGTCGAGAAGTTCTCGGTGGTCAAGACCATGCAGTCGATCGAGCAGTGCCAGGTGGCCGTACTGATGCTGGACGCCACCGAAGGTGTGACCGACCAGGATGCCACCGTGCTCGGCGCCGTGCTCGATGCCGGCCGCGCGCTGGTGATCGCCATCAACAAGTGGGACGGCCTGACCGAGTACCAGCGCGAGCAGGCGGAAACCATGCTGTCGCTGAAGCTGGGCTTCGTGCCGTGGGCTGAATCGGTGCGCATCTCGGCCAAGCACGGCTCGGGCCTGCGTGAGCTGTTCCGTGCGGTGCACCGCGCGCACGAATCGGCGAACAAGACCTTCACCACCAGCGAAGTGAACAAGGCGCTGGAAGTGGCTTACGAGACCAACCCGCCGCCGACCATCCGCGGCCACGTCTCCAAGCTGCGCTACGTGCACCCGGCCGGCTCCAATCCGCCGACCTTCATCGTGCACGGCACCCGCCTGAAGGAGCTGCAGGAATCCTACAAGCGCTACCTGGAGAACTTCTTCCGCAAGCGTTTCAAGCTGATCGGTACGCCGGTGAGCTTCATCTTCCGCGAGGGTACCAACCCGTACGAGGGCAAGAAGAACGTCCTCACCGAGCGGCAGGTCAAGGCCAAGCGGCGCTTGATGAAGCACGTCAAGGGCAAGTGATTCACGGGGAGGCGGCCGCAGGGCCGCCTTTTTCGTTGCGCCGAACCGGTCTGTAGAGCCGAGATCCTATGTTCGCGGTCAAGCCTGCTGGAAGCAGGCTTGACCCACTTTCAGCATGGCGGGGTCAAAGTCCCGCCCGCTTTTGAAGACCCCCCAGGCGATCCTGGCCAGCTTTCTGGCCAGGATGTT